>JAFGNR010000081.1 GCA_016926915.1 Anaerolineae bacterium
CCCCGTTCTGCCACGGGCAGTGTGAAGTGGAAGGTGCTCCCTTTCTCTTTCTCGCTCTCCACCCAGATGCGTCCCCCGTGCATTTCTACCAGGTTGCGTGCGATGGCTAACCCCAATCCGGTGCCGGTTTGCTCGCGCACGACGGGATCGTCCGAACGGAAGAATTTCGTGAAGAGCCGCCGCTGGTCCTGCGGTGTGATGCCGGCGCCGGTGTCCATGACCGAGCAGTGGATGAAGTGGGGATCCCGGGAGTGTACGCGGGCATGGACGCCCACGGTGCCCCGCTCGGGGGTGTATTTGACGGCGTTGCCGAGCAGGTTGATAAGGATTTGGGCCATGCGGTCGGGGTCGACATAGATCTCGGGCAGGGATTCGGGCACGTCGTTGATGAAGAACTGGTGTTTGGCCTCCAGAGGTTCCTGGATGGTGAGCATGGCCGTTTCGATGGTCTTTGCCAGGGGCACCGCCTGGGGTGCGATGCGCAGCCGTCCGCTTTCGATGCGGGAGATATCGAGTAAGTCGCTTACCAGGATGCGCATGCGTTCCACGTTGCGATGGATCGCATCCACGAAAGTTTGCTGCTGGCTATTGAGCTCCCCCACCATGCCTTTCGCCAGCATATCTGCATACCCGCGAATCGATGTCATGGGTGTGCGTAGTTCGTGCGAGACCAGGGAGACGAATTCCGTCTTGGAGATGTTGGCCTGGCGCAGCGCCTCGTAAAGCCGGGCGTTCTCGATGGCGAAGGCGGCGTTGTCGGCGATGCGCGTGGCGTATTCGAGATGCTGTTCGGTGAAGGCCTGGTCGCCGGCCACCAGATAGAAGACGCCCAGGGGCCGGTCCTCGCGCAGCAGCGGCATGATCAACCGGGTCGGGGCGAGGTCGGGATGGCGCGCGCCCAATGCCTGCCAGGCGCGCCGGTCGTCGGGCTTGACGTTGCCGAGTTGGGCTACCCAGCGTAATCCTTCCTCCGCTACCAGGCCTAACGCGCCGGCGTTGGCGCCCACCGCTGCGACGGCCCAGGCGACGGCGTGTTCCATGACCCGGTTGAATTCGAGACTGGCGTTGAGGTCGCGCGCCATATCTTTGAGCAGGGTCAATTCTCGCACGCGGTCTTCCAATTCCTGGCTGGTCCGGTAATGGGCCTGGGCGTTCGCCAGGGCGACGGATGCCTGGTTGGCGAAAGCTGCCAGCAGCGCCAGGTCATCCTGCGTGAAGACGCCGCTGCGGGCGCGGTTTTCCAGGTAAACAACGCCGAGCGGTTGGTCCCGATAGGTAAGGGGGGCGCAGAGAATCGAGCGCAGGCCGTAGGTGACGATACTCTCGCTTCCCCGGAAGCGAGGGTCGCGCTGCGCGTTCGTGGTGAGCAGCGGCTCGCCCCGTTCCAGGGCCCGGTTGACGACGCTGCGGCTGAATCGCACATCGGCCTCGGTGAAGGGCTGTCCATCGGCTGTGCGCGTGACCTTGATGTGCAGGCTGCCGTTTTCCCGCAGCATGAGCAAGCCGCGCTCGGCGCCGGTAATTTCGATGACGCCGTCCATCACACGCTCGATGGTTTGCTCCCAATCCAACGTCGTGTTGAGGGCCTGGCTGGACTCGTACAGCAGGGCCAGACGGGTGCTGCGCGCTCCGGCAGAATCTTTTTCTACTTGCTGGAGAAGTTCTTCCCAGGCCGCCATTTGCCCCTCCAGCGCCTCGACGCTGATGCCGATACGTAAGCCACGCCGTTGTGTGGCGATCAGCTGGCGGAGGAGTTCCAGGGTGCTCTGCGTCTGTTCAACGTCAGTTTGTAGTACGTTCATCAAACCCTCTCTCCTTCGAACCGGCAGGCCTGGGGAACGTGTTCCCAATTCCGGAGCCAAAAAACGAGACCGCCCCATGGTTGCCAGTCATCGAAAGTTCGTTCCCCTGTTTTGGGTTCCCAGGCAGGAACGGCGTCTTGTGTCTGTGAATGCAGCTGCCAGAATGGAATCTGTGGCAGGTAGTCATAGCGTCCCAGCGCCAGCATCATCAGGGCCTGGCAATAGGGGCTGGCGCCCGGAATAGCGGCAACTTCCTGTTCGATCTCTGCCAGCGGGCGCTGGGCGCCGGCGAGGGATTCCAGCAGCTCCTCGCGGTCCAGGTAATGGGCGACCGAGGCCGAAATCAGGCGGCCCATATTCGCGCCGAAGAGATCATGGAGTTGCGCCGGTTCTTGCCGGAGTTGCCGGGGCGTGGGGAAAGCGTGGTGGGTGGGGTTGCTGGGCAACGGATCTCCCAGGCGGTCGACTAAGCCGGCGATTTGGTGTCGCGCCAGCTCGTCGGGGGCGTTGGTCGTGATCAAGGCTTTGATGAGGTCTTCGAAGAAGGTCGTGCCGCGCAGGAAGCGGGCTCCTTGCCGGAGATAGAGGCGCAGGGCCGGGTCCTTGCGGGCGCGGTCCAGGAACGGTGTGAGATTCTCGCCGAGGCGGAGCATGCGCCACGTTTTGTGGCTGGCCTCTTCGGTCTCGGTTCCGGTCAGCGCGTCATTGATGCGCAGCAGCAGCCCTGCTGCGGTCTGCCGGATCGTCAGCATGGTTGTGCGGCCGGAGGCGAAGCGCTCGACCCGCTCGAGCCAGGCGTTCGTTTTCCCGATGCTGAAAGGTGGGTGTAGGAGCCAGCAGGAACGCGTCAGAATCTCCGCCAGTGAAAAACCGTCCGGAATCGTTAAAATCCAATGCATGGTTAGTTCTGTTATAGGGTAACTCTCAGGATGTCCAGGTCAGCCTAACCATACCATAAATTAACTTTAATGGGGGTTTCAAGGCGGTTACGGTTGGGTTACCAATGAAGATACGTAGTGCATTTGAGGAGACCCCAGGCTCCACTGCAAAAAGTGGGAATTCACCGCAGAGAACGTCGAGAGTGCAAAGAAAGAAGACTTTAGTTTTCTGATGGGGATGGCGGCGTGGGTGAGGGCTGCTTATTGCTTGCCGGGGATCGCTAGGTCCCCGGCAAGCAGGTTTTTCATGTATGCTGCGCGGGGATCGTCAGATCCCCGGCTTGAGGGTGTTTACGCCAGGCCGGCGAGTTCAAGCCCGGCGTGCAGCACCGGCTGGATCAGGGCCGGGTCGTTCACTTCACAGTAGACGCGGATGATAGGCTCGGTGCCCGAAAAACGGATGAGCAGCCACCCGGTATCTCCCAGCTCATACTTGTACCCGTCGAGGGTGACAATGCCGGTGACGGGCGCGCCGCCCAGCGTCTCCGGCTGTGCTGCGTCCAGGCGCGCCTTCGCTTCCGGGCGTTTCTCCGAGGGGAAACGGGTGTCGATGCGGTCGTAATAGTATGCCTGCCCCAGGGTCTCGAAAAGCATCTCTACCAGCTGCGCGGGCGTCTTCCCGGTCTGCAACATGAAATCGAGGAAGTAGAGGTTGCCCAGAATGCCGTCGCGCTCGGGTACGTTGCCCCGGAAGGCATAGCCGCCGCTCTCCTCGCCGCCGATAAGCCCGTCGACTTCCAGGAACTTCGGGGCGATATATTTGAAGCCCACGCCGGTCTCGTAGACGGGAACGTTGTACATGGCGCCAAGCTGGTTGAGCATGGTGGTCGTGGAGATGGTCTTGACGATGGGGCCGCGCTCTCCCCGGACTTCCAGTAAGTAGTAGGCCAGGAGGGCGTAAGCGCGCAGCTGGTCGATGTAGCCGCCGTATTCATCGCCGATGCCCATCCGGTCTGCATCCCCGTCGTTGATCAGGCAGACGTGAGCGCCCACCTCGCGGGTTTTCTCCAGGGCGACGTCGATGTTGGGGCGGATCGGTTCGGGGCGCTGCATCTCCGGGAAAAGTGGGTTGCGGGCCGCGTGAATCTCGATGATCTCGTTCGTACCGCCGCCGAGTAGCCGGGGGAACCAGCCCGCTGCATTGCCCCACATGGGTTCCACCAAGATTTTGAGACCGGCGTTACGCAGTTTGTCGAGATCGATGAGCGTGCTGATGTGCGCGATGTAGGCCGGGTCGGGGTCGAAGAGGGTGATAAGGCCCTGGTCTTGCGCTGCGGCGAAGTCGCGGCGCCTGACCCCGTCCATCGTTTCGGGAATGTTTTGCTCGATTTCCCGTAGCCCTTCCGGCGCAATGGCGCCGCCGTGGGGGTCGCGAACCTTGAAGCCGTTGTCGGTGGGGGGATTGTGACTGGCGGTGATATTCACCGCGCCGCCGGATTCGCGTTCTACGACGGCGTAGCTGATCACCGGGGTGGGACGGTTGCCGTCGGTCAACCAGACGTGGATGCCATTGCCTGCCATGACCTCGGCGGCAGCCTGTGCGAAATACTCCGATTGGTAGCGCCGGTCGTAGCCGATGACAATGCCCTTGTCTGCCAATCCGTGTGTCTTGAGGTAACCGGCGAATCCCTGGGTCGCGCGCCGCACGTTGTCGAACGTATAGTCCTCGGCAATGCGCGCGCGCCAACCGTCGGTCCCGAATTTGATGCGATTCATGGGTAACTCCTTGGGAATTGAGAGTCTGTGAATGGCGAATGATGAATCAGCGAATGCCAGCGTCGTTTTTGTGTCGTTCTACCGCGCCGTTATCTGGTGCAAGAAGCTGTTGCCGATTTCCGGCGGTTCGAGGTCGAAGATCTCGGCGATGGCGGCCGCCACATCGGCAAAGGTCTCGCGGATACCTAGGTCTACGCCACCTTTGACCGGTTCGCCGAAGATCAACAGCGGGACGTATTCCCGCGAGTGGTCGGTACTCGGCGTAGTGGGGTCGACGCCATGGTCGGCGACGATCAGGGTCGCGTCTGTGGGGCGCATGCCGGCGCGAATGGTGGGCAGGGCTTCGTCGAAGCCTTTCAAGGCGCCGGCGTAGCCGGGCGCGTCGTTGCGGTGCCCGTAGATCATGTCATATTCGATCAGGTTGGCGATCAGCAACCCCTCAAACGCCTGCGGGAGGAACTCCAAGAGCGCCGCGATGCTGTCTTTGTTGTTGGTGGTGTGCTGATTCAGGCTGATGCCCGTGTTGCCGAACAAATCATCGATTTTGCCGACCGCCGCAACGTCGTAGCCAGCCGCGATCAGTTTCATCATCACTGTTGGGCGGGGAGGCAGCAGCGGATAGTCGTGGCGGCGTTCGGTGCGGTAGAAATGTCCCGGCTTTCCCAGGAAGGGCCGCGCAATGACGCGCCCGACGGCGTGCTCGCCTTTCAGCATGGCGCGCGCAATCTCGCAGACGCGGTAGAGCTCCGCCACGGGCACGAGCTCCTCGTGCGCGGCGATTTGGAAGACGCTGTCGGCCGAGGTGTAGACGATCAGCTTACCGGTTTCTAGGTGTTCCTCGCCCAGCGCTTTGATGATCTCCGTACCGGAGGCGGGACGGTTGGCGAGGACCCCATACCCGGTGCGCGCGGTGAATTCGGCGATCACGTCGGGCGGGAAGCCGTGCGGGTAGGTGGGCATGGGCGTTGGAGAGTGGATTCCCATCAGCTCCCAGTGTCCTGTGACGGAATCCTTTCCTTTGGAAATCTCGGTCATCTTTCCGTAGGCGCCCAGGGTTCCGGCGCAGGGCGGCACGCCAGGGACATCCGTCAGGTTGCCCAGGCCGAGTTGTTGCAGATTGGGCAGGTCCAGGCCCCCCAATGCGCGGGCGGTGTTGCCGACGGAATTACTGCCCACGTCGCCATACTCGGCGGCATCAGGCAATGCACCCACCCCTACGCCATCCAATACGATGACGATAACCCGCTTGATGGTCATAGTCGTATCCTCCTCAGAAAGGGCTCTCAGCCCTCAGCTTTCAGCCGCCAGCGATCAGTTCCTTACTGCAAATTCGCCATTCACCATTCACCCTATCGATTCTGATGTTGCAGCAGGGCGATGTCGGCGTCTACCATCATCTCCACAAGTTCCTGGAAACTGACCTGCGGCTCCCAGCCTAGCTTAGTCCGCGCCTTGCTCGGGTCGGAGATCAACAGATCGACCTCAGCAGGTCGCATGAAGCGGGGGTCCTGCCGCACGTACTCCTTCCAGTTCAGCCCTACATGGCGGAAGGCAATCTCGACCAGCTCCTGGACGGAGTGGGTCTCGCCAGTGCCGACCACGTAGTCATCGGGTTCGTCCTGCTGGAGCATTAGCCACATGGCGCGGACGTAATCCCCAGCATAGCCCCAGTCGCGTTGCGAATCGAGGTTTCCCAGGGCAACGTGGTCTGTGAGTCCCAACTTGATTTGGGCGACATGGTGACTGACCTTGCGGGGCAGGAACTCCAGGCCCCGGCGCGGGCTTTCATGATTGAACAGGATCCCGGAAACGGTGAACAGCCCATAGGATTCCCGGTAGTTCACGGTGATCCAGTGTCCGTACACCTTGGCGACGCCGTAGGGCGAGCGGGGATAGAAAGGCGTGTCTTCGGTCTGTGGCACTTCTCGGACCTTCCCGAACATCTCGCTGCTGCTGGCCTGATACATGCGAATGGTGGGATCGACCGTGCGGATCGCTTCCAGCATACGGGTAACGCCCAGCGCTGTGACCTCGCCGGTAAAGACCGGTTGTTCCCAGGACGCAGGGACAAAGGACTGCGCTGCCAGATTGTAGACTTCCTGCGGACGGTATTTATCCAGGATTCCAATTAAGGATCCCTGATCGAGAAGATCGCCGGAAACCAGTTCGATCTGGTTCTGGATGTGCTCGATGCGACTGAAGTTGACGGTGCTGGAACGGCGGACCATGCCGACGACGTTATATCCTTTTTCCAACAGGAATTCGGCGAGATAGGATCCGTCCTGTCCCGTAATGCCGGTAATCAATGCAGTAGGTTGTTTCATGGTTTCGGATGCCTCCTGGATAGTTTTTTGCGACTGATGGCGTACTTGGGTGATGTATCGTCAGGGTTTGTATGTCAAATAGGGCGCCCCTTGACTTGTTCTCGCCACGTTTCCAACACGTCCTGCACGGTCTGCTCGAAGGCGATGTTGGGCTGCCACCCCGTGGCCCGGTGCAGCTTTTCCGCGCTTCCGTAAACGATAGGGACGTCAGCGGGCCGGTAGCGGTCGGAGTCGATTTCTACGCGAATAGGGACGCGCGCCAGCGCCAGCAGCTGGTCGACGATGGCTTGGATGGTACGCCCGGTCCCGGAACAGATGTTGTACGCTTTGCCGGGCTCGCCGTTCAGCAGGGCCAGGTGGTAGGCGCGGACGACGTCCCGCACGTCGGTGAAATCGCGCGCCGGGCTGAGATTCCCGACGTGCAATACGGGATCCTGCTGACCTGCTTCGATGCGTGCTACCTGGCTGGCGAAAGCGGGCAGCACAAAGCGAGGGGATTGCCCGGGCCCGATGTGGTTGAAGGGACGCGTGCGAATAACCGGAATTCCGTAGGCGCGGAAGTATTGGTAACCCATCACGTCCTGTGCGACCTTGCTGACGCTGTACGGATTCTC
>JAFGNR010000082.1 GCA_016926915.1 Anaerolineae bacterium
ACCAGGTCCCCTAAAGGCCCCATCTGGCGCACCTGTCGCAGTTGATCGACGAAATCCTGCAGGTTGAACTCCCCCTTGCGCAGCTTACGCTCCATGCGCGCTGCCTCTTGGACATCGAAGGTAGCCTCGGCCTTCTCGATCAACGTCAGCACGTCGCCCATTCCCAGGATACGCGAAGCCATACGGTCCGGGTGGAACAGTTCCAACCCGTTCAGCTTTTCCCCGGTTCCCAAGAACTTGATCGGCACACCGGTGACGGAGCGCATACTAATGGCAGCCCCACCTCGGGCGTCGCCGTCGATCTTTGTAAGAATCAGACCCGTCAAGCCTACCCGTTCGTGGAAGCCTTTGGCAATGTTGACGGCCTCCTGCCCCGTCATGGCATCGGCCACCAGCAGCACTTCAATCGGTTTGATACGATTGCGAATAGCCTCTAGCTCTGCCATCATATCATCATCAATCTGTAGGCGTCCCGCAGTGTCCAAAATCGCCACATCCGCACCACGCTGCTTCGCCATGGCCACGCCGTCCGAACAGATTTGCGGAGGCGCAACTTTGCCCCGGTCCGCATAGACCGGAAGGTCCAACTGACGCCCCAGAACTTCCAACTGTGTAATGGCTGCCGGGCGGTAGGTATCCGCAGCCACCAGAACCGGGAAGCGCCCCTTCTCGCGAAGGTAACGCGCCAGTTTCGCCGCCGTCGTCGTTTTCCCGGACCCCTGAAGCCCCACCAACATGATCACGTAGGGAGCAGAGCCACGGAAATCAAGCCGACCGGGAGCGCCCAGGGTCTCCACCAGTTCCTGATGAACGATCTTGACGACCTGCTGCGCAGGATTCAGGGCCTTGGAAACTGCTTCGCCAACGGCCTTTTCCCGAACCTGCTGCGTGAAACTCTTGACGACGCGATAGTTGACATCCGCTTCTAAAAGTGCTAATCGAATCTCACGAAGTACGGCATCGACATCCTCATCCCGTAGGACCCCATGTTTGCCTAGCCGGTCGAAGATGCCTTGCAGTTTCTCACTTAACGATTCGAACATAATATCATAGCCCCTGCCAGTTGTTATCATTCTAACGGAAATTGTCGAATCGTCAAGCATCGCCAAGGGCTGCGGATAGACAGTTAGAACAAACCCGAAACCGGACTGCACCTTGCAAACTCTGCGGCTTGGAGCATAATCATGATTGGGGGCCTGAATCCAGGTGATCGGAAGCAGGCCGTAGGAGAAAAGACAGAACGGCGTCACGAACCATCAATCGTGGGCGCCCTTTGCTTGTGGAGTAGATATAGAATGAAAAATGTGAAGACGAAACGCACACCGGTTAGCCTGGTGAGATCTCTGATCGTCCGCGAGCGGGAGCGGCGCCGGCAGCGCGGGCGCACAGGCTTCAATCTGATCTTGCGGGTCATAGGCGTGCTACTCCTTGTAACGACGCTGGCAACGTTTCTGGGCATCAGTGCAACGGTGGGGGCTGCCGCCGGCGCCTATTCGATCATTACTGCCGGTCTGCCCACCCCCGAAGAGGTACAGGAAGCCAACGTCAAGTCCTTCGAAACCACCAAGATTTTCGATCGCACAGGACAACACCTGCTCTATGAAGTTATCGACCCCAATGCTGGCGATCGCAACTGGGTCCCGCTCAATCAAGTACCCCAATATCTGATCGACGCCACGGTCGCGATGGAGGACAAAGATTTCTGGACGAATCCCGGTTTCGATCTCTACGGTATTACGCGGGCATTCGTAAACAACCTATTAGGGCGGGGGGTTCAGGGCGCCTCATCCATCACACAACAGGTCGTCAAACGCTCCGTCTTCACCTTCGAAGAACAGGTCGAGCGCAGCTACAGTCGGAAGATCACCGAGATTCTGCTGTCTGCGGAACTGACGCGACTGTATGACAAAGAAACCATTTTGGAATGGTATCTGAACACGATTTTCTATGGGAACCTCGCCAATGGCATTGACGCCGCCTCGCGGATCTATTTCGACAAATCCGTAAGCGAGTTAACCCTGGGCGAAGCCACGCTATTGGTTCCGATCCCACAATCGCCGGCCCTGAACCCTTTCGACAACCTTGAGCAAGCTATCGAGCGACGCAAGTTGACGCTGGCGCGAATGGTGGAAGAGGGGTACCTGACCCAGGCTGAAGCCGATGCCGCCGCCAACGAACCGGTACGGTTGGCAGAATCCGAAGCCCGATTCGACATCCAGGCCCCCCATTTCTCGATGTATATCCGGCGCGAGCTGGAAGAGATGTTTGGGCCAGAGCTGGTCGCCGGCGGCGGCCTGCGCGCCTACACAACGCTGGACCTCGAACTCAACCGGCAAGCCGAGTGCACAGCGCAAACGTACATCCGCATTTTGAGCGGCGAGGATCCTGCCGTCGCCATCCCCGAAGCCGTGAGTAAAGGTTGCGAGGCGGCCCAATATCTTCCCGATGTTCCTGCCAATCGCATCGGACAGGATTTCAATGTCAACAATGCTGCCGTAGTCGTGATTCGTCCGACAACCGGGGAAATTCTAGCGATGGTAGGCAGCGCCGACTACTGGAACTCCGATATCGACGGCAAGTTCAACGTGGCTGCCGATGGCTTGCGGCAGCCTGGATCATCGTTCAAGCCTTTCACCTATGTGACGTTCCTTGCTGAAGGTCACAATGCAGCCCATATGTTCTTGGACGTCCGCCAGGCGTTCGATCAAGGCCCGGGAAGTCCGCCCTACGTTCCGGAAAACTACAGCCGGGATTATCACGGGGCAGTGGGCCTCCGCAGTGCACTCGCCCGCTCCTTGAACATCCCCGCCGTGGAGGCCATGTCGATTGCCGGCATCGACGATGTGTTGAAGACCGCCCACCGCATGGGTATCAACACGCTCGACCGCGGCCTCCAATACTATGGATTGAGCCTAACATTGGGCGGAGGCGAGGTACACCTTCTTGATATGGTGTATGCCTTCACCGTATTCGACAACAATGGCGTCATGTTTGGGGTTCCGGTGCCACAAACCGAGCTGCGCCCTGGTTTTCGAGAACTCGATCCGGCCGCCATTTTGAGGGTTGAGGACCGGAACGGCAATATGCTCTACCAATACACTCAGCCTGAGGCGCAGCAGATCCTTGAACCGCGCCTTGCATATCTGATCACAAATATTCTGTCGGACCGGCGCGCCCGTATTCCCGCGTTCGGCACCCCCAATGCCCTGGAACTCGCCAACGAACGGCCGGCGGCCGCGAAAACAGGAACCACCAATGACTTCACCGACAACTGGACCGTCGGGTATACCCCCCAGCTGGCCACCGGCGTCTGGATGGGCAACACCGATAGCTCCCAGAAAATGATCAACACTCCCGGATCGCGAGGCGCTTCCTACATCTGGCACGCCGTCATGGAATATGCCTTGCAGGATGAGCCGGTCATATCATTTGTCCAGCCGGAAGGATTGGTCGACGTGGCCGTGTGCGCGAAATCGGGCCTGCTCCCCCACGAACACTGTCCTGTCACCTACGAACTCATGATTCCCGGCACTGAGCCCACTGAAGTCGATACTTTCTACCAGGTTTTCCGGGTCAACCGGGAAACCGGACGATTAGCCGTCGATGGGTTCACGCCTCCAGAACTGATCGAGGAACGGGTCTTCGAGGTCTATCCTTCTGAGGCGCAAGACTGGATCGCCGGCTTACCGGAAGACCAACGCCCGCCGGTTCCCCCGACCGAGTATGACACGATCTATGGCGCCGCATTTATCGACCCGGAAGCTGCGATCATCAGTCCGACGGCCTACTCGTTTGTGCGCGGTGTTGTACCCATTGTGGGGAATGCCCGGGGAGATGGCTTTGCTTTCTTCCGGCTGGTTTTCGGTAACGGTATGAGTCCGGTGGAATGGGCCCAGATTGGTCCCGACCATAACAACCAGGTCGAGAACAACGTCCTTGAGTTCTTCGATGTCACCGGTCTGCAGGATGGCCTGTATACCTTGCAGTTACAAGTAGTCAAAGGCGACCAAAACGTGAAGCTAAGCACCATTCAGCTGACCGTGGACAATACCCCACCGAAGGCCGACCTCAACTACCCGGAACCCAACTCTGAATACGAGTTCGGTCGCGATGAATGGGTCAGCATTAACGTCGAAGTGCAGGACAACCATGCCATCCAGCGTGTAGAGTTCTACAAAGAGCTCCCCCTGCCTCCCGGCGAGAATCCCACGCCGTTCGCCGTGCGGACCACCGCGCCTTTCAATGTCAATTGGACCCTAAGTGGTATCGGGGCACATACATTCTACGCCAAGGTCTTCGACGCGGCGGGCAATGAGACAATAACCGACAAGGTTACCATTCAAGTCATCCCCAAAGCCGAACCCTGATTTCCAGAAAACCGTAGTAAACGCCGGTAGGATCTACCGGCGTTTATTGATTTCGCCATACCCTCGACGCTTGCACAATTCTCCATTCACACTTATAGTAAGCATAGACGCCGTTCATCTTCGCCAAGGAATTTTGCCAGTCAGAAGGAGTCAGTGTGGATGCGTATGGAAATGCTAAAGACATCCGTCTTTACTTCCAGAAACACGATGCCGTCTTCCCGGTTTTTGCCGATGTCAATCTGATCACCCACATTTCCAGTATCCTTCTGATGAACACCGGGATGACACTCCCGCAGACGGTACAATCGAAATCAGGACTTCGACCCCCAAATGCCCACAGTGAAGCCCTTGTGTTGGTCTGGGAATCGGTAAAGCATTAGCAAAGGAGGATCATTATGGCTTACGCCTACGTCATCGGAAAGACGCTCGTAGGGGCGGAAGAGTTCAGTGAGAAGGTTGCTTTGGGACTGATACAGCGGTTCCAAGATGAGGCGCGTCGCAATCCGCAAGCGCGTCTGGCACTCCGCAATGGAACAGTTACCGCCGCCGAGGCCGAAGCCCACGCACAATCGACGGCGCCCGGCTTCACGCCTATCGGTATCGGGAAGCCGATGAGCCTGGAAATCCTCTCCATCTATACCGGTAATGCACCAGGAGGACTTTTCGGGAAGCCGGACCTGCTGGTGACCACCGCGATCAAAGCGCCGGAAACCTTCGATGCCGCGCCCAGAGCCATCAACCAGCTCGTTGCAGATATCGAAGATGGGCAATTTCTTGAGCCCTCTGCCCTTGCCGATGGTTCCCCCATCGTCTACTATACGCCCTCCCTAGTCACAGGCACCACACTGTGCGCGTTTGAGCTGGTCGTCGAGAGCATCAACAAGAACACCTTCGAAAACGTGAGCAAACTCTTCAATGCAGCAGCGGGATTACCCGTCTTTGCACCGGCAAGCGCCTATCTCATTGGCGGCACGTTCGTGCTGAAAATCGTGGCGGACCTGAGCAAGGCTCTGGAAAGCGCTCCTTTCCTCAGGGCAGGCATCGATCTCAGGTTTGACACACCCGAGGTCCCACAGGCCATCGCCAGCCAGATCGTTGTTTTCAATACGCGTGATGCTCAGGAGATCGAAGCGTACGAACCCCGGCTCTTGGGCTCCAGCGCCGTGAATCAACGAGTGGCCCTCGTCCACAAGCAGACTGGCAAGGAGTACGCTGGCGACGCTCCCTACATGATCGTGAGCCTTGACGGACGCCAACGGGACGAATTAAACGATTTCAACCCGAGACTGGCATCGGCAGCCCTATTGGAACGTTTCTACGGGCCAACAGACACCGGCGGGCAGGTCGTCGCGGCCCTGGAATCCGCCATGACGCTCTACAACGATTTCACCTATTTCCAAAAAATCCAAGACCTTCAGAAGCAAATCAAGGCACTCGACCCCAACAGTCCTACCTACCAGAAAGACAAGGAGAGTCTGGAAAAACTCCTCAGGGCCTATCAAGATAATCTGCGCGAGGAAGTGTTCAAGCAGGCGACCGGCTGACTCCCCGCGCCACGCAGAAGTCGAGGAACCGCCGGGCTTTCATCTTTGGCCCGGCGGTCGGTTGTGTTGCCAAATCTACGATCACGGGTACGATGTGACCTGGATCTCGTCAACCGATACAAGGAGGCCAACATGAAACCCACAAGTGTGACAGCCGTCCGACCACTCATGCAGGTCATATTCGCCAGTTTGATTGCTGTCGTGCTTGCAACGGCATGCGCCAATACTCCGACCCAGCCAACAACACCGGACGCCGAACCTATGACCGAGGCGGCAACGGATGAACCGGCGCCGCCTCTCACTTCGACCGCGACATCCACGCCCTTGCCTGAGCCGACGGCCACAGAGACTCCGGCGCCAACGCCAACCCCAGCGCCCGTGGTGCTGTATGAAGATGCCTTTGCCAATCCTGACAGCGGGTGGGAGCGATACCGGCAGTTCGACGGTATCCTGGACTACGAGGAGGGCGCCTACCGGATGCGAATCGAGGCGGACGCTAACATCTTCTGGGTCAATGCAGGCCAGGAGTTTGCCGGCGCACAAATTGACGTCGATGTACAGCGGCTAACAGGTCCAGATGGAGACCTCTTTGGCATCATCTGCCGGTTGGATCTGACCACGTACGATTATTATCTGCTTGCCATTACCGGAAAGGGTGAGGCGGGAATCGCCAAGTACGTTGGCGGAACTTTGACGTGGTTGGGCGCCGGGGCGCCCAAGGCCAACCCGGCGGTCAATCCAGGAAACGCCGAGAATCACCTCCGCGCGCGGTGCGCCGGTGATCTGTTAACCCTCACCGTCAACGGTCAAGAGGTGCTTACAGTTCAAGATGGCGACCTGGCACAAGGCGACGTAGGTCTGGCTGCGGGCACAACAGCAGGCCCGGGAACCGATGTCTTGTTCGACAATTTCGTGATCTCGGCGCCTTGAGGGAATGCAGCCTTGAAGGCGAATCCAATGTATGCACCCCTGGAGGACATGCTTTGAACTCGGATTCTTGGCGCGACCTCGCCGGGAAAGCCGGCATCCTGGTCATCAATCTCGTCAATATCCTCATGGTCGCCGTGGCCCTGACACGTAAGTGGCGCCTCAAGAAGGCCACCCTCCGACTCAATCTGGCGCTCATGGTCCTCATCTTGCCCACCACTGGCGTGCTGGTGATATTCGCGCTGGCTCGAAGCACGTGGTGGAGTATCGCGCCCTATGTAGCCTTGATGATATTCCTGGCGGCGCACAGCCTCAAGAGGGAGCAAAGCGCTGCCGAACAGCCGGGGATTTGGCCACGCATGTATCGGGTGACATTCTACACAATGCTATTGAGTACTATCGCCTATGGCTTTACCCAAGACATCACCAAGGGGGGAGCAATGCTCGGCGCAGCCTTTCTAAATCTCCTTGCGCACTGGTACGCCGGGGACTGAGCAATGGGCATGCAACCCGGTCAAGAGGAACGTTCGCCCATCATCGGCACCCTCAATGAGAAGCCGCTTCACGCAGCCCTGAAGGACCATTATGCCGGCCC
>JAFGNR010000360.1 GCA_016926915.1 Anaerolineae bacterium
CGCGACGGCGCCATGGGAACGATGTTGCACGCGCGGAGCGTTTCCTTCGAGGCCTGTTTCGATGCCCTCAATTTGAGTAATCCGGCGCTGGTGGCCGAAATCCACCGCGCCTATATCGAAGCGGGCGCGCAAATCATCCAAACCAATACCTTCGGCGCCAATCGCTATAAACTCGTTGAACACGGTCTTGAGCGCCGCGTTGCCGAGATCAACCGTGCCGGCGTCGATCTGGCCCGCCGGGTGATTCTGGGGGCGTTCAAACCGGTGTTGATCGCGGGAGATGTCGGCCCCCTGGGGGTGCGGCTGGCGCCTTTCGGACGGGTGCAGGCTGATGAGGCTCGCCGCGCCTTTGTCGAGCAGATTGCGGCGCTGGCGGATGCCGGGGTGGATTACATCTCTCTGGAGACGTTCACCGACTTCTACGAGATTCGTGAGGCGGTGGCGGCGGCCCGCGAGGTCTGTGATCTGCCGGTGGCTGCTTCGATGACCTTTACGCGGGATGATCGCACGTTGCTGGGCGACAGTCCGGAGAAAATCGCGCGCGGTTTGGTTGCGACAGGCGCCGACTTGATCGGCGTGAACTGCTCAGGCGGTCCGGCGCAAATCCTGCGCATTCTGCGCCGCATGCAATGCACGGTTCCCGAAGCCCGGTTCACCGTGGCGCCCAATGCGGGTTGGCCGGAGCAGATCGGCGGTCGTATCATGTATCCGGCGACTGCCGATTATCTGGGAGAATATGCCCTGGCTTTCCGCCAGGCCGGCGCGCACCTTATCGGCGGTTGTTGCGGGACGACGCCGGAACACATTGCCGCCATGCGTGCGGCGCTGGAGGCTCCCGCGCGGCAGGTCGTGGAACCGGCTGCCGTGCGGTGCGTCGAGACGGAACCTGTGGAACTGCTGGAGACGCATCCGACGCAACTGGCGCAGGCGCTGGCTTCCGGGAAGTTTGTGGTGTCGGTGGAGATGGATCCCCCCCGGACGATTTCCAGCCATAAGCTGCTGGCCGGCGCCAGTTTGCTTGCCGAAGTGGGGGCCGACGTGATCAACGTTGCCGATAGCCCGATGGCGCGCATGCGGATGAGTCCATGGGCCGTCTGCCACCTGATCCAGCAAGAGGTCGGCATCGAGACGGTGCTGCACTTCCCGACGCGGGGACGCAACTTGCTGCGGGTGCAGGGCGACTTGCTCGCGGCCCATACCCTCGACATTCGCAACGTCTTCGTGGTGATGGGGGATCCCACGGCCATCGGCGACTATCCGGATGCGATGGATGACTACGATCTGGTACCCTCGGGGTTGGTCAAACTGATCAAGCAGCAGCTCAATGCCGGCGTAGACCACGCCGGCGCCGACATCGGACAACCGACTTCTTTCTTCGTCGGCGGGGCGTTGAATCTGACGCCTCAGAACCCAGAGCGCGAGCGGCAGGTCTTGCGTCGCAAAATCCGCGCCGGCGTTGATTTCTTGTTGACCCAACCTGTCTATGACCCTGGGCAGGCTCAAGCCTTCATCCGGGGATATACGGAAGAGTTCGGCCCGTTAGAAATCCCTGTGTTGGTCGGCGTCCTCCCGCTCTATGGGGTGCGTCACGCCCGTTTCTTGCACAACGAGGTGCCGGGAATCTCGATCAGTCCGGCGATTTTCGAGCGTCTGGAGAAAGCCGGGGATCGTTCGCCCTACGCGGGAATCGAGATTGCGCTGGAGATGATTGCACAGTTTCACGCCTGGGCTTCAGGCGTCTATGTGATGCCTGCGTTCAGCCGCTATGATCTGGCGGCTGAAATCGTCGAAGCTGTCTTGAAGATGTAAGAGCTGCGCTCGGGCGCGTCCTTCTCCAAAAGTACAGGGGCGATCCCGGGATCGCCCCTGTACTCCCACGATATGCACGATCAATAGCCTGCAAAACGCCGGTTGGAATCGTCGTTGAGCAGCCCCCAGAGGGTATAGGCGCCCAGAATAGTGCCGACGGGAAATGCCGCCAGGTTCAGAGCGCCGATGATGATGATCAACACACGCGCCCAGCCCTTGTTCTTTAGCAAGCCCAATCCACCGGCGAACGACGGGAGAGAGAGCACGCCGAAAAACGCGCCCAGGACAATGCCGACGATCGTCGTGATGCGAGCTGCTTCGGCATCTCCTGAAATCCACCCGCTGCCGGCCAGGAGCGCAAACAGCGTGATGGCGCCGATGAAACCCAGGACGCCGAAGATGATGTAGAGCCATCCTACAATCTTGATGTGATTTGTCATGATCCAAACCTCCTTGATCCAATAGTATAGAGTAATACGCAGCGGCTCTATGCGAAGTTGCGGTTGCTGAAGCTGCGTTGACCAATACGCCAACATTCGCTATACTAGTGCTAACGTAAACCACGCTCCTGCGTTTCAATGCCTGACCGAACGATGCAGCGCGCTTGGGTTATGTGAGGTGCAGTTAGCCTTTTCGTGAGAGGAGTGTGCTAATGGAGAAAGAGCAGAATTTGGCTGCGCGAGCATGCCGGAGGCGTGGGGGGGCGTTCGGTGGTCTGTTGTTAGCGGGGGCGTTGATCCTCTGGGGGCTGTGGCTGCGCGCGCGGCAGCGTAAAGATTCTCTGGAATCTCTGCCCTCCGGAGATGCAGTCCTTTCGGAAGTGGATTCTGCCGCCGTTGAGATCGAAATTCCCGAAGACATTTTCCTGGGCGAAGAAGCGACAATCCTATTGCCGGCTGAAGCGCCGCCGGATGATCTGAAAAGGATTGAGGGTATCGGCCCCAAGGTTGCCCGACTGCTGGGCGAGAATGGGATTCAGACGTATGCGACCCTGGCGGAGACGGAGCTCGCCCGTCTGGAGAGCATCCTGCGTGAAGCCGGATTGCCTTTTATGGATCCGGCTACCTGGCCTCAGCAAGCGACGTTGGCGGCATCACAGGACTGGGATGGGCTGGTCGTGTTGCAGGAGCAGTTGAGGGGGGGAAGGCGCGGCTGAGGATATGTGCACCGTGTGCATTTTGAATGAGCATGGCGCACCATCTCCAGGCGTTTGAAAGAGGTGGTTTGGAGCAGCGATCCAGGGCAATCCGGCGACACATCACAATCTACAACGTACGCATTATAAGGAGAGAAGTATCGTGGTTACTTACAGGCAGTATCAACCTGAGATGGATCGGGATTCTGCCCACCGTATTTGGATGGAAGTGGGGTGGATCGACGACCGGGAGGACAAGAAAGAGGCGATGGACCTGTTGTTGGGCGCCAGCCGTTCGTTGGTGGCCGAAGTCGATGCTGCGGCAGAATGTCTGGCGGTTTCGACCGAGGGGACGTTAAATTACCTGGACGAGACCTTGCCGTTTACCGGTGTGACGGCGGTTTCCACGAGTCGTGTGGTGCGGAAGCAGGGGCTGGCCAAGGAATTGACGGCGCGCCTGGTTGCCGAAGACGCGCGAGCCGGCGCCCTGGTTTCCGGCTTGGGGATGTTCGAGCAGGGCTTCTACAACAATCTGGGATTTGGAACCGGCAGCTATGAGCATTGGATGGCTTTCGATCCGGCCGAGCTTACCGTTGCTTTCGAGGCGCGTGTTCCCAAACGGTTGACTGTCGACGACTGGGAAGCGGTGCATGCCTCCCGTCTGGCGCGCTTGAGCGTGCACGGTGGGCTGAATTTCCTGCCCCCGGAGATTACGCGCAGCGAGATGATGCACACAAAAGGTGGGTTTGGATTAGGGTTCTTCGATGGCCCCGAGGGTGAGCTCACCCATCACCTCTGGATGGGCGGCAGCGATACGGAGCATGGCCCCTATAGCGTGTGGTGGATGTCTTATCAGACCGGCGACCAGTTGCTGGAGTTGATGGCCCTGTTGCGCGGCCTGGGCGATCAGGTCCGGTTGGTCTGGATGCGGGAACCTCCCAATGTCCAATTGCAGGACTTCTTGAAGCAGCCTTTCCGCTTTCGACAGCTGACGGAGAAATCGAAATTCGAAAATCGGATGAATGCCTCGGCCTACTGGCAGATGCGTATCAATGATGTCCTGGGCTGCATTTCCAGAACGTATTTGCGCTGCAAGACTGTGCGTTTCAACCTGCAGCTCACCGATCCTATCGAGCAGTACCTCGACAAGGGGGAACCCTGGCGCGGCGTTGGCGGACGCTACGTGGTCACCTTAGGGCCGCAATCGATTGCCAGAACCGGTTCGGAATACGGCATCCCCGTGCTCAAAGCTTCGGTCAACGCGTTCACCCGGCTGTGGCTGGGGGTGCAGCGCGCCAGTGGATTGGCCATTACCGACTATCTTTCCGCGCCGGCGGATCTGATTTCGCAGTTGGATTGTTGCATGTGTATCCCGCGTCCCCAACCTGATTGGGATTATTAGAACCATGGTCAACCGGCGGGGCGGCTTTTGTCGCCCCGTTTATATTACATCGGGACGGCAAGGTAACCCCTTGCTTTTCTTTGACGCATCTGGGGCTTACACTATACTTGAGTCATCATCGGCCGCACGCGTGCCGCTTCCTGGGAGGGTAATATGGATTTCGAGAAACTGGGCGCATTCTATCTCGGAAAAGAATACGACTTGGCGCAGGGGAGGCTGACCGAACGTCTGCTCATGTACGATGCCCGGGACTTGACCACCCACGCAGTCTGCGTCGGGATGACGGGCAGCGGCAAGACGGGCCTGTGCATCGACTTGCTAGAGGAAGCCGCCATCGATCACGTGCCCGCGCTCATTATCGATCCGAAGGGCGACATCACCAATCTGCTCCTTACGTTCCCCGATCTTAATCCCGACGATTTCAAACCCTGGGTGAACGTGGATGATGCCCGGCGCAAGGGCTTGAGCGTCGAAGATTTTGCTGCCCAACAGGCGCAGCTGTGGCGCGAGGGATTGGCGTCCTGGGGGGAAGATGGCGCGCGTATTCGGATGTTGCGCGACACGGCTGATTTCGTCATCTTCACGCCGGGCAGCGACGCCGGAATCCCAGTGTCGATTCTGCAATCGTTTGCTGCGCCCGCGTTGGATTGGAATGAGGAAGCGGAATTGCTACGCGAGCGGATTCAAGGCGCCGTCAGTGCGCTGCTCGGTCTCGTGGGCGTCGACGCCGATCCCGTGCGTTCGCGCGAGCACATTCTGCTCTCGAACCTGTTCGAGCATTTCTGGCGCCTGGGGCAGGACCTCGACCTCCCCAAACTCATCCTCTCGATCCAGAACCCGCCGATTCGCCAATTGGGCGTGTTCGACATCGATACCTTCTTTCCTCAGAAGGAGCGCTTCGAGCTGGCGATGATTTTGAACAACATCATCGCGGCGCCGGCGTTCCAGAGCTGGCTCCAGGGCCAGCCCCTGGATATTCCCGGTCTGCTCACCGCGCAGGATGGCAAGCCGCGCCATTCCATCTTCTACATTGCTCACCTGAGTGAACCGGAACGGATGTTCTTTGTGACCATGCTGCTCAACCAGTTAATCACGTGGATGCGCACCCAGCCCGGCACGACGAGTCTGCGCACTCTCTTGTACATCGATGAAGTGTTCGGTTTCTTTCCGCCCGTCGCGAATCCTCCCAGTAAGATGCCGCTGCTGACGTTGATGAAGCAGGCCCGGGCGTTTGGCGTGGGCGTCGTGCTCACCACCCAGAATCCCGCCGATCTCGATTATAAGGGGCTGACCAACGCCGGCACCTGGTTCATCGGGCGGTTGCAGACCGAGCGCGACAAACAGCGACTGCTCGAAGGGTTGGAGAGCGCCTCGGCGCAGGCCGGGGCTGCGTTGGACCGGGCAGCCCTGGGCAAGATCATGAGCGGCCTGGGGAATCGGGTCTTCTTACTTCACAATGTTCACGAATCCGCTCCGGTAACCTTCCAGACGCGCTGGGCGATGAGCTATCTGCGCGGTCCTTTGACCCGCCTGCAGGTCAAAACCTTGATGGCAGGCCGTACTCCTGACCGGATCGTGCCAGCCCGACCTGCGGCGACGGTACAGCGGGCGCCTGCGCCCACGGCGGAACCGGCGGCGCAAAGCGTCCCGGCCCCGGCAGTTGTTCCGGTCGTGGATTCCACGCCGGCAAGCCCGTACCGGTCCGAGCCGCCAGTCTTACCTGCCGACGTACAGCAGGTCTATTTACCGCTGCGCAAAGGCGTATCGTCTGCCGAACGCGAGATCGCCGACCGCGTGCGCGAGCGTATCGAAATTTTGAACCGTCATGTGTTCTACGTTCCGGCGCTGTTCGGCGCTGGGCGCGTGCATTTCGTGAAAAACACGAAGGCCATTCAGGTGAGCGAGTCGGAGGCGTTCGCCTTGCTCGCCCAGCCGCCGCGCGGGGTAGGGGTCGTGCGCTGGGAGCAGGCCGAATCTCTGGAACTGGAACCCCGGGATTTGTTGGATCGTCCTGAACCGGACGCCTACTTCGATGAACTCCCGGACACGATCAATGAATCGAAAGAGCTCACTGCGTTGAACCGTGAATTGGCAGACCATCTCTACCGGACCGCAGAACTCAAACTGTTCTACAGTCCCGCCGCGAAACTCTACTCCCGGCCTGCTGAGGACGAACGACAGTTCCGGCTGCGGGTGAACCAGGAGGCTCGCGAGCTGCGTGACGACGAGGTGGATACGCTTCAGGAACGGTACAAATCGAAGATTCGCACCCTGGAGGACCGCCTGCGCCGCGCCCAGGCGGCGCTGGAGAAGAGAGAGGCAACGGCGCGAATGCGTCAACAGGATGCACTCCTGACCGCAGGGGAAACCGTGTTGAGCCTCTTCAGTGGGCGCCGGCGATCTGTCTCGGCGGCGGCTCGCCGCGTTTCCTATACAAGCACGGCGAAAGCAGACGTGGAAGCAGCCGAGGATCAGGTCGAGGCGCTGGAAGAGGATCTTCGCGTGCTCCAGGAAGAGCTGAAGATCGCGACGGATGAGATTGTAGCCAAATGGGAAGAAGCCCTGGCGGAAATTGAGGAATTGCCTATCAAGCCTAGACGTAACGATATTGAGGTCAATCTCTTTGCCCTGGCCTGGACGCCGCATTGGTTGGTGACCTTCCAGGGACGGGGTGGAATCACCCAGAGCGAAATCGTGCCCGCGTTCTGAATCCGGTCGCGGTTTCGCCGGAGGCGCGTATCGCGAGATAGTGCGATGGATAGACAGACCCGCATCATGGTTGGTATGCTTGTGCCCCTGTTTCTGGTTCTGGGCGTCTTGTTGGTGATTGGGGGCATGATTCTGCTTGATACCGGCGGTGCTCCGGACCGGCCGGCCTCGCCTACGCCGACGTCGTGGTCGCTTCCGGAGCCGGGATTGGATACCCCTTCTCCTGCTCCTTCTGCGACGCCGCCCTCCTCTTCGCCGCCGGTGGGCGCGCCGCCGGAGCCCGCGACGTTGATTTATGGTCCCAAGGGACTGGCCGGCCGTGGCGTCTTCGGTCTGGTTGACCATGATGCCTGGCATGATGACTCGGTGGGGGAGACCTATGTTGCCGACGCCCGTCTCGCGCGGGTGGTGGGTTGTCCCACGGATGCCTATCTTTTCGGTCAAGGCAACGGCTATGACAAGATTTTGCTGGCGGCAGAGGCCGACTTTGTCGCCGGTATGCGGGGGCGCGTGTGGCTGGTGTACGACGAACCTGACAGCGCCCGGTCTGATCTACGTGGTGAACCGTGTGGTCAACAGTCGCTTCGCGACGGTGGGCCGCCGGTCCGCGACGATCCTGCCAACGCTGCGCTGCGGTATGGCGAAGTGTACGACTGGATCACATCTCGGGATCCCTATGCCCGCGTCTTCGCAGGGGGCTTTCTGAACCTCGCTTCCCCGGCCACCGGCGCCTGGTGGACCACGTTTCTGGACACCCTGGGAGAGGATATCTACAAGGTCGAGGGCGTGCACGTCCATATCTATGGCCGGTGGACGGTGGAATGCCAGACGCCGTGGTGCATCCCCGAAATGACCGGGGCGCTCAATGGTTGGTATGAGCGCCAACATCTGGGCCAAGGGATGGGGTCCCGGCCCCTCTGGATCACGGAGATCGGGGCCGCGCCTTTTTGCGATGATTACCGCGCGCAGTCGTTGGACGCGACGTATCCCCTGCTCCGCGATAACGTCATGGAACCGCTTTCCTGGTGGTTTGCCCGTGACAGCAACTGGGCCGGGCATTTCCCCGGCGTGCCCGATAACCCCGGGTATGAGGCCATCTTCTGGTTCTTGCCGTTTTCTACCAATGAGGCGGAGCAGGCGGCCTGGGGGTGTACCTTCCTGGAAGCCTCTACCGGTGATTTCACACCGTTGGGCGAATACTGGCAACGATACGACGTGACGCCGCGTTAGCCTTGTTGCTTTCGCCTGTTTCGCTATACTAAGCCCGGCGCTGAAACCCAGCTACATATCAGGAGGATCCGGTCAATGAATGAAGCCCTGAACATTGTGATGCTTTCGTCTGAATGTGTACCTTATGCCAAGACTGGGGGACTTGCCGATGTTGTGGGCGCGTTGCCCAAAGCCCTCAAAGCCCTGGGGCACAATGTCATCGTGATCATGCCCCTGTACCGTTCGATCGCTTACGAGAAGCACGACCTGTCTCCCTTCCTATCGCCCATGGGGGTGTGGATGGGCAATGCCGAGGAGTGGTGTTCCGTTCACACTGTAGTGGGCGACGATGATGTGCCTGTCTATTTCATCGAATTCGCGAAGTATTTCGACCGCGACGGTCTGTATCACGATGCCGATTTCAACGACTTCCTCGATAATCCCCGCCGGTTTGCCTTTCTCTCGCGCGCCGGTCTCCAGCTCTGCAAGGACATCGAATTCCATCCCGACATCGTCCATGTCCACGACTGGCAGACGGCCCTGGCGACTGCCTATCTCAAGATCTGGCATTGGGACGATCCCGTGCTCGGCGACGCCGCCAGCGTGCTCACCATTCACAATATCGGTTACCAGGGCGTCTATGATGCCCGGGATTACGACTACGTGGGCTTGCAGTCGGGCAATTTCACGCCGGACAAACTGGAAGATCACGGACGCATGAACTTTCTCAAGGGCGGCATTCATTACGCTGATATGGTGAACACCGTAAGCCCTACCTATGCCGATGAAACGCGCACCCCGGCTTTTGCTCATGGATTAGCGCCCTATTTGAACGACAAGGGCGATAATTACCTGGGTATCCTTAACGGCGTGGACTACAGCACGTGGAATCCGGCAACGGATGCACTCATCCCCGCCCGGTACACCCGCGACGATCTCGGCGGCAAGGCCCTCTGCAAGGCGGCGCTCCAGCGCCGTTTCCTGCTGGACGTTGATCCCACCATCCCGGTGGTCGGGGTAGTGAGCCGTCTGGCCGCCCAGAAAGGGCTCGATCTGCTGGCGCAGGTCATCGAGAGCATCATGCAGAACATGCGCGTGCAGTTCGTACTTCTCGGTTCCGGCGATAAGGGCCTGGAAGCCTATTTCGGCGGCTTGCCGGAGCGGTATCCGGGCCGGATTGGGAGCTACGTCGGCTACAACAACGCGCTGGCCCATTGGATCGAAGCGGGCAGCGATTTCTTCGTCATGCCCTCGCTCTACGAGCCTTGCGGATTGAACCAGATCTATTCGCTCAAATACGGTACGCTGCCAATTGTCCGCGCCACGGGCGGTCTCGATGATACCGTCGCGCAATATGACGAGGCCACGGGCCAGGGTACCGGTTTCAAGTTCTGGGAGCCCAGCCCCCACGCGATCTATTACGCCGTGGGGTGGGCTGTGAGCACCTACTATGACCGGCCCCACCATATAGCCCAGATGATACGGCGGGCGATGGCGCAGAACTTCTCTTGGGAAGAAAGCGCGCGCGCCTACGTGGCGGTGTACCGGAAGGCGCTGCGCAACAAGGCGACCTTGTAGTTGCGGCGGGCAGCTTCTGGAAAGGTGGGACGCACTTACAAGTGCGTCCCACCTTTTGCTACGCTGGCCTAAATCTCGATGCCGTTGCGCTGCAATAGCGCGTCGATCTGCACGATTTGCCCGGTCTTGGCCGATTCTTCGGCTGCCGCGCCCACGACGATGGACCAGAACCCTTCCGCCGGCGTCGCCGTATTGGTTTCTTGCCCAGCGATGTTATCCACGAAGTTGATGTGCTCGAAGTAGGTCGAGCCGTTGTGCCCGGCCTCTTCGATGAACTGGGGATAGCAGGGGTGCATGATGCGCGAGGGCCTCTGATCCCCGCAGCGGATTTCCAGGTGGTTGCTGGCGCGGGGTTCGGGGAGGAAGTCGGTGTTCTCGTAGGCCCGGAGCCAGCCGCCATCGCCGCAGATGAGCAGTTCTTCGTAGAACATCGGCGCGAACATGCAGAGGTCGAAACGAGCGCGGACGCCGTTGGCGTAGTTCACGATCACGTACGCGTGGTCGAGGATGTCGGATTTCTCGCCCTCGTATTCGAACTCGCGGAAATTGACCGCCATGCCGCCGCTGGCAAAAACGCTCACCGGGCGCGACTGCGAGAAGAGGTTCAGTAAGTCGAAGTAGTGGCAACATTTTTCCACCAGGGTGCCGCCCGAGAATTTGGAGAACTTGTTCCACTGGTTGACCTTGTCCAGGAACGGGAAGCGGTGCTCCAAGATGCTGACCATCTTGATATCGCCCAGCGACCCGCGTTCCAACGCCTCGTAGATAGCCTCGACGTAGATGGCTTTGTACCGGTATTGCAAGCCGATCTGCAGGACGTTCTCGTAGGCTTCGGCGATCTGCATGATCTCGTACGCATCCTTGATCGTGGTCGCCATCGGCTTTTCCAGCAGGATGTGTTTGCCGGATTGCGCCGCGACGCGAATCACGTCAATGTGCGTGTAGTTCGGGGTGCTGATAATCAGTCCATCAACCTCCGGATCCTCACAGGCGGCCTCGAGCGAATCGTAGACCACCAGCGCTCCGTCTGGCGCGAATTGCTTGTAGGCCGCTTGCGCGCGGGCGACGCTGCGGGGATTCGGGTCATAGACGCCGTGAATCGTAGCCCGGCCCTCCAACATCGTGACGCGGATGTGTTCATATCCGTTGTTGCCGGCGCCGATGACGTTGAACTTGTACTGTGGCTTTTCCAGGGCAAACAGATACCGGTCTTCATCCGGCAGATAAGTGAAATGCGGGCTCAGTGCGAAAAACTTGTTACGAAACTCTTTTCCTTTGGGCATGGGATCCTCCGATTGCATGGGTATGATTGGCCTTCAGCAATCAGCTCTCAGCCATCGGCAGGGTAATGTGCTGGAGGCTGGAAGCCGGTTGCTGGTTGCTGGTCGCTTCCTTTTCTCATGGGTAGCCGGTGATTTCTCGAATCTCCTCGTAGAGTGGTTTTAGACGTTTGTACATCTGCTTGTAGACCCGGTGATAGAGCCCGTCGTAGATGTCGCGGGTTGCCGGGTCGGGTTCGAAGGTTTCGCCGATGTGCGTCATCTCGCGGATGGCGGTCTCGAAATCCGCATGGAAGCCCAGACCCACTGCCGCGTTAATGGCTGCGCCCAGGGCTGAGGTCTCGTAGGTGTGGGGGCGTGACGCGGGTAGATTGAAGATGTCGGCGGTCAGCTGCATAGCGGCATCGCTCTGGGAGCCGCCGCCGGACATGCGCAGTTCGGTCACCTGGACGTGGCTGCGCCGTTCGGAGTGTTCCAGACCCTCGCGCAGCGCGTAAGCCACCCCTTCCAGGATGGCCCGGTAGACGTGGGCGCGCTGGTGCACGTCGCTGAATCCGATGATGGCGCCCTTCGCTTCAGGTCCCGGCAGCTTGAGGCCCGGCGACCAATAGGGCTGGAGCATCAGCCCCTCGGAACCGGGCGGCGCCTGCGCCACCAGGTGGTCAAATAGTTCCTCCGGCTCGACGCCGCGCTCGGCTGCCAGGGTGCATTCCCGCAGCCCGAACTCTCGTTTGAACCAGCTCACCATCCAGTAACCCCGGTAGATCTGGAACTCGAGGCTGTAATGTCCGGGCACGGCGGCGGGGTAGGGCGGGATGAGGGGGATCACTTCGATATACTTGGCATGGGTCGTGTTGAGGGTCGCTGTCGTCCCGTAGCTGATACACCCGATGTGCGGTTCCAGCGCGCCGGAACCGGTGACTTCGCAGGCCTTGTCAGCGGCGGCAGCGATGAGCGGCAGCCCTTCGGGTATGCCGGTCGCACTGGCGGCCTCCGGCGTGATCTCGCCCAACAGCCCTGAGGGGGGAACCAGATCGACCAGCTGGGAGGGGTCGATGGGGACCGCCTGCCATTTCCAGTCCCAGGCCTTGGCCCACGCGAGGTCTTTGTAATCGAACGGCATGTACCCTACCTGGCAGCCCACGGAATCGACAAAGCGACCGACCAACCGGTAGGTGAGGTAACCGGAAAGATAGAGATACTTGTAGGTCCGTTCCCAGATTTCCGGCTGGTGTTTGCGTATCCAGTTGACCTCGGCCTCGGCTTGCAGATAGGTTACCGTATCGGACATGCCGGCGATCAGGAAGGCCAGGCCCCAAAGACCGCCCACGGGCTTCACGTCTTCGGTACGGCGCTGATCGAGCCAGACGATGGCGGGGCGCAAGGGGCGCCCCGCGCGATCGACGTTGACCATGGTGGCGCGCTGTGTGGTCAACGCCACTCCGGCGATGGCCTCCCGAATCTCGGGCCGCGCCTGCCATAGCTGCTGGCAGGCGTCGCAAAGCGCCTGCCAGTAGACGGCGGTATCGTTCTCACACCAGCCGGGGCGCGGTGAGACGTAAGGCTCGATGATGATGCGCGTCTTGTGGACCACGTTGCCGTGCAGGTCGAAAACCAGCGCGCGGACGCTCTGGGTGCCGTTATCGATAGCGAGGATCAGGTCTTTGGACATCTTATCGCTCAATGATAGTACGAGATGCTCAGGAAGTCACCCGACAAACGTCACGCCTCCATGGTCAACTTGGTACTTGTCGTGGACCGGCGCGCTTCTTTTTGGAATGTCAATCAGGCGCCCGTTTTCCGGTTTTTCCGCCAGTAAAGCGCGCCGGTGATCACGGCGGCGCCCGCCAGGAGGGCGACCAGCGTGCCGGCGGCGATCTGGCGACGTTTGGGGAGGAACTGCGCGCGGTGCTCCTGGGCCGCGCGTAAGTCGGGCTGCCAATCCGGGATCTCTTGCCGTGGGGGGAGGCTGTAGCAGCAGTTCCACAGCGCCAGATAAGCCGCGACTTCAGCATGCCACCGTTCCTCGTCCCAGCCCAGTTCCTGACGGCAGCAGGTGCGGATGTCGTCCATGATGCCGGCGCCGCCCTGGGGCAGTAGCACCCCCAACCGCGTGCGGCGGAGCAGTAGATCATCCAGGTGGACGACGTTTTCGCTGCGCGCGGCCCAGCGCAGTTCCGCCCACAGCGTCTCGGTCCCGGGAATCGCGGTCAATTCGCCGGGCCGCGCGAGCTTCACCAGCGCGGGCGCGGCAGCCCCATAGCGCCCCAGGAGGCGCCGCCGCTGGGCTGCATCCAGATTCTCGGCGCCGGGCAGGGGGACGTCGACGGTGTTCAATACCGGCATGTCGCCGCCGGGCCGGGGCATCTCCGGCAGCCGGTCCCGCAGAGCGCGGAGCGCGTCCAGCGCGATGACGCGGAATGTGGTCAACTTGCCGCCTGTCACCGTGAGTAGCCCGTCCTCGTTCCAGACGACGTGATCGCGGGACTCTTTGCTAGGATCGGCCTTGCCGCTGCCGATGACCGGACGGACGCCGGCAAAGGTGGCGATGACGTCATCGAGAGAGAGCGCCAATGAGGGAAAGTGCGCTTCTACAATCTGCATCAGGTAGGCCACTTCTGCGCCCGTGATATGGGGTTCGTCGTCAAGCTCCTGTGCGTGATCCAGATCGGTGGTGCCCACCAGTGTGATGCCCTCCCAGGGGAAGATGAAGACCGGGCGGCGATCTACCGGGTGCAGGAAACTGACAGCCTGGGCCACGGGGAAGCGCCAGGCAGGGAAGATCAGATGGCTGCCGCGCAGCGGGCGAATGCGGGCTTCGGCGCCCAGCTGTTCCCGCAACCTGTCGGCCCACGCGCCGGTAGCGTTGACGACAGCCCTTGCCCGCACATCGCGGGTGCGGCCCCTCACCAGATCGTGCAGGGTGACGCCCACGGCTTCGCCGTGCTCGCGAAGCAACGTCTCCGCGCGGCAATAATTGAGCGCCGCGCCGCCGTCCGCGACGGCTTCGAAGATCACGCGCAGCACCAGGCGGGCGTCGTCGGTCTGCGCGTCGCCATACCGCCAGCCGCCCTCGAGATTCTCCTGGGCGATGTGCGGCGCTAACATCTGGAAATCGCCGGCGCTGTAATAACGGTGTCCCCACTGCAGCGCCAGCAGGTCGTAAACGGTCAACCCGGCCCCGTAAGTCCATTTGCCGGGGAAATCGCCCTTGTAGGTCGCCAGTAGAAAGCCCAAGGGATCGATGAGGCCCGGCCCTTCGTTGATCAGGCGCTCGCGCTCCTGCACCGAGGTGAGGGTGAGCATCACCTTGCCCTCTTTGAGGTAGCGAATGCCGCCGTGGACCAGCTTGGAAGAGCGGCTGGATGTCCCCCAACTGAAGTCTTTCTGTTCCACCAACAGCGCTTTTAGACCAAGCCGGGC
>JAFGNR010000361.1 GCA_016926915.1 Anaerolineae bacterium
ACAAGCAGCGTCATCAGAGGCAGCGCCAGCGTACCTTGCAGGGCGGCTTCGATTTGGTCAAAGCCAATACCTAGAACTTGCGGCGCCCCCAGACCCAATCCGCCCAACACCAGACCGCCCAGCGCCGGTTTCCAGATTTCAGGAATGCGTTTCAAATGTGTAAAGCGGTCGCCGGCTGCATACAGCATGCTGGTGAAGAGCCAGGCGATCCCTGGCGTGAGCGTCCCCAGCAGCAGAAAAAGCACAATCTCCGCAGGCTGCGCGAGAGCGTACTCAGGCACCAAGAAGGCTACGGTTGATCCGAGCACCGACCGGCTCAAGACACTGGCGCTCACCGCTGAAATCACAATGGTTGCAAAGTAAGTCTCGGTGAACTCGCCCAGAATCACTTCAAGCGCAAAGATCACCCCCGCGATAGGGGCGTTGAACGTCGCGGCAATGCCCGCAGCAGCGCCACATGCCGCCAGGTTGCGGGTGCGTTCGTCGGTAAGACGGGCCCGCTGCCCCACCCACGATCCCAGCGCGGCGCCAATCTGCACAATTGGCCCTACCCGCCCGGCGGAACCTCCGGAGCCGATACACAAGGCCGTCGCCAGCGGTCTGGCCCACACAACGCGCGCCCGAATGCGCGACCCGTGGCGCGCGATGGCCCGCAGCACCTCCGGGATGCCCCCGCCGCGTACCTCAGGAGCTACGTAGCGAATCACCAGGCCGGCAAGAAGCCCGCCCAGAGCCGGCGTCACGATAGCCAGCACCGGGGTGATGGCGCCGGTCGTCGATTGCACCCAGGAGAAAAGTCTTCGGGCCAGGGCAATCGCCCATACAAAGCCAAGCGACATCCCCCCTGTGAGCAGGCCGACGAGAATCGCCGTGAGAGAAAACCCCACGTTTTCCGGGATACGCCAACGCTGGAACCATTGTTGGAGCGACCTGAGCACGCTCTGCACCATAGCCCCCTCTCCCTCGAACCCACACTGTTCCGTAAATGAAGCCCGTCAACACGTCTATTCAGTATAACGCAAAACACAGACCCTCCCAGGAGTGTTTCCCGGGAGGGTCTGTGTTTATTCGTGTATATCCGCGAGCCTCTCGCTAGTGAAGCTCATTCCCACTCAATTGTGGCCGGCGGCTTGCTGCTGATATCGTACACCACGCGGTTGACGCCGGCAACTTCGTTGACAATCCGGTTCGAGACCCGCGCCAACAGCGCCGGAGGAAGCCGCGCCCAATCCGCCGTCATGAAATCAGACGTGGTGACTGCGCGCAGGGCGATTACATTGGCATAGGTGCGCCCATCCCCCATGACGCCCACACTCCGCACGGGCAACAATACGGCAAATGCCTGGGCGGTCTCTGCGTAGAGATCTGCCGCATGCAGTTCTTCCAGGAAAATCGCGTCTGCTTCTTGAAGCGTTGCCACCCGGGCGGCGGTGATCTCACCTAGAATGCGCACAGCCAGCCCCGGACCGGGAAACGGATGCCGCCAGATCAACGCTTCCGGAAGTCCCAGCGCCAGCCCGGCGCGGCGCACCTCGTCCTTGAAGAGTTCCCGCAGCGGCTCGACGAGCGCCAAATCCATCTCTTCGGGCAGCCCACCGACGTTGTGATGGCTCTTGATGCGCCGCGCGTGCGCGCTGCCCGCGCTTTCGATCACATCCGGATAGATAGTCCCCTGCGCCAGAAATCCCACCCTCGGCAGCCGCCGCGCCTCTTCCTCAAACACGCGAATGAACTGCTCGCCGATGATCCGCCGCTTCTGCTCGGGATCGCTCACACCGGACAAAGCATCCAAAAACCGCTGCGACGCATCCACGGAGATCAAGCGCATCCCTAATGCTTCCCGGAACGTTGCGACCACCTGCGCCGCTTCATCCTTGCGCAACAATCCGGTATCGACAAAGATACAGGTCAGCTGCTCCCCCACAGCCCGGTGGACCAGCGCCGCCGTCACCGCGCTATCGACGCCGCCGCTCAAGCCACACACCACGCCGCTCGCTCCCACCTGAGCGCGAACACGACCCACAGCCGACGAGATGAATGCCTCCGGCGTCCATGTACCGGAAAGACCGCAGATATCGAACAAGAAACGCTGAAGCATTTCCCCGCCCTGGGGCGTGTGGACAACTTCCGGGTGAAACTGAAGTCCGTAGCGATGCGCGTTCGCATTGCCCATGGCAGCCACTAACCCGCCTTGACTACGCGCAAGCACTTCGAATCCTTCCGGCACAAGCGTCACGTGGTCGCCGTGGCTCATCCAAACCGGTTGCGGGGAAGGAAGCCCCGCCAAAAGCTGCGCCGTCGTATCCAGAAGCTCGATCTGCATCGGTCCATATTCACGCCGGGCGCCGGGCGACACCGCGCCTCCAAGCGCCCTGGCGAGTACCTGCATCCCATAGCAAATGCCCAGAATCGGAACTCCCGAATTGAGGATATACTCCGGAAGGTCAGGGGCGCCTGCCTCATAGACGCTGTTGGGACCGCCCGAGAGAATCACGCCTTGAGGAGACAGCGCCGCAAAACGCGCAACCGGCGCGTTCCAGGGAAGAATCTCGGCATACACGTTGAGCTCGCGCACACGCCGGGCAATCAACTGCGTATATTGAGACCCGTAATCGAGTACGGCGATTACCTCTTTCTGCATACGTTACTCCGCAAACACAATCGTCCCATCTTCGCGCAGTTCTGCAATGATCACGAGAGACTCAATGGCCACGTTCAGATAGGTCAAAGCCTCGCGCCCACCCTCGAAAGCTTTCTCGACCAACGTTCCGATACCTACCAGTGCAGCGCCCGCAGTCTGTACTAACCGCGCCAGCGCATCGATCGTCTGACCGGTAGCCAGGAAGTCGTCGATAATCAGAACACGGTCATCCGGGCGGATGAACTCCGAGGAGACCATCAACGAGACCTCCCCACCCTTCGTGTGAGAAGGCGCAAACTCTATGAACGTGGGATCTTTCATAGTGATGGGTTTGTGCTTGCGGGCAAAAACTAGCGGCAATCCCATCGCGTAGGCAGTGGTCACCGCCGGAATGATGCCGGAAACTTCGGCCGTCAAAATACGAGTAGGGTCGAACCGGGCAAAACGCCGGGCAAATTCCGCCCCGGCTTCCAGCATGATGGTCGCATCGACCTGATGATTGATAACGCTATCCACCTTGAGGATGCCATTCCCCAGATAAACGCCCTCACGCAGAATCTTGTCCTTCAATGATTGCATAATTCACACCTCCACGTTGTGAAAAACATATCCCGGCACAACAGAGCCCTGCATCGCCGGTAGCAATAAAAGCATAGTATACGCCCAAACAGCTAATGGGCCATGAACGAAATGTTAACAAAACGTTATCAAACCCCCAAACCTGTAGGGTGTGCTGAGGTAGAGCTGTATCATTTTTTCCATCCAGCTGCGAAGAGGCTCACCGATACACACGGATGAATACAGA
>JAFGNR010000362.1 GCA_016926915.1 Anaerolineae bacterium
AGCAGGGTGATGAGGATCGCGAGAGACCTATGGGGTCGCAAGTGTCTGTTCATGAAAACACAACCTCCTTTCATAACTTCAGAATCCAGTTACTCACTCGATACCAGGGGAAGATAAACAAGGGTCGGCGTCCAGATGCGCACCCGCACCTCCGTGGGGCGTGCGCCGTCCGGTTGGCGATAGACCTCGATGGTGGTATCCGTCAATCGCTGCCAATGACCGCCAAAATGGCTAGCGCCTACGGCCTCGCCGCCGGCCCAGAGCATATTTTGCCCAAAGCTGCCCGGCAAGCCGCTGGCGTCCCGGTAGTGCAGCGCTACCCGGTAGGTCCCAACCGGCCCACCCACATTGTGAGTCAAGGTCAGCGTCGCGCCGGCTGCGATGTCTTGCCAGCCGCTGTCGTAGGCGGGAGCGGGCGGGGTCTCGAGGATGTGCAGGCGCACCCGGTCGACCGCTGCATCGTCTGCCCACCGCGCGACACGGATGTTCTGGTCGTCCAGGTTCTGCCAGTGCGCACCTTCGACCTGCCCGCCGTGCTCCACGCTGCCGAAGTAGCGGTGGTGAACTCCTAACCCGCCGGGCGCGTCGTCCTGGAACCAGAGTCCCAGGGTGTAGTCCTCTGCCGCCCCGCCGAGGGCGTGGGTCACTGTCAGCGGGGCGCCGGCGACAATTGCTTGCCAGCCGCTGTCGTAATCCGGCGGCGTCATGAACCAGATACGCACTCGCATATGGTCCGCAGCGGCGTCGTCTGCCATCCGGTGCACGGTGATGGCGCTGGCGGTCAGGTTGGACCAATAGCCGCCCTCCCATTGGCCCAGGTACTCGAAGCCGCCGTAACCAAAGGCATTGACGCCTAGCCCTCCGGCGTCCGTGTCGCGGAACCAGAGCTCCACGGCATAACCGGCGACGTCTCCGCCCAGGTTATGTGTGAGCACGCGCGTGGCGCCCGGTGCGATAGCGAACCAGCCGCTGGTCCAACTCTCCTCTGCCAGGGCGGCGGCTTGCGCCGTGGGGACGTCATTCCCGGGGGTCGCGGATAGCCCGTTCCCGCCCGTGGCGATGAGCAGCGCGCCCCAGGCGAATGCAGTCACGAGCAGGGGGATGGCGACGCGTGAAAATTTCCAGGTCATCGTGTTCCTCCTTTTCTTGGGGGTAAGGTGGGACGCGCGTTCAGGCTTCATGGCATGACGCTCACGGCGTCGAGCTACGCGCTTCAAGTCCTGTCGCGTGCGCTCCACCTGGATGCTACTTTGTCAAAACAGACCCGTATCACCTTTCAGTATAACGCAGCGGCGCTGCGGTTGCCCAAGCGGCGACCAATATCTACCCAACGTTTCGCCAACACTTGCCCAACGCAAGGGGCGTTGGGTCGCTTTCCGGCGCGTTAGCCAAGATGCTTACACAGAGCCGGCATAGAGATACACAGAGGGGAAACGCATGTGCATCTGCTCTGACGGCCGACCGACGACGGCTGACGGCCGACCGACGACGGCTGCTGGCTTTCTGCTACTCGCCCAATTTGTACCCCTGCCCCCGCACGGTCAGGATCAGGGTGGGTTGGCGCGGATCGGCTTCTATCTTCTCGCGCAGCCGCTTGACCAAACTTTCGATCTGGTAGTCGCGCGCCGGGGCCTGGTATTCGGGCCAGACGTGCCGCGCAATCTGGGGTTTGGAACAGATGTGTCCCCGGCGCCGGTACAGCAGGGTGAACAAGGCGTGTTCTTTCGCCGATAGCGCGACGGGCTGGCGGTCTACCCACAGCTCGCCCGAACGGGCGTCGAATACCACGGACGGGATGGCGCTCTCGCGCATGGTGGCATCGGGATCGTGGAAGTGAAAGATGGCGCCGCCCACCGCGATTGCGTCGCCGGGGTGCAGGCTCTGCGCTTCCGTGAGGCGTTGGCCGTTCAAGTAGGTGCCGTTGGCGCTGTCCAGGTCTGCGAGGAGGTACTGCTCATCGTCCAGGCGAATCTCCGCGTGCTTGCGCGACACCCGCCGGTCTGGGATCACCAGATCGCAGCGCGGCGAACGTCCCAACCGGAGGCCCGCGTCGTGAATGGGGAAGCGACGCCCCTCCTGATCGACCAGATAGGCGTGAATCTCACTCATGGCTCCGGTAACTGACCCGGAGGGTGGGGCGCGCGGCAGCTTCCGGCTGTTCGCTCAGGTAGAGCCACCAGTGGGCCATATTGTGGCTGTCTTCGGACATCATGATCACGAATCCCTGATTGGGCCGCCGTTCCTCGATCCAGGCATGCAACGCTTTGGTCACGTTGAAGACCAGGGGGCCGGTCTCCGCAATTGGGCGAATGTCAAGAGGGGTGCTATCGTAATCCACGCCTGCCGCCAGACCGGGCGCCGTCCAGGGCGTCTGGTAGGTCGCCGTGGTGGGATCCCATGGCGTCAACACGGTGTAGACCACAACGGCGCCTGGGAAGACCTCGTCGCCCCACAGTTCGGCCCGTAGCGTCAGCGTGGCGCTCACGATCTCGGCATCCTCCGGAATTCCCGCGAGATCGAAACGGACCAGCGTGCGATCCGGGGTCAGCGGCCCCTGGAGATGCACCAGGTCCAGGTCGGCCCAGGTTCCCTCCGGCAAATCGGGATTTAGCCAGGTGTCATCGATGCGCGCGGGATCGGCGATGTCCAGTCGCGATACGGCCTGGGCGTCCTTGACCGGCGTGGCGAGTGGCGCCGCCGTGGGAGAGGGCGCCGGCAGCGGTCCCGTAGCTCCCCCGTCCAGAAGCGCCCATACTAGCCCTGCCAGGATCAC
>JAFGNR010000363.1 GCA_016926915.1 Anaerolineae bacterium
TCCCCGCAGCCTCGGGGGATAATAATGCCGGGGCGCCCACATACCGGCTGAGTCACGGCCTCAAAGGAGGGGATCATGGTCAAACGGTTATCGGTCATTGACGTCGACCGCTGTGTCGGCTGCCAGGCGTGCATGTTCGCGTGTTCCCGGCGCACGGGCGAGGGCGGGCTTGCGAGTTCCTGCATCGGCGTCCATTCGGCCGGCGGCATCCGCAAAGGATTTGTCGTCGTGGTCTGCCGGGCCTGTGCGGACCCGCCATGCGCGCGTGTCTGCCCCACCGACGCCCTGACCGCGCGAGAAGGCGGCGGCGTGCGTTTGAAGGCCGCGCTCTGCATCGGTTGCGGCAACTGCGTCCAGGCCTGTCCCTTTGGCGCCATGTTCTGGAACGATGCCCAGAACAAGCCGCAGGTGTGCATCTATTGCGGCTATTGCGCTGCCTACTGTCCCTACGACGTTATCGCGCTCGAGGAGATCGAGCGACTCCCGGAGGTGTCCCATGCTGCCGAATGACCCGCTCCGCCGCGTGCTCTACATCGATCTGGCGAAACGCAGTTTTCACATCGAGGACCGGCCCGAGCTCTTCGCGGAAGGGCTAGGGGGTACTGGCGTCGCCATCCGGCTGTTAGCAGAAGAATGTCCGGAGGGCGCGCATCCTCTGGGGCCAGAAAACCCCATCATCCTTGCCGTGGGGCCGCTGGTGGGCCTTTACCCGCTGGCCTCGAAGACCGTCGCCATGTTCAAATCGCCCCACACCGGCAATCTGGGGGAGAGCCACGCCGGAGGGCGCAGCGCCATCGCCATTCGCATGGCAGGATATGGCGCCATCGTCATCCGGGGGCGCAGCGCCGCCCCGATCTATCTCGTCATCCACGACAATGACGTTCTCTTTCGGGATGCCTCGGCGCTGTGGGGAATGCGCAGCAGCTATACGGTGGGGTCGGTATTGCGCCGCCGGGAAAAGGGCAGTGGTTACCGCACCATCATGCGGATCGGACGCGCCGGAGAGCAACAAGTCACTTACGCCAGCGTCATCACCGAGACCTACCGGCACTTCGGACGGCTTGGATTGGGCGCCGTCTTTGGCAGTAAACGCCTCAAGGCTCTGGTAGTTGCGGGAAAACGCGCGCTCCCCGTGACAGACCGGCGGCAGTACCGGAAGACATACGACGCGCTATTCAAGGGCGCCACAGAGTCGGAGCTGATGCAGAAGTATCACGAGCTGGGCACAGCGATAAACGTCACGCCGCTCGACGCCATTGGAGGGCTGCCAACGCGTAATCTCCAATCCGGGCGCTTCGAAGCTGCCGAAACCATTTCCGGCGAATATCTGGCAGAACATTACCTGGGCCGGCGCGTCGCCTGCGCTCACTGTCCGGTAGCCTGTATTCACCTGGCCGCCCTGCGCACGGCCTATCCCAACGATCCCTATTTCTTCAAAACCGATATGTTGGGCTATGATCACGAACCGATTTTCGCCGCCGGCAGCCTGTTGGGCCTGGGCGAGGCGCCCGGCATGCTGCGGGTGATGGACGAGACCGAGGTACAAGGACTGGACGTCATGAGCGCCGGCGTCGCGTTGGCGTGGGCCACAGAGGCGCTGGAAAAAGGGTTGATCTCGCTTGAGGAGACGGACGGCGTCGCGCTGGCGTTCGGCGAGCCGGAAGGTTACCTGCAAGCCATCAGACGTATCACCAGCCAACCGACCGCTTTCTACCGCGCCCTGGCGCGCGGCGTGGAGCATGCCGCATCCATCTATGGCGGCAGCGACTTCGCCCTGGCTTTCGGCGGCAACGAAATGCCCGGCTACCACACCGGACCCGCCTGTCATCTGGGCTAGCTCACCGGCGCCCGGCACAGCCACCTCGATAGCGCGGGGTATAGCCTGGATCAGCAGTCAGGACGCACCGGCATAGCATTGACGCCGGAGGGCGTCGCCGAGACGCTGCTGGCGGAAGAGCAATGGCGCCAGGTGCTCACCAGCCTCGTCGTCTGTCTCTTTGCGCGAAATCTCTACAAGCCGGAAATGGTCGTGGAGGCCCTGCACACTTCGGGGTTTGATGTTTCGGAGGACGGCCTGCAGACGTTGGGCAAGGAGATTCTACGGCGCAAACATGACTTCAAACGCCGCGAGGGATTCGATCTGAACAGCGTGCGTATCCCCCAACGAATCCTGGAGACCCCATCGCCGCTAGGACCCATCGAGGCGTCGTTCATACGAGAAACCCTCGCAGCCTTCAGCAAGAAAGCCGGGTAGCGTCTCAACTTCAGTCGTACCCGGCGCGCTTTCCGGCGTCCGGCGAACCGCGCCGCGCGCAGATCAGGCAGTGATTGACGGTCATCACGTGAACTCAGGCCATTCGTCACTATGCCTAGCTAACAATTTTCCGTATCATAGGTCGTGATGGAGACTGCATAGAGATAAACGAGTCCCATCACATCTCTTCTCCTTTTCTTGGCTGGTGATCCCCCGGCTCCCCCCTCGCCGGGGGATCACGTTTTCTCAGGACTGCCAAACGCCCTGCGAGGGCGTGCATTGCACCTGGGTTTCCCCATGGTATAATGAAAACTGGCGTTCGAAATCAACACGCTGGGGGAAACAATGCCATTTGGTCTTCTCAAACGGGTCTTCGGCAACGCGAATGACCGTGAGATTGCCCGCCTGCAGAAGGTAGTTCAGCACATCAACCAGCTAGAGCCTGAGATACAGGCGCTAGCTGACAAAGATCTACAGGCCAAAACCGCTGCCTTCCGGGAGCAACTGGAACAAGGTGCATCTCTGGATGCGCTCCTTCCTGAAGCTTTCGCCGTAGTCCGGGAAGCCAGCCGGCGGACGATCGGCCTGCGCCATTACGATGTCCAACTGATCGGCGGCATGATCCTGCATCACGGACAAGTCGCAGAAATGAGAACCGGCGAGGGGAAAACGCTCGTCGCCACGCTACCGCTTTACCTCAACGCGCTGTCTGAAAAAGGTGTTCACCTGGTGACTCCCAACGACTACCTGGCGAAGTACGGCGTGCAATGGATGGGGCCGGTCTACCACAAGCTCGGCCTCAGCGTCAGCGTCATTCAATCAGGGGGCGGGCGCCCGGACGAGGGCTCCTTCCTCTACGACCCCGACTACCCCTCAGATGATGACCGCTTCCAATATCTGCGGCCCATCACGCGCCGTGAGGCTTATCGCGCCGATATCACGTACGGCACCAACAATGAGTTCGGCTTCGACTACCTGCGCGACAATATGGTACAGAACCTGGAACAGTGCACGCAGCGCGTACTGAACTTCGCCATCGTCGACGAGGTGGACAGCATTCTGATCGATGAAGCCCGCACTCCCCTGATCATCTCCGGGCCGGCGGAGGAGTCCTCGGAGCTATACAAACGTTTCGCCGGCCTTGTGCCGCAGTTGCAGCCCGAGGTCGATTACGAAGTCGATGTGCGATCCCAGGTCGCCATGCTCACCGAGGAAGGCATCGCCAAGATAGAAACACTGCTGGGGATTCCAGAGGGCGAAAGCATCTACGATCCACAGCACGCCCACGTGACCCCTTACCTGGATAACGCGCTGCGCGCCAGGGAATTCTTCCACCTGGATAAAGAATACGTGATCCGGGACGGGCAGATCATCATCGTCGATCAATTCACGGGACGGTTGATGTTTGGGCGGCGGTATTCCGAGGGATTGCACCAGGCTATCGAAGCAAAAGAACACGTCGAAATCCGGCGCGAGTCCTTGACCTATGCTACCATCACATTCCAGAACTTCTTCCGCATGTACGAGAAACTCGCGGGTATGACGGGAACCGCGGAGACCGAGAAAGAAGAACTACGGCGGATCTACGACCTGGACGTTGTCGTGCTGCCCACCAACGTCGAATATCGCGCGCGCTTCGGTAATCTCGAGACCGCCGACATTCCGGTGTCGGAAGCGCGGGTGCAGTTTGCCGGCGTGGCCAACGGGCAAGACGACGTCCGGGTCCGCGTCTACGACGACGGAAACGACGAGCGCTATTACCGGCGACTGGACCTCCCGGATCAAATCTACCAAACGGAGAAAGCGAAATTCGACGCGGCCGCGGCCGAAATCCAGGCGGCGTACGAGGCCGGACGCCCGGTTCTCGTCGGCACCACGGCCATCGAAACCTCAGAGCGGCTTTCCCGGCTGCTGAAACGCCGGCACATTCCACACAACATTCTCAATGCCAAATATCACGAACGCGAGGCCATCATCATCGCGCAGGCCGGGCGTCCCGGTGCAGTGACGATCGCCACAAATATGGCAGGACGCGGCGTCGATATTCTGCTCGGCGGCAACCCCGAGGGTATGGCGCGCGACCAGCTGCGGCGCGAGGAGATCGACCTCACGCAAATTCGGTCGACGGATTGGGAGACGGTGCTGAAAATGACGCGGCGCGGCGAGGATCCACTGACCCGCTATCCGGAGCGGTGGGCCGAAGTATTGCGCGACAGAGTCCGCGAGTGCGAAGCCGACCGGCGCAAGGTCTATGAAGCCGGCGGGTTGCACGTCGTCGGGACGGAGCGCCACGAGGCGCGCCGCATCGACAACCAGTTACGAGGCCGCGCCGGGCGCCAGGGCGACCCCGGTTCCAGCCGCTTCTACATCTCATTGGAAGATGACCTCATGCGGCGGTTCGGCGGTGAGCGTCTAAAACCGTGGATGGAACGGGCGGGTCTCGATGAAGCGCCGCTAGAATTCAACGTTCTCTCCCGGGTCATCGAATCGGTCCAGGAGCGGGTCGAGGGGTACAACTTCGACATTCGCAAACATGTGCTGGAATATGACAACGTCGTCAACAAGCAACGCGAAATCGTCTACGCAGAACGGCGGAAAATCCTCTCGCGCGACGACATGCGCTCCGACTTGTTACAGATGGTCGAGACGGAGATTCACCGGGTTGTCGCCGGTTACACCGCTGCAGGCGACGACGATTGGGACCGCAAAGCCATGCTTGCCGAACTGCGACGGTTCGCGCCGATTCCAAGAAATCTCGAGCCTGATGATCTGGACGGTATGTCGATTGACGCAATGGTAGACAGATTCAGACAATGGGCTGAGCAGACCTACGACCAAATGAACCAACGGTTGGGCCACGAGCTCTACCGTACCTGGCGCCAAGATGACCTCACCTTGAAACGTATATCCGAAATCGACGATCCGTTTTACCGGGACGTCGTGGGGCGGGTCCGTACATCCCTGGAGCCGGATAGCGTGATGCAGCACTGGGATACGGTCCTGCGCCGCCTTCCCGATTCCCTGGAAACCGAGATAGAGGCCATCGTCATCGAAACACACCGCAAAGCACGCGACCAGCGGCTGATGACGCGAGTTTTGGATGACCACTGGGTGCGCCACTTGACAGATCTGGATATCCTAAGGGAAGGCATCGGACTGCGCGCCATAGGCCAGCAGAAGCCGCTGGTTGCTTACCAGAAAGAAGCCTACGCCATGTACCAGGAAATGTTAGACTCCGTACAGCAGACCATCGTGCGGGGACTGTTCCTGGTGCCGAAGCAGAGCCGCCCGGCGGCCCGGCGACCGGCTGTCCCAAGTCCGCGCCCGGTCTACCAAGCGATTGGAGGCAGCCAACAGGCCGCATCACAACCACAGACGAGCCGGCGCCCCGGCACACACAAACTCGGACGTAACGAACCCTGCTGGTGCAATAGCGGTAAGAAGTATAAAGACTGTCACTGGCGCGAAGACCAGCAAAAAGGGATCACCCGTTACGTCAGCGAGGAGCGCAACGCGTAAGACTGTGGAAAACTACACGCTCCATGACCGGGCGTGTCATGAAGCATAACGACACTCGTGGAATGTCGAGAGGCTGTGGAGGACATAGAATGGAACAGGAGAATTTAACGAGTCGAGCCTACATCGGTGACATGGACCCGGAATTGCTGGATTTCCTCAACAGGTACGTCGACTCTTTTGTAAAATGGGATCTCCTGCGCTTCTTTCATAACAATCCTCATACCATCGATACCGTCGACAATATCGCGCGGTATGCCGGTCGAAACCAAGAAACGGTACAACAGGAATTGGCAGACCTTGCCATGCGCGGGTTGTTGGAGGAAACGCATATGGGATCAATGGTGGTTTACGCGCTGGCTGCCAATCCGGCCATTCGAGAACAGTTGGCCCGCTTCATCGATGCCAGCGACGACCGGCAGTTCCGCGTGCGGGCGATCTATCACGTGATCAAAGGCAGTTATTGACCCCTCGGTCGCCGGTCGACGAACCAACGCCAGAATCACGAGGGACAAAGACAAAGGGGGCATCATGCTCGTGCAAGCTACAGAGAGGGTCAGCACAGGCGTTCCGGGATTGGATACAATGTTGCATGGCGGCTTTCTCCCACGGACGGCCAATCTGATCGAAGGGGCGCCCGGATGTGGGAAGACAACGCTGGGCATGCAATATATCAACCACGGAGCGCTGCATGACGAACCGGGTCTGATCCTGACGTTCGAGCAGTTTCCCGAGCAATATTACCGGGACGCCGAAGCCTTCGGTTGGGATTTCCGCGAGTTGGAACGCCGTGGCCTGCTGCGCGTGATCATGAGCAGTCCAGAGGTCACCAGGGCTGATCTCGAACGCTTCAACGGACGCATCGCAAGTCTTGTAGGGCGAATGGGCGCAAAGCGCGTGCTGGTGGACAGCCTCTCCCAATTCGAGCGCATCAGCCGGGACCCCGTGGAACTGCGGAATCTGATTCACGGGTTCCTGAACGCCCTGAAACGGGAGGGGTTGACGGCGCTCTTGACGCGAGAAGCTTACGTACTCCTGGGAGATGAAGAAGACGACGAGAGCGAAGCCAGTATGGGATTCCTGGTAGATTCCTATACCTTGCTCCGTTACGTGGAGATCGAAAGCAGTATTCAGCGCGCCATTATCGTTCTCAAAATGCGCGGCAGCGCCCATGACACGCACATCCGGCAATTCGACATCAGTAGAGGCGGCGTTGCCATCCACGAACCTTTCAGAGGACGGGAAGGTATTCTGAGTGGTTCGCCACAACAAATGGCAGAATCCTTTATCAAAGCGTTCGTGCGACGGTAGGCACACAGTAGAGCCCAGGAACAGCAACTCATGATCATCAGAGTATTACTAGCAATCATTGCCTGGGGCGGCATCATCACCCTGGAACTGGTGTTGATGGAGATTGCACGATTCTTTGAGCAAAGCTCCGGTGAGAAGACACGGTACCGCCTCTATCTGATTCCCGTGCTGCTAACCTTTACCGGCACGCTGATCTACCTGTGGCGATTACTACAAGGCTTCGAAGGGCCTAATTTCACGGGTAACCCGGCAGCCAACGTGTGCCTGTTCGTGGCCGGTCTGTGGATCTTCCTGCTTGGGAGTCATCTGCAGGATCAAATGACGAGAAACCCGCAGCGATGACCGACTTGCAGATCCTAACGTCACACTTGGGCATTCTGGCCCTGGTTGCTACCATGTTCATCTGCCGGATCCTGCGCGTCTTGAGCAGCCGGATGGGAACCGTAACCCGCATGCCGCCGTATCACCGGTGGTTCAACGTGGGTAACGCATTCTTAGGGTTAGGCACACTGGGTTACGTCGCACAATGCAGCGCGGCCCTGGCAGGTAAGCCGGCAGTTGTCTTGACGCCGGACTTTGAGTTGTTGGCCTTTCACCTCCCACTGACCGCGGGAGTCATTATCAACCTGATCGTGACCTTGAAATACTGGGGATGGCTGGCGAAAAGTCGTTGAGCGCCACGCCTCTAGTTGACGGAGATGCGTCGTGCGATTCGCCGCAATAAAGCGGAAGAGCCATCACATCAAATTGATGAATCGAGACCTATGAACCTAGAGTACATTGCAAAGAACACAGGAATGGTCCAGAAGCCCATGCCAGAATTCTCAACACGCCCCCACCAAGATCCGAAAAAACTGCTGCGCGCCTGGGCGCACAGTCTTCCCAAAATCGACTTGCACCGGCATCTGGAAGGCTCGCTACGTCTCGAGACGTTGGCCGAAATCGCTACCGAACACGGAATCGACCTTCCCAGCTATGACGTGGAGCAACTGCGGCCTTATGTCCAGATCACCAATGACTCCCCGGATTTCCATCGCTTCCTGGAGAAGTTCAAATTGCTGCGAAAATTCTACACGTCCAAGGAAGCGGTGCAGCGAGTCACGCAAGAAGCAATCCTCGATGCTATGGAAGACAATATTCGCTACCTCGAGTTGCGCTTCAATCCGGTGGCCCTGGCGCGCACGCAGGGGTTTCCCCTCAGCGATGTAGTGGAATGGGTTATCGAAGCCGTAAGCCGCGCGGAGGTCTGGTCTTCGACCCGCACTTGCTTGATCCTGCAGATACCCCGTGGAGATCCGCTGCCCGTGGCAGAAGAAATTGTCGACCTTGCCATCGCGTACCGGGGCCGTCACGTCCGTGGCATCGATATTGCCGGCGACGAAGTCAATTTCCCACCGCGTATCTTCGCCATACCCTTCCTCCGCGCCAAGCAAGCCGGACTTCACGTCACAGTCCATGCCGGTGAAGCGGCAGGCGCAGACAGTGTTCGCGAGGCCATTACCTTCTTGGGAGCGGAACGCATCGGTCACGGAATTCGCGCCGTGGAGAACTCTTCCGTCATCCAAATGTTGTATCAAAACAATATTGCCCTTGAGGTGTGCCCGACCAGCAACTTCCAGACAGGGGCCGTGCCGGGACTTACCCTGCACCCCCTGAAAGACCTATTTGGGTTGCGATTGAAGGTCACCATCAACACCGACGATCCCAGCATCAGCGATACTACGTTGAGCGATGAATACCTGGTGGCGATCAGAGCAATTGGCTTGCAGAAACGGCTCATCTATCGCGCCCTGCGCAATGCCGTGGAAGCGGCATTCATTCCCGAAGAAGAACGCCCCGCACTCCGAGCCTACTTCGCGGAAGCATTCAGAGGGTTCCCTGACGCCGCCAGCGAGTTTCCGATCAACAGTGTATGAAACTCTCCAACGCGCCCAAGGGCACGTAGTCGAGGAGAAATAGTCTATGGCAACCCTCGAAGATGCGATTCGCCTGGCCGTCGAACGACATTTCGGGCAGCGCGACCAATATGGCAAACCCTACATCCTGCATCCATTACGCGTGATGGGTCGTTGCACAACCGACCTGGCGCGCACGGTCGCCGTTCTCCACGATGTGGTGGAAGATACCCCCCTGACTCTCGATGATCTGGCAGAGGCCGGCTTTGCGCCAGACGTTGTCGAGGCAATTGATCAACTTTCACGGCGGGAAGGCGAGACGTACGAAGCCTTCATCGAGCGCATCAAGCCACATCCCCTGGCGCGCGCAGTGAAACTGGCCGACCTCGAAGACAATATGGACGTCCGGCGGATTCCCCAGCCTGACGAGGAAGCCTTGCGCAGGCTTCAACGATATCGCCAGGCCTGGGAAATCCTGCGGCAAGAAGCTGAAGATTCTGGGAAAGGTACCATAACCCCGGACTGAACCAAGGAGACCCTCATGGCACACCTGGTCGCTGTCAACCGTAGTCAATGCCGTACCGAACCCAAGGTCGATATCGGTGCGGGAGAGCTGATTGCAGGGCGCGGCCTTGCCGGGGACGCACACGCCGGGATCAGCGAGCGCGAAGTCAGCCTGGTCGCCATCGAAAGCATAGCAGAAGCCAATCGCGTCCATGGCATCCAGGCCGGTCCCGGCTCTTTCGCAGATAATCTCACGACCCAAGGGGTGGATCTGTTGGCGCTGCACATTGGCGATCGCTTGCGTATTGGCCCGGCGCTTCTGGAAGTGATCCAGATTGGCAAACCCCGGGACGCTGCACACACCTACAACTTCTCAGGAGTCTCGATCTTGCCTGACGCAGGCATCTTCTGCCGCGTTCTGGAGGGGGGACATGTACGTCGCGGCGACCCAATCGAAGTCCTTCCCACTCCCCACAACAACCCATATGTAACACCAAAAGGTCAGGATACAGCGGTATAGGCGCCGGACAAGACCACACCACCGCCGGTAAAGGACCTACAACTATGGAGAATCGCAAATGTACGTTCACTGTGGGCGCCCATCGCCCCGTCTACCTCTGGGCCGGCCCAGGCACCATACGCATGAACCGTCTCAAATTCATGGAAACGCCGGTCGACGAAGCCGTGCATTACGAAGCGCATACCCTCGTAGGAGCGGTGCGTATCGCCCAGGAAGCCCGGTTCAACTGGGCTTACTTGATGTATGATTGGGGGTTTCCTCCCGAAATCGAACAGGAGGACTGGGACGCGTTCCGGCAGACGGCGCCTGTTTTCCAGACTGCCGGTGTCCGCGTCTTCGGTTACATCCAAACCTCCAACTACGTCGCCAGCGGTTCCTACGAGGACCAGGACTGGTACGCCGTCGATCCCCAGGGGCGACCTTTCCACTACTACACCGGCCGCTACATGAGCTGCTGGCAGCATCCTGAATGGCAGGCGCGCCTGCGTGACAGGGTCAAAGGTGTCGTCGAAGCCGGCGCCGATGGCGTGTTCTTCGACAATCCCTGGTACGGTATCCAACCCCTGTCACTCGCGGAGAGCTGGATTGGCGGCGCAGGGTGCTATTGCGCCCGCTGCACGGCGCTGTTCACCGGCGACACAGGGCGGACTATTCCGGTGCACCTGGACCCAGAACATGACGAGACCAGTCAAATCTACCTGCGCTGGCGCGCCGCGCGCGCTACGGCGTTGCTCTCCGAGATGGCCGACTATGCCCGGATGCTGAACCCGGACATCTTGATCAGCGCCAATGATTTCGATGCCGTGATGCGGCCAAGTTTCGTGGCCTACGGCATCGACCTTGCCGCGCTGGCCAAGGTCCAGGATGTCATCATGATCGAGGACTTTGGACTCCCGCAGTGGAAAAATAGCGTATCGGGCCGTCCGGCGCGACTCACGAACAACGCGTTGACCATCCGCACGGCTCGCGCGCTCATAGGGAATACCCCCCTGACAGTCGATCCCTACGATCGCGGTATCGGCTTCGATACCGTTTACGCGCCGCGCCGTTTCCAGCAAGGAATCGCCGAAGCCGCGGCCTGCGGAGCAGCCATGGTCGTCAAGGGTACGGAATTCGTCGAGCCTGACGGCACATTCACGCTGTTGACCGCTGAGAAGTTCGGCCCTGAACGTGAAGCGATCGGTACGTTGCACCGGTGGCTCGGCGAACATGCCGGGCTGTTCGAAGCGCGCCGGAACGCGGCGCGAACCGGCATACTTTACCCAGGAGACAGGCTTTGGCAGGCGTGGCGCCATGTTGCGCCTCTCTACTTCGGCATGGGGCAAACCCTGTTACTCGACGCTCGCCCGTGGCGCGTGGTTGCAGAACCGGTAGACCTGGAAGGGCTCGACGTTTTACTACACGTCACCCCCCTGCCTGAGACCTGGGAAATTCCGCAATCCCTGCAAACCCTGGACGTCGCCGCACTGCCGGAATGGCGCCCGCCCTCACAGACCTTTCTGACCCGCAACCGGTGGGCGCGGCGGCTCGTGGGCGCCCTAGGGCAAGGCCTGTTTCGCGCCTATTTCGAAAAACGCTGGATGCGCCGGCTGGTAGATCGAGCGGGTCTGGTGCAGAAACTCTTCATGCAAACTCCGCTGTTCGACGTCCCGGAACCCCGGCAGCGACGCGTGCTGTTGGAAGCCTTGGGGCCACGACAACTGCCCCGCGTCACGGCCCAATTGCCGGTCTTGATGGAGCTATGGCAACAGGAGGATGTGCGCCAGATTCACCTGGTCAACTACGCGGATGCCCCCCAACTGCTTGAAGTAAAGTTCGAAAGGCCGGTCTGCGGCAGGCTCCTTACCCCCCAGGCTGCCGACCGGGAATTCAAGGCGCAGAATGTCGAACTCGATCTGGATGTCTACGCGATCTTACTGTACCGGGACATCTGAACAACCCGGGGATACGCTGCCGCTTCGAAGTCTGTGGAGGTAGGCAATGCCATTATCATTGGAAACATTCAGCGATGCCCAGCTACGCGCTTTCCTGAAACAGGTGCGCACTCACGATTTCCTAAGCTTCTTGCAGGGCTGCCGCCCGGCCGATGTGGAACGCCAGCTGGCGTTGCTATCACCGCACAGCGCAGCCTTCGTGCGAGCAGCGCTGCCGGCGGCAGGCAACGGGAATCCGGCCCGGGCCGAGCACCTGCTCAACCGGATTGCCGGCGGTTCTACTGCGTGCATCTTCTGCCTGATCCTCGCCGGCGAAGCCCCGGCCAGTTTCATCATCCGCGACGAGAACGTAGCTGCATTCATGGATCTCTATCCCGTCACCCCCGGACATCTACTGATCATTCCCCTACGCCATCACACATTCCTCGAAGAAATCGATTCTGACGTGGCCGCGCATATAATGCGCGCGGCGCACCGGATTGGGCGCGCTGTGCTGGCTTCGGACCTGGGATGCGATGGGTTCAACCTCTTTCTGGCCAACGGGGGCGCTGCTGGTCAGGACGTCTTTCACGTGCACCTTCATGTTCTTCCCCGCTATCACGCCGACGGCTTCGGATTTCGCTTTCCTTCCCACTACCCCCGCGAAGCCGACCGGGATTTCCTGGACGAGAGAGCCGCGCACTTGCGAGAGGTGTTGGCGCGCGCTGATGGCTGAGAGCTGAGCGCTATTGCACAGGAGGCGACAATGTCTACGAGCAGCCGGTTGAGTGGAGTATTGGCGTCCGCACCGGAGATCCCTTTCACCGACGACGACCGGTTCATCTTCTTCAGTGACTGTCATCGCGGCGATAACAGCTGGGCCGACGATTCGGCGCATAACCAGAGCCTGATGTTTCACGCATTACAACACTACTACCGGGAAGGGTTCACGTATATCGAGGTAGGCGATGGCGATGAACTGTGGGAAAA
>JAFGNR010000364.1 GCA_016926915.1 Anaerolineae bacterium
CAACTTCCTAAACCATGTCCTTACCGGGACCATCGGTAAAGAATTCCAGGTTCTTCTTGATGTCATCCTCGTATTCATCAGGAACTTCATCTTCCATGAAGATGGCCTCAGTGGGGCATTCCGCGTAGCAGGCGCCACAATCAATGCACGTTTCGGGATTGATATAGTAGGTTGACCATTCCTCGAAAGCGTTGTCGTCCTCTTCCACGAAGTGGATGGAATCCGTGGGGCAAACATCGTAGCAGGCGCCCTTCCGCTCACAGATACTCGTGATCACATAAGCCATTTCGATCCTCCTAAGTAGATTCTAGGGCATAAATCTCAAAGCGTGGACATTCCCTTGACATTCACATTGTACAACGACTCATAGTCACTGTCAAGAATTCCGTTCGCCACCCCCTTACCATCTCGGATGTCTCCTTCTCCTCGGCGTCACCCGGCAACCGCCGGCGTGAGTCGAGAAAGCGCAGCTTCCACATCCTCCAAAAGATGCTGCTGGTCGAAAATGCCCTTTTGGAGCAAGGCTTGAACCCGCGCAGTCAATGCTTCCCGTTCGGCCTCAGCGAGATCCTTAGCAGTAACCACAATGACGGGGATTGAACGTGTCATGTCGCCGGCTTTCATGCTTTCCAGCACGGCAAACCCATCGACCTCCGGCATCATCAAATCCAGCACGACCAGATCAGGAACCATCACATGGATCATGGCGATCGCTTCCGCACCTCCCGGCGCCTCGAGAACCTCGTAACCGGCGTCTTTCAGAATGCGGGAAAGAAGGTTGCGATCATCGGGATTGTCATCAACGACGAGTATATGCAGCACATCCGATTGTTCAGACAGGCGCTCCAGGGCATCCAATAGATCTTGCTCAAGGATGGGTTTAACGAGATAGTCGGCAACCCCCATGCTCAATCCCTTGTCACGCTCACCGACAATTGAACAGACAACTATCGGGATATTGCGGGTCTCCGGATCTGACTTCAAGTCCCGAATAACCTCCCAGCCGTTCTTGTCGGGCATGATGATGTCCAGGGTAATGGCATAAGGTTTGAGCCGCTTGGCCTCCTCGACAACGCGGGCGCCTTGAGTCAACCCCACCACACGATAACCTTTGTTGGAAAGATAGCGACGGAATAGCGTAATGACACCGGCATCATCATCGACCGTCAAGACCGTCAGCGTCTCATCTCCTTCTTTTTCAGGGATGGGCGCCGCGTTTGCACCCGCTTCACTGCCTTCATCCAGGTCCGGCGGCGGTCCCGAAATCGGGAGTGAGACATAGAATGTAGAACCAACGCCGACCTCACTCTCGAACCAGATGCGCCCGCCATGCGCCTCGACGAACTTCTTGCTCACCGGCAGCCCCAAACCGGTACCGCCGAAGGCGCGCGTCGAAGAGGAGTCCACCTGTTCGAACGCGGCGAAAACCTTATCGTAGCGGTCGGGCGGGATCCCAATACCGGTATCCGCCACCTGGATCAGGACATTCTGAGCATCATGGGTTGCCGACAGAGCAATGTAGCCCTCCTCGGTGAATTTGGAGGCATTGCCCATAACGTTAATGATGACCTGCCGAATGCGACGTTCATCCGCGACAATGACCGGCAAATCATCAGGGATATGCTGCTGTAGTTCAATGGGCTTGTCCTTGACCAGCGCCTTCGCAGTTGACATCACGCTGCGCAACAACGTTCCCAGTTCAACCGGTTCGAAAACGAACTCCATCTTGCCCGCTTCGATCTTGGAGTGATCGAGGATATCATTGATCAAGCTGAGCAAGTGCTTGCCGCTCTCGTAAATTGCCTGCAAATCGGTCTGCTGCATGTCCGTGAGCGGGCCATCGATCCCCTTGAGGATAACCCGAGAGAACCCTATGATGGAGTTCAAAGGTGTGCGTAGCTCGTGAGACATATTGGCGAGGAATTCACTTTTGAGACGATCGACTTCCTTCAGTTTTTCGGCGGTCTCCTGAGCATCCTGATATAGCCGCGCGTTTTCCAAAGCGACGCCAATATTGACCGCGGCATTGTGGAGAAAGGCCATCTCGTTGTCATCGATAGTCGGGTGCCCCAATTGTTGCCCCAAGACCAGCACCCCCAATACCTCATGCCGGATCATGATAGGAACGGCATACGCCTCTTCCAGATGCAACTCCCGCAGGTAGTAAGCAAATCGCGCTGAACGGAAAGGCTGCGAGGAAAAACGCCAGCGCAATGGCTGCCCGGATCGCACGACGGCCCCCACACCAGACACATCCGCCAGACCGAAGGGCCGCCCAGTCTCCGGCGCCAAAGCAACCCCATCCTCCCGAAACACCGCATCAGGATAAAGGAAGGAACCATCCCAGCGCCAGAATAGCGTGGGCATGGCAAAACGCTCCGAGATCAGTTGCGTCACGTCCTCGATCAATGCTGCGGGATCCAGATTCGCCGACGCCGTGCGCATTACCTCGTTGAGCAAGGCGCGCCGATCAGCCTCGTCCCGGGTGGTCTTCAAGAGGACCTGGTTCTCCAATGCCACGGAAGCATTTTGGATGACGGTCTCGTAAAAGCGCAGCTCCTCCGGGGAAAAATCATGCGGTTCGGAAGTATAGATCAACAACATCCCATAGGCCGCGCCCCGGACACGCAACTGGAAGCCGGCCAGACCCCGCACCGCAGTGCGCCGGTAGACATCCAGCATCGTCTCGCTGAAGATGCCTTCATCTTCCACATCGGCAGAAATAAACCGCCCCACCCGTTCCATGACCTGATAGAGGGATTCCCATGCATTGAGTGGATACTTCGCACCCGGCTTCGCCCCCCCACCATCACGGGACCACCCGGCAACAACGACCAGATCCTCCGGATCTCCCGCCGGCTCCAACAGCCCGGCAACGATCCGGTCCGGTTCTGAACGCCGGGAGATTCCTTCGATAGCCGCTTCGAAGATCTCCGTGACGCTGCGGGCCTCACTGATTGCCTGCCCGATTTCATAGAGAGCGCTGGTCTCCGCCAGAGCCTCCGTCGTCTGCTCGAAAAGCAACCGGTTTTCCAACGCCATGCCGATTTGCTCTCGCACTGCCTGGATAAGCGCCAGATCGTCTTCGGACCACCCCGACTGCTCACCGGGTGCGTCGAGTCCCAGAATGCCCAACGGTTCACCAAGCGGCGTGGTGATCGGCGCCAGAACCGCGCGCCCGTTGTCATCCCGCACGACCAGATCGCCCTGCTGCAAAACCGGAACCACGGCAGCATCCAAAGGAATGCCCATAGAAGCCGTCAAGGCCTCAGCCAACGCCTCCGGTGTAGGCTCTTCGTCCACCCCAACCACCTGGTCATGCAGCGGGCGCAGCTGCGCCAGGTCGTATGTATATCCCAAAACGGGCTGTCCACGCACGTAGTCAGACCACGCACTGCCCGTCAGTTGCCGCTGCAAGCGCTGCAATTCTTCGAATCGCACTTCAGATTCTGCAAAGAGCAACGCATTGGCAATCGCAGTAGCCAACTGATCGGCCATGATCCGCAGAGAAGTAATGTCTTCCTGAGAAAACGCTGCCTGCATCTCGGATTGAATGGTCATTGCGCCAATCACTTTGCCGCGCGCGACCAAAGGCAACGCCAACTCAGAGCGGGTCCGGGGCAAATGGGGGTTGTCAAACCGGACACGTTCTTTTCCCACATCCAGGGCAATGCGCGGCGTAGCGTCGGTCACGCAGGCGCCGATCATCGACTCCCCACCCACGCGCAGACGGTGTCCCTCTGCCAGCATGGCAACGCCTGGCTCACCGGTGCCGGCGCGCAGTACGGCAAAAGTCTCTGAATCATCCAACAAGAACAACCCAGCGTAATACAGATCAAAGCGCTCACGCAACAGGGTTACAGCCTCCCCCAACAAATCATCAATATTGAGAATTGATGAAGCCGCGCGAGCTACCTCGGCCGCCGTCTGCAATTGTGTGGCTCGCTTGCGCATCTCTGCCAGCAGTCGCATATTGTCCAGGGCAACCCCGGCCTGCCCTTGTAGAGACCGGTAAAGCCGCACTTCACGATCCGGAAAGTCACGCGGCCCTGCCGTCGATTCTGCCAATAACCAACCCATAAGACGTTCACCGACAAAAAGAGTGACCACAGCCACCGCCCGAACCCCGAAGACCTCGAGGAACATGCGTTTGGACTGTGGATCGATAAGGGAGGAAGCCGCAATATCAGGAACCACGACCGGTTCACGATCAAAGCGCGCCATGACCGGCACTTGAGACGTATCGAAACGTCGTCCCAACAATGCAGGCCGTTCCCCACCGAGATCCCACGCGGCAGTGATTTCGACAACCGGAATATCCTCCCGCTTGCCGCCCATGAGCTGCGCAATCACACAACGATCGATATCCGGTCCGACAACTTGTTCGACAAAGACCTGCAAGACATCGGCGGGTGTATGCGCCAACGTAAGCGCCCGGCTGGCCTCATAGAGCACCGCTGTCTCGGCCAGGGCCTGCTGCGTATTCGCGAAGAGTTCCGCGTTGGCCACCGCAGCCGCTACCTGGTTGACCAAAGCTACCATCAAGTCAACATCCGCGGGCGAGAAATCCGGCTGATCGAGCCGGTTGATCGCCGTCATGGTACCCAAAACCTCACCGCGATAGATAATGGGGACTACAATAATCGCGCCACACTCTGTTTCCGCCCGGCGTCGCTGGACCTCAGGGCTTTCCCGAGGATCGGGAACCCCCTTGAGCGAAAGAGCCGGCTTCAGTTCGCGAAGCGCCCAGCCGCTCAATCCATCCCAGAGTTCAGCGAAATCGACGTCGAGGGCAATGTGTTCCGATCCCGGCCCACCCCGCACGAAATGCGTCACCTGATGTGCGGCAATATCGAAGGTGATCAACGAAACACGATCTGCCGGTAGGGCTCGGGCAACACCTTCAGTAATCTGATGCAGTACCGAGGATAAATCCTCGATACTCATGACGGAACGACCAGCAGCGTAAAGCACTTCCGCGCGTTGCAGCGCCTGTTGCATCTGGGTAAAGAGCTGAGCATTCGTAATAGCGGCCGCAGCCTGGTTCCCAATGGCCACGGCAAGCTGCAGGTCCTCAGATGAGAAGTCCCGCGACTCCAACCGGTTCATCGCTGTGATCGTACCCAATAACTGATCGCGATAAATCATCGGCACAGTAATGATCGAACCTACGCCGTAATCCAACCGGTGCTGTTGGACAAGCGGGCTTTCCCGGGAATCCGGCGCACCTTTGGGAGATATCAGGGGCTCCCGCTCACGTATCACCCAGCCCGTCAAGCCGTCAAGGAGCTCTTCGTATGGTGGAAGTCGGATATCAGCTTTCTCGTCACCCGCGCCTGCATAATCGACAACCTGCTGCGCGTCTTCATCGATCACGATCAACAAAGCACGATCAGCCGAAAGCCCCTCGACAATCGCATCGGCGATCGAATCTAGAATGTCATGGAGGTCCTCAACGGCAGACAAGTGACGGCTAATGTCAAGAAGTGCTTGTGTGTAGTTAAGAGAGCGTTGCGTCGCCTCGAAAAGTCGTGCATTCTGGATGAAAGCGACAACCTGTCCGGCAAGTAGCTCGGTAAGGTATTGATCGTAAGGCGTGAACGCGCGACCCGGCTGGTTATCCGTAGCGACCAGTACGCCAGTGACCTCATCCTGCCAAAACATGGGAACGGCCAAGGCAGCCGAAAATGGGGCATCATGAAAACTCGGAGGCCTTTCC
>JAFGNR010000365.1 GCA_016926915.1 Anaerolineae bacterium
AACACACCTCACACGTTTACACAGTGCAGGATCACGTTTCTTGAAGCGCCAACGCCAGGCAATCATCCAACGTCGCAAACCGTGTCTTGACCCCGGCCAGATTGCGGAGGTAGAAGGCGCCCTTGGCCGACACAGCAGCGACCGACGTGAAGCCCAGGTCGCGCACGGGCGCGATAGCCATGCAGGCATCGGCGATAAGGCGCCCGCCTGCCGCCTCGATATCCGCCGCGACCCCCTGGGCAATCGCCGCCTCCTTGATAGGTCGCGCGCATGTGATCCACAGAGGGACGCGCAGCTGTTTACCGCGTAGGGCCTCGGCTACACGCGCAATCTCCGCCAACGAGGCATGCGGACAGCCCACCCACACCAAATCGATGTGCTCCACGGGATCGTTGAGCATGGCGTAACCGGGCATCAAGTGATCGATCACCAGGGTTCCGGCGCCATCAGCAAGTACCGGCGCGGCTCGCGCCTCTGGGGTGACGTCCTCCACGTGGTACAATGCCACGGCCCCGGCGGCGGCCATGGCGGCCCCCAGCGCTTTGAGTTTCTCTTGCCATAGCGGGGCATCGCGCTCGAGCGGCAGCCCGGCAAAATAGGGAACCTGTTTGCGCACGCGCTGCCCTACGATAGCCCCCAGAGCGCTATAGTCAGAAAGCGTCTGGAGCTGCGCGCGGACCTCCACGCGCACAGTAGCCTGCCGGTTGGCGTTGAGGTGCATACCGTAGGCGCCGGTCCGCCCGACAAGGGCCGCAGCGACGGCGCCGGGACCGCCCTCCCGGTTGGTGCGCGCCCCCAGCACACTGTTGGCATAGGAGACCGCAGACGATTCCGCCCAGGCGACATGCTCTCCCAGACCTGGCGCGTTGCCCACGAGGTAAGGCGCACACGTAGGAACCGGATGCCCGTCGCCCACCCCCATCTGCACGAAGACGTCAACGACAGCCTGCTGCTTGGCGGCGAAGCCGGCGTCGAAGCCCTGCTCGGACCAGATCTGCAGGTCATTGGCGGTCGGGTTCAGAGTCGTGGGCACGCGCACACGCGCGCCTTCCGCAGCCCAGTTCGCGAGGAAATCCAACCCTGCGGCGCCGATGTTACGATAAGAGACCCCCGATATCTGGACACTGGCGACCGGAATCAGGCGCTCAGCATGGTAAATCTGCCCCAGCGCCACCACAATTTCCATAGCCCGTTTTGTGGCAGGTCCAGCCTCACCCGCCAACCAGGCCCGTTCCTGATCTGTCAGTTGCATAAGTAATTCCCCTGGAAAACAGTCACCTAACCGCAGAGTGCGTCAACGACCGCTCTGTGTCCTCTCTGCGGTGAGTTCCCACTTCCTGCAATGGAGTCGCCCTTGTTTTCCGAGTCATTCTGCGCCATGGTCATCGTTCGCCTGCGCCAGAATCTCTTCGATGAGCGGCTCTACCGGCAGCGCCCGTCCTCGTAGCAGACCGGCCTCAACCTCCTCCGGCGAAAGTTGTGCGCGCAAAGTAGCCAAAATGGGGTCAACGGTCAGTTCCCTGGATTCGCTCACCAGCGCGGGATGATATAGAGCAGCGCCCAGCAGTTCAAGCGCCCGCTCTACGCGGCCCGCCTGCGCCAATACTCCCGCCAATCCGGCCAGACTCTCCAGGGCAATAGGCACGGCGCCGATCTTAACCGTGATCTGTAGGGCCTCGTGGTAATACGAGACGGCAGCCTTCCGATCACCCAGTGCCGCAACCACGTGCCCCAGGTTTCCCAGCGTAGAGGCCAGATTGGCCTGATAGCCAATCTCTCTCACAATGTTCAGCGCTTCCCGGTAATAGTGCTGTGCCCTGGCATACTCTCCCCTCAGCCATGCATCCACCCCTAGATTATTGAGCGCTCGCGACTCGTTCCAGCGGTCGCCGGTCTCCCGTGATATGGCCAGGCTCTCCAGATGGAGCGCTTGAGATTTCCCGTAATCTTCCATGGCATTCGCAACAGCCCCCAGACCATTGAGGACGCGCGCCAGGCCGGTCCGGTCCCCCAAGGCTTGATAGAGCGCCTGGCTCTCCGTCAGGCGCGCGCTGGCTTCCCGGTAGGCGCCCTGCCTGAAATCGACCCACCCCAGATTATCCAAAACCCGGGCGATCCGGGCGCGATCTTCCACCCGGCGCGCCAGCGCCAAGCTCTGTTCCAGATAGCCGCGCGCCAACGCCCAATCCCCTTTTTCGCGCGCCACGCTGCCGAGGTGCGCCAGTGCGTCAGCCTGACAGCCTTGATCTGCCAAGTGCCGCGCCAAAACCAGGCCCGACTCCAACTGCCGACGGGCGCTTCCATAGTCTCCCAGCTTCCGGAGCGCCTCCCCCATCTGCACCAGCAGCGCAGCCCGCTCCGGGCTTTCCCCAGGCAACAAGGCCAGCGCCCTTCCGGAAAGTCCCAACACTTCCCGGAAGGCGCCGGTCGTCAACGCCTTACCCACCGCCTGGCCCAGATAGCGGGCTGCTTCCTCAGCCTCCCCGGCGCGTTCCAAATGTTCGGCGATCAGCCCTGCATATTCACCGACGCGTTCCCCGGCCCGCGCCTCCAACCAGCGCGCCACCTGGGCATGGTAATTACGCCGCACTTTCAGTAACACCGTCTCATACGTTACGTCGTGGAGCAGGGTGTGCTTGAACAAATATTCCTCGGTGCCTGCAAAGGCCGAATGCTCGCGTTGAAAGATCAACTCGCGCGCGCAGGCAGCATCGAGGGCCGCGCCAAGTTGTTGGCGCTCCATACCCGCCAGTTCTGCTACGGCAGCATCCCAGAAGAGCCGTCCGACGACAGCGGCGCGCTGTAACAGCTCTCGCTCTCGGCGGGGCAACCCGTCCAGACGCGCTTGCAGAATCCCCATGAGGGTTGGAGGAACATGTACCTCCTCCAGGCGGTCCAGATTGACCCGCCATGGACTCCGTAGACCTGCTCCCCGATCGATCACGCCCTCTTCTATGAGCATCTTGACCAGCTCTTCCACGTAGAACGGGTTGCCCTCGGCCCCTTCGATGATCAAATCGCGCAGCGCTTCGGGGATGGCGTCCACTTTCTGGAGAATCTCTTCTACCAAAGCCTGGCTGGCCCGACGGGATAGCAAGCCCAGTTCAAAGCGCTGGTTGGCGACCGCTCCTGCACCTGAGGGAACATCCCCCCATCCCGCCCGGCGTTCGAACAAGGTAGGGCGCGCCAGCCCTACGATGAGCAAGCGCGTCTGGGGCATATTCGTGATCAAGTACTCGATCAGGTCAAGCGAACTATCGTCCGCCCAGTGTAGATCTTCCAGGAACATCATCATCGGTCGCTGTTCTGCCATGGCGCGCACGTAATTCGCGAGATAAGCCTTGGCCAGCGGGCCAAAATCCGGGCTGCCAATCAAGTTTTGCACCGCCGGGCTGACCGAGAAATCGAATCCGATGAGGTGCCCCACCAGATCGGCGCGTTCGGGGCTCAAGATGCCGTCCATCCCCTTGCGGAATTTGCGCAACGCCACCGCCGCGCCGTCGCTTTCCAGGATATTGAAGCGAAAGGCAAACATATCACGGAAGATGCCATAGGGAATATGTTGAAGCGCCGGGAAGGCGCGTCCCTTGAAGTAGAAGACAATCTCCGGGCGCAACTCGATCCAATTCTCGAATTCATACAGCAGCCGGCTCTTCCCAATACCCGCTTCCCCAACCACGGTCACCAGCCGCGTAACGCCCTGCGCGACGGCCCGGATGAAACTGTTCTGCAACACCTGAAGTTCCGCCTCGCGCCCCACCATACGGGTCTCCACCCCCTCGATCCCCCGGGCGCCCATACGGAACGCTCGCGGCTTGGCGCGCTGCACGACGTAGGTCCGCACTAATTGAGGTTGCCCCTTCACTGCCAGCGGCGTCTGCGGTACGACGTCGAAAACCCCACGCACGTGGCGATACGTATCGTGAGAGATCAGAATTCCACCCACCGGGGCAACCTGTTCAAGGCGCGCCGCCAGATTGACCGTATCCCCCATCGCGGTGAACTCTCCCCGCGTGCCGACTTCCCCTAATACCGCCTGTCCGGTGCTCAGACCAATCCGCATGAAGAGCACCACCCGGCGCTCCTCGCGGAACGTGGCCAGGGCAGACTGCATCGCGAGGGCAGCATGAATCGCACGTTCGGGATCGTCCTCGCGCGCCAGATCGGAGCTCCAAATCCCCATGACGCAGTCGCCGATGTGCTTGTCGATCACCCCGCCATGCGACGTGATGGCGCCATCCAGACGCGACCACAGGTCATTCACCATCTCGGTCACGTCCTCGGCGTCCAAGGATTGGAACAAGGTTGTGAATCCCGACAAATCGGCAAAGAGCACGGTGACCTGCCGGCGTTTCTGTTCGGTCGCAGCAGATTTAGATTTTAGCTCCGCAAGTCTCGCGCGCATGGGGGCCAGGCCAGCCTCTACGACAGCGTCGCCAAGGATGGCCCGCTGGGCTTCGAGAGCAGCGATCGCCTGTTCCAGTTGTTCACACTCAGTCATGGGAAGGTTTCTTAACACGACGTTAGCTTTACAGTGTAAGCCATTCTAACCCAAGCCGTAATTCTCGACAAGGGGCGCGCTTCAATCACTCGCACAGCCCTAGCTCGCGGGCACGGGCAACGGCCTGTGTGCGGCGCGTGACATCCAATTTACTGTAGATGTTGCTGGTGTGCTTCTTGACCGTGTTGAGCGTGACCACGAGTTGTTCGGCGATCTGCCGGTTGGCATATCCGGCGCAGATCAGGCGCAAGACCTCGGTTTCCCGCACGGTCAGAGGATCCAGAAGCGGTTGCATCGCCGGTCCCGGCGCCATTGCGTCTAGCGCCTCCAACAAATTTCGCACGTAGTCGGGATATAATCCGTGTGCCGCCGCCTGTTGCAGCAAGGGAATAACAGACGCGCCCGCTTCCACAAACAGTCGCATGTGGCCCTCAGGCGCGGTAGAAGCAAGGCACGTTTCGAAGACCACGCATGCAGTCTCATGGCGCCCCAGGGCATCAAGGGCCAACGCCTCGAGTAAACGCAGCTCGATAACACGGCCCAACCGCCCGGCAGGGTCTGCCGACGCGATCGTTTCCCGGCAAAGCGCCAACACAGTCTCCGGCCTGCCTTGCGCTAGCCCTACGCGCGCCAAGGCCACTTGCTGTGCTTCATACAACACGATGGGAAGTGTTTCCGGAACAATCATAGAAAGCGCTCCCGTTGCCCAGCGCGCAGCTTCGGCAACGTTACCCAACAGGAGCTGAAGCCGTACCTGATAGACGAGCTGATAGGCTGCCATAAACGTCGAAGGTGCTGCGTGGAGCCTATCCTTCACCTGCTGCATTGCCGCGAGGGCGCCATCGACATCCCCTTGCCCCTGCAGGACAAGAGCCAACGTACACAAAGCGGGAATCTGGCTGTGGGCGATGCCCCCACGATGACACAAATCGATTCCATGCCGGACATGGTCCGCGGCAGCCGGTAGATCGTTCCATTCGAACGCCACATCCGCCAGTCCGAGATAGCCTAATCCCGCCGGCGGAAAAGTAGCGGGGTCTCTTACCAGCGTGAGGATCTGCTTGTAGGTGATTTCCGCCTCTCGCAAACGACCCTGATGAATCAACGTTGATGCCAATTGGGCGAGAATATCTGCTGCCAGGAAAAGATTGCCGGCAGCCTGAGCCAGGGGATAGGCCTCCTGACAGAGACGGACGAGGACCTTCGTATCTCCTTGTAAGCCGTATGCGGCCGCCAGCGCCCGTGTTGCACGGGCGCGCCAGAGCAAATCCGTATCAGGTAAGTAACTTAAGGCGGCCTCTCCTTCATCAGCGGCCTTGGCTATGTCCTGGTAAAGCGTGGCGGTGGTTGCCAGCAAGGTCATGGTCCGCCCCAAGAGGACGTCGCGGTCGGGAACAGCAGGGGCGGCGAGCAATTCGGCGCGTACCTCCCGCAATAGTGGTTCGGCATGGGCTAGCTGGCCACCGAGGAAAAACACCCATCCTTGTAACAGACGCAGCCGAATCCGAGACTGCCGGACTTCATCGGGTAACGCTGCAATCCAGCGCTCAAGGCGTGCGACATTGCCGTGCGCCAACGCAGCATCCGCAGCGCCTTCGATCAACGCAGCAGCGCGGTCGAAGTCCTGTGCCTTCATAGCGTGATGGATGGCATCAGGAAGGGTTCCGTGGGCCTCATGCCAGGCGCCGGCCCGCAAATGAAGCGCGCGGATGTGATCTTCAGAAAAGGTTTGGCGCAAGAGATTACGCAGCAGGTCGGCAAACAACCGGTGATAACGGTACCGGCGCCGTTCTTCGTCCAGGGGAATAAGGAAGAGGTTCTCCTGATGCAAACGCGCCAACATCGCGGCGCTGCCTTCGATGTCAAGCACAGCATCACATAAGGGCCCACTCAAACATTCCAGGATCGCACTCTGGAGCAAGAACCGCCGGACCTCAGCTGGTTGGCGCTGGATCACCTCTTCGGTCAAGTATTCAAGTACGTAGTAATGGCTTCCGGTGAACGCGGCAATGAAGTCGCCAGGGTCGGCCACATCTCGCAGCGCCAACGCCGCCAGATGCAGTCCCACGGCCCAACCTTCGGTACGCCGTTCGAGCGCCTGCACCTCTTCCGGTCGCATTGTGAGCCCTGGCGACATCGCCAACAGTGCAGAAGCCTCTTCCAAGGTGAAACGTAAGTCTTCCGCGCGGAGCTCGGTGAGCTGTCTGCGCGCACGCAGCCGGGCCAGCGGCAAGGGCGGATCGGCGCGAGTAGCTATCACCAGGTGCAGCTGTAAGGGCTGGTGGGCCAACAGGAACGCCAACCCCTCATGGATAGCCCTTTTGTCGATCACGTGATAGTCATCGAGCACCAAGCACAACGGAGCCGGGCGGGCAGCAAGCACATTGAGTAAAGGCGTCAAAAAACCAGGTATTGGCAAAGGCTGCGGCGCACCCAGTGGAGAAACGACCGCCTCCCCTAAGTCGGGACAAACCTGCTCCAGTGCGGCAAGCACGTAGGCCCAGAAGATGTTCGAATCATTGTCACCTTCGTCGAGCGTGAGCCAGGTTACCGATGCCGTGCAACGCGCACACCAGGCGCTGAGCAGGGTAGTCTTACCCCATCCGGCTGGCGCGGAGACCAGGGTCAGCTTGTGCCCTGACCGGAGCCCGGCATCTAGCTGTGCGAATAGACGGGCGCGAGGCACCCAATCGGGACGCAATGGCGGCCTGTAAAGTTTGGTGGTCAGCAACGACGACACCCTCAGTCACCCTCCGGTTCTGCACCGAGAATGAAATCGCTGGTATCAAGCGCCACCTTATCGAAATGTGCCACCTTCCCGTTCAGCCACAACATCACATCCGAAAACTGGCACGGCAGCGCATTGTCCCGCAGAAAATCGGGACCGTCCATAAGTTGGTAGTGGAGATGTGAGTAGGTCGTCGCGGCCCCTGAAAACCCGACCCGCCCTAGATACTGCCCGCTGCTTACCTGCTGACCGATATCGACACACACGCTTCCCTGCAATAAGTGAAAGAGATGGCTGAATTCGCGGTCCGTGTGCTGGATAATCACGCAATTCCCCGCCAGGTCGGCAACGCGGTGCGCGCGAATGGCGGCATCCATATCAAAGGCAGTCGTATACAGATCCGGCAACGCGTTCTCGACTGCGACCACCACACCCGCGGCCGGTGCATAGACCGGCGCCTCATGAGTATAGAATTTACACACATCGGTGAAATGGAAATCGTAGTTCTCATGGCGTTCTTCCGGAGCCATCGCCCGAAGATTGCCATCAGGACCAACGAGAGCGAAATCCACCGCATAGCGGCTGAAATTCGATACAAACTGCTGCTGTGTTACCTCGCGTACCAGACTCATTCCAAAACGGCGGTGATGCGACGTGTAGTCATGCCCATCTAGGATCGTCATGGGCCCTCGCAGGGGCAGGCACAATCGCGTCTGCTGATGATACACCTGGGGGGTGACCACTACGGTTCCGTCATAGTATTCCTGCCGGGTCTCGCGCTCGACGAACGTGAACATGTATCGCAAGCAATCGATCGGCATATCCTTGGGGAACTGGTAGAAGGGGTTGAACAGATCGAAGTGTGCCTGGCCCGCGAGTTGGAACTTGCCCAGCGTGTGGATGCCCGGCGTGCCGACGCCGTTGTGATTGAGATAGCGGTAGGTCAGCAAGGACCCGCTGGCATCGTACACCGCGACCTTGAGGAAGCCCAGTGTCAACGTCTTCTCCGTCAGTCCTTGCAAGATGAAGTCAAAGTTGAGATACTGTGCATCCCGTCCCGGCTCTACATAGACGACATCCGGTTCAACCTGGATCTCGACCACCTTGTCCGGCGTTGTATGGGAGGATAGAAAATCCGACAGCGTAAATACTGGCATTGCACACTCCTCCAGGATAAAAAGCCGATGACCGGGACAGGCAACCCCAACAGCGCTCCGTATAGAGTCCCTGCTCTTAGCAGACTTCGATCAGGCATCTGATTATAGCGTAAAAGAGGAGGGAAGGAAGATCTCGGGATTCGGCAAAGTTATCATTTTCACGAACACACCGGAACCCAACCGTGACCTGGGACGTCCTATATTCTGGACGTGAGAAAACAAAACACACAAGGAGTACGAGATGAAACACAAGATGGGATTGGGGTTGATCGGAATGATGCTGACGCTTTCGCTTATCGCGGTGGGGTGCGCCGCCGCCACTAACGCCGCGACGCCGGACCTCAATGGGTCTTCCTGGGTGTTGCAGGATTTGCCGGGACACGCGCTGGTACCCGACAGCGAGATCACGCTGACCTTCGAAGGAGAGCAGATCCATGGCTCGGCGGGCTGCAACAGCTATTTCGGCGCCGTCGAGATCAACGGCGCGACGCTCCGCTTCGGCCCGCCCGCCAGCACGATGATGTACTGCGAAGGTCTGATGGATCAGGAAATGGCCTATCTGGCGATGCTGGAAACCGTGACCACATTCCAGGTCGAGGGCAACACGCTTACGCTCTTCAGCAGCGAAAGTAAGCCCCTCGCGGTGTTCATCACCATCGCGAAGTAACACCGCTCTAGAATGACAATCGGGGCGCGGGTGGTACCTGCGCCCCGGTTTGTTACACCAGTGAATATGAGCATTGACAAATCTGGCGTCCTGATATACAATATGACTGGTCGGTCACATGACCGACCAGTCATATTGG
>JAFGNR010000366.1 GCA_016926915.1 Anaerolineae bacterium
GCGCCTTCTCCGCTGGAGATTCCCGGTCCGGAGACTATTGCTCCGCCGGCGCGTGCATTGCCGGGGACTGATGATCTGGGTGAGGATCTGGTTACTTTGTGGTCGTACCTCCAGAGTGAGTCCGTTCGGTTGGCCGAGGATGGTACCTGGTCCGAACCTCATCGCGCTGCATTCTTGTCGCGCTTTGTCCAACCCGTTGAGACCCGGTTGCGTATGATCGAGCATCTTGCCCGTGAGCAGGATTGGATTCATGTTGATGAACGGGGTATGCTGCGCCCGGTTCCAGGCCCGATGATGGAGTGGCTCAGGGGAGGACGACAGATGCAATGGGCTACACTGGCGCGGGTCTGGCGTGACAGTGTCCGTTGGAATGATCTGGCTATGGCGCCTTCATTGGGGCCTGATCCTTTGCTGGATTGGCCCAACGATCCGGCGGCAGCGCGTCACAATTTCCTGGCGCATTTGCAGCACTGCAAGGCCGGTGTCTGGTACACGCTGTCCAATCTGGTTCAACATGTGTACCAATACGCGACGGATTTCCTGCGCCCCGATGGAGATTACGACGCGTGGAACTTGCAGGATCGCGCTACCGGCGCTCCCGTCAAGGGTTTCGATTCCTGGTATGCGGTAGAGGGCGCGCTGATTGTTTTCTTTGTCGTAGGGCCTCTGTCGTGGTTAGGTCTCGTCGATCTTGGCTGGACACTTCCGGGATTGCCGCCGGATGCATTTCGAATCAACGATGCCGGCGCGGCTTTCCTCGGGCTGGATGGTTCTTTCGAATTGCCGGAACCGCCGCCGGTGCATATTGCGCCGGATGGCCTGCTGGCGGCGCCTCCCGGTCGCCGGTATGAGCGTTTTCAGTTAGGCCGTATTGCGGTGCAGGTTAGTAGTGGTGCGGCGGCGCAATACCGGTTGACTCCCCGCTCTCTGAGCCGGGCCCGTGCTCAGCGGATTCCCTTGGAGCGCATTGTTGATTTCCTGGATGAAGCCACAGAGGGTCGCCTTCCGGCTGCCCTGCGCAAAGCTGTCGAACGCGCCTATCATGGCGGGGTGCAGGCGCGTCTGGGTCGTGTCTGGGTTCTGCGCGTCGAGGATCCTGAATTGCTAGACTATCCCGAAATCCGCGAGTTGCTTCAGGAGCGCCTGGGTCCCCGGGTCGCGTTGGTCAGAGAAACCGATCGCGAACGTTTGCTTTCTCTACTTGTCCAGGAAGGTATCCTGCCAGAACTGGACGAACGCTAGTACCTTCACCCACTGCCGGAGATATCATGCCGACTTCACTCTTGGATACAGTTTTACAAGCGTTTCGCGCGCGTTTTCTGAAAATGCCTGACTTCGTGGTCCGTGCTCCGGGGGCTGTCACCTTGAGTGGCGAGCATACCGATTACAATGAGGGCAGTGTGCTTTCTTTGGCCGTCGACCGTGCAGCCTGGCTCGCCGTAGGTATGCGTCGTACGCGAGAGGCCGTCGTCCGCGCGCTCGACATGGGGGGGGATGAGGTTCTCTTCCCCGTGGATCGGGTTGCTGCTTCGGCCGGGGGGTGGGCCGATTATCCGCGTGCCATTGCGTGGGCGTTTCTCCAGCATAACGTCAACCTGCCTGGTATGGATGCGGTTTTGGTTTCGGATGTACCGGTGGGCGCCGGTATGTCATCTTCATCTGCGGTGGAATTGGTCTTTGCACAGGCGTGGAACCTCCTGGGAGGTTTGAGCTTCTCTCCGGCTGACCTGGCGCTGTTGGCGCAGCATGCCGAATGTGACTATGTGGGCGGCAACTGCGGTGTAGTCGATCAGATGGCCAGTGCCTGTGCGAGGGAAGACCATGTCCAGCTCTTGGATACGCGGACCCTTGAGCGTATGCATGTACCCTTTCCTGACACCCTGTGTCTGGCAATCGTGGATAGTCGTGTTCGCTGGTTTTCGAGCGTTTCTGAGTACAACGTGCGCCGGGCGCAATGTGAACATGCGGTACGGTTGTTGCAGCGATCCGGTCTGGAGGGTATCCGTGCGCTGCGTGACGTGACGCCGGATGATCTCGAACGGTATGGGGATGTGTTGCCTGATACGCTTTACCGGCGGGTGCGCCACGTGATCGGCGAGCAGCAACGTGTTCAGGCAGCGGCAGATTGCTTGAAGCGGGGGGATTTGTCTGGGATCGGACACGTGCTCATGGATACGCATAGAAGCCTACGAGACGATTTCGAGGTCAGTGTCCCGGAGTTGGATGCGCTCGTGGTGGACCTGGCGGAGGTCCCCGGTTGTTATGGTGTGCATCTGACCGGCGAGGGCTTGGGGGGCAGCCTCATCGCTCTGGTCGAGAAAACAGCAGTTGCGACGTTGGAAGAGCGGGTAATGCAGAAATGGCAGGAGTTTTCCGAGCACAATCTTGAGATTCACGTCGTCGTGCCGGCCGGCGGGGTCACTGTGGCAGCATAAGGTAGTTACTGCGCCATTCGTGTTGCCGGTGACATTTGATGATCAAATGGGGTGCATGGACACTTGTTCTCAAGGGGTGAGAGCTGCTATCGTAATTTGGGTGATTGTCGGGAGCGGGAAACGCCGCGCGCCAGGAAAGCGGACGCTTTTGTGCGCCAGATGATCCTCTTTCCGGTCCAAAAACATATTGCGAACACACACTAAGGAGTGTCGATATGAGAATAGGAATTCCCAGGGAACGCAGTGCAGGTGAAGATCGCGTCGGACTTACACCCGCGGGGGTGAACTTGTTGACCAAGGCTGGTCACACCTGTTTTCTGGAGAGCAGCGCCGGTGAGGCCGCCGGGTTCGCGGATTACGACTATCAGCGCCAGGGCGCCAAAATCCTGACGAACGGTGAAGAGATCTTCGGACAGTCCGATTTGATCCTCAAAGTGCTCCGGCCTACGTTGGAAGAGATTGCCTGGGCGCGTCAAGGTCAGACGATTATGGGGTTTCTGGGGCTGATGGCTGCTCCCAAGGAAGAACTCGTTGCCCTGTCCGAACGGAAACTCACTCTCGTGGCTTATGAGATGGTTACCCGGAATGGTGAGGATTTCCCCATCCTCAAGACCATGAGTGAAGTCGTTGGTCGCATGGCTCCTTATATCGCGGGGTCCTTGCTGATGCGTCCCGCGGGGGGGCGCGGCGTATTGCTCAACGGCGTCCCCGGCGTGTCTGCGGGGGAAGTGGTCATTCTGGGGGCCGGCACCCTGGGGATAAACGCCGCGCGTGCGTTTCTCGGTTTGGGGGTCAAGGTGTTTGTCCTGAGTCCAACTCTCGAGCGGCTACGTTACGTGGAGAGCTTGCTTCACGGGCAGTTGACCACAATGCTCTCTCACGACTTCAATATCGCCTATCTCACCCGGTTCGCCGACGTGGTGATCGGTGCGGTGCGCGTGCCGGGTGAACGCGCTCCGAAGCTGATTACCCGGCAGCTGCTGCGCACGATGCGCCGGGGGGCTGTGTTGATGGATTTCTCTATTGACCACGGGGGATGTGCTGAAACCAGCCGGCCCACGACATTGGAGAATCCCACGTATGTCGACGAAGATATTGTGCACTACTGTGTTCCCAACGTGCCGGGCGCAGTTCCCCGAACCTCGACGCACGCCTTCAATAATGCTGCCTGGCCTTACGTGTTGGATATTTGTCAGGCTGGGCCAGCGACAGCTTTCGCTCAGAATCCGGCTTTGCGCAACGCGGTCGTGATTCGCAACGGGGATGTGCTGGACAAGGAGTTGGCGAACCTGATACGACAGTAGCTGCAACTATGGATTGGCGCGCAGAGTACAGAAGTAAGCTCACGACTGCAGAAGCTGCGGTCGCCTCGGCGGTGAAATCCGGAGACCGTCTGTTCTTGACCGGGAACTGTAGTGTTCCTATGTCTCTGGTCGCTGCATTGGTCGCCCATGCTCCATGTGTTGAGAATGTGGAGTTGGCCCAGGTCCTTACCATCGGCCCGGCCCCCTGGGCTGCGGCTTCGCTGGCGCCACATCTCCGTTCCAATGTGATGTTTATTGGGCGCAGTTTGCGCCCGGCTGTTTGGGAACGACGGGCGGATTTCACGCCGGTTTTGCTTTCTGAGTTTCCTTTGCTCTTCAAGCGCGGTGGGCTGCCTCTCGACGTGGCCCTGGCCCACGTCTCCCCCCCAGACGAGAACGGCTATTGTTCTTTTGGCCTGGAAACAGGATTAGCCAAGACCCCGGTGACCTCGGCCAAGACAGTGATCGCCCAAGTCAATGCCCACATGCCCTATATCCATGGCGACACCCTCATCCACGTCAGCGAACTGGATTATCTGGTCGAGGTGGATGCTCCTCTGCAATCATACAGGATGGCCGAAGACCTTGGCGATCCGACGGTTGAAGCGATTGCGCAGTACATCGTGGATTTGATCCCTGATGGCGCTACGCTGCAGATGGGAATCGGGGCCGTGCCGGATACCGTGCTACACTATCTTGAGACCAAGCGTGACTTGGGTGTGCATACCGAGCTTTTCTCTGATGGGGTCAAGCATCTTGTTGAAAGGGGCGTGATCACCGGGGTTCGGAAGACTCTGCATCCCGGAAAGATCACCGCGGGCTTTGTGCTTGGCTCGGAGTCGTTGTACCGTTGGTTGGACCATAACCCGCTGGTTGAGCTTTACCCGACCGAGTATGTCAATGATCCATGTGTCATTGGACGCAATTACCGCCAGGTTGCCATCAACAGTGCTATCCAGGTAGATTTGACCGGGCAGGTTTGTGCTGATAGCATTGGCCCCAGGTTTTTCAGTGGCGTAGGGGGGCAGTTGGATTTCATCTATGGCGCTTCACGCTCTGATGGCGGCATCGCCATCATTGCGCTTCCCAGCACCGCAAAACAGGGAACTCTGAGCCGCATTGTACCTACGTTGGCCCCTGGCGCCGGTGTGGTCACCACCCGCAACCATGTGCATTGGGTGATCACCGAGCATGGCGCGGTTGATCTCTATGGCCGTTCAATACGGGAGCGGGTACACGGTTTGATTGGCATCGCACATCCGCAGTTCCGGGAGTCGCTGATGCGGGAGGCGCGAAATCTGGGATACATCTAGGTGCAGACGTTCGTGATCCGCTCCAGGTTTGCACAACATGGGATTCAGCCTACAATCGGTCTTACTGTGCTCCGGCTAAGCGATTTGTCGGCACTGCAGGGTTAGAAATCATCACAGAGGAGGTGTGTTTTGTTCCACGCACTTGTTGCGATCAAGCAAGTGCCGGACACGACCAATATCCGTATCGATCCAGAGACAGGGAATCTGGTGCGGGAAGGCGTGCCGGCTATCATGAATCCTTATGATGCGCATGCACTGGCAGAAGCAGTTCATTGGAAGCGCAAGTTGGGTGGCAAGGTGACGGTGGTTTCTATGGGGCCGCCCTCTTTCATTGTCACAATTCGAGAGGCTATCGAGCTCGGGGCAGACCGGGGAATACTGATCTCTGACCGTAAGTTTGCCGGCGCCGATACCCTGGCTACCTCGTATGTATTGGCTGCAGTCATTGCCGAAGTGCACGCCGAAGATCCGCTTGATCTCATCTTCTTTGGCAAGCAGGCCATCGACGGTGATACGGCTCAAGTGGGGCCTGGCGTTGCTGTGCGGCTGGATATGCCGATTGTAACCTACGCTGTGAAGGTGCGCGACATCGATCTGCAGGGGCGGACCGTGGTGGTCGAGCGCAAAACGGAGCGTTGGACCGAAGTCGTAGAGACGCCGCTTCCGACGTTGCTGACGTGTGAGAAGGAAATCGCCGAGATTCCTTTCGCGCCGCTACCCGACTTGATTCGCTCGCTGCGTTATGATCCCGAAATCTGGTCGCGCGAGGAGCCGATAGAATTCGATTCCGGACAGATCGGTGTGCGTGGGTCGCCTACCATTGTGTACAAAATGGGGACGCCGCCCTTGCCTGAAGCCGGTGAGAAAGTGAATGCCCGGGAACTGGGCGTCGGGACTGCGGTGAGCCATGCTCTAGACCTGGCGCAGCGTAGTGGGATTTTGAGCGCGGTTCTGGGAGGTGAATAATGGCGATCAGAAGGTTCTGGGTGTTCATTGAGCAGGAAGCCGGTAAGGTGCATCCTGTGTCCTGGGAGTTGTTGGGCGTGGCCCGGATGCTTGCCAACCAGGTTCTACCGGAGGCTGAGGCTGCCGGGGATCAAGTGACCGTGGAGGGGGTGCTTCTGGGGTACCAGGTCGAGCCTATCGCCAAAGAGGCTCTGTGTTATGGGGCGGATCGCGTCTACTTGCTGGATGATCCGGTATTCGAACATTATCGCAACTGTCCATACTATCAGACGCTTGCATACGTCGCCCGGAAACATGAACCGGAGGTTTTCCTGATGGGCGCGACGACCCTGGGGCGTGATTTGGCAGGGGCTGTGGCAACGGCCCTGGGCACCGGGCTCACGGCCGACTGCACCCAGCTGGCGATGGGGGAAGTCAAAGGCGCGAAACAACGCTTGTTGCTGGCGACGCGTCCTGCGTTTGGCGGTAATATCATGGCGACGATTCTCTGTCGCCAGCACCGTCCGCAAATGTCAAGCGTGCGTCCCCGGGTCTTTCCCATGCCGGAGCGTATTTCGGAGCCCACTGGCGAGATCCTCAAGGAAGAGGTGCTGGTTACCGAGGAAGGCGCCAAAGCTTGTATTCTTGAATTCGTACATGCCAAGGGAGAAAGTGTCAACATCGAATACGCTGATGTGATCGTCGCCGGCGGGCGCGGTCTGGGTTCTCCTGAGGGCTTCAAGTTGCTCGAGGAACTCGCTACAGAGTTAGGCGGGGTCGTGGGTGTTAGTCGCCCTCTGGTCGATGCCGGTTGGATTAGCTATGCGCACCAGGTGGGGCAATCAGGCCGCACGGTACGCCCCAAACTTTATATCGCTGCCGGTATTTCCGGGGCATTGCAACACAAAGTCGGGATGCAGAACTCCGATTTCATCATTGCTATCAATAACGATCCTGACGCTCCGATTTTCGATGTGGCGGACGTAGGTATCGTTGGTGATCTATATCAGGTGATCCCAGAAATGCTCAAACAGATTCGAGCATTGAAGGAGACAGCAGCATGAACCAACACGAACGTATTGAGTTTGATGTGGTGGTCGTTGGCGCGGGTTTGGCCGGATCGGCCGCAGCGATGGTGATGGCCCGCGAGGGGTTGAATGTCGCGTTGGTCGAACGCGGCCAGAAGCCGGGCGGCAAGAACTATTTCGGCGGCGCAATCTATACCCACGCCATCGAAGAGGTGCTTCCTGATTTCATGGAACGCAACCCGCCGTTCGAACGTCCTGTGACGGAAGCCGGATTTTGGTTTTTGAGCCAGGATGGTTTGATGCGCGCCACGGTTCAGGGGGGAAATCTGGATCGCTCCCCGGCTGACGCCTATACGACGCTTCGGGCCTCTTTCGATCTCTGGTGGGCAGAACAAGCGCAGAAAGAGGGCGCGTTTTTGATTCCCAAGACCACCGTGGTCGATTTCATTCGTGAAGCTGATGGGCAGGTCATTGGCGTTGTGACGGATCGCCCGCAAGGTGAGATTTATGCCCCGGTCGTGATCATCTGTGAAGGTGTGAACAACCTGTTGGCCCAGAAGTTAGGGCTGATCGACCGCGACCTGGAACCAGCCCATCTGGCGCTGGCGTTCAAGCAAGTCATTTCCTTGTCTTCGGAAACCATCAACACCCGTTTCGGGTTGCCGGATTCCGAGCATGGCCTGGCCGTTTCCGTTCTGGGTGATGTGTCGCTGGGGCTGCCCGGTATGGGCTTTGTTTATACCAACAAGACGACACTTTCGGTGGGATTGGGAGTCATGTTGGATACCCTTGCCGAATACAAACTCAAGCCCTACGAAGTGCTGCAACGGTATCTGGCCCATCCCGCGATTGCGCCTCTGGTTGCAGGCGGGCAGTTGCTAGAGTATGGTGGTCACTTGATCCCGGAAGGGGGCTACCGTGATATGCCCAGGCTCTTTACCGGTGGCGCGATGGTTGCGGGGGATGCCGCTGCGATGGTGAATGCGCTGCACTGGGAAGGTACCAACATGGCTATCATCGCGGGCAAGCGCGCCGCGGAGACGGCGCTAGAGGCGCATAGCCGGGGTGACTTCTCCGAACGCGTCATGTCGCGCTACGAGGATCGCTTGAAGGATGGCTTTATCCTCCAGGATCTCAAGCAATATCGTAACTTCGCGCGCTTCCTGGAGACTCATCCGGAGTTCATGGGGACCTACCCGGTGTTTTTGAATGATGCGTTAGGAAATTTCTTTAGCGCCTACGGGAAACCTAAGCGGCGCTTGTTCCGGGAGATACTAGGGGCGTTGACGAATCGTCGGTCGTTGCCACAGGCCGCGGGCGACATCATTTCCATGGGAAGGGCGGTGATGGGATGGTAATGAAACGCAACGACGGATTTGAGAGCAAGGAACTTCCCGCAGAGGTACAGGGGACCTTGCCTGATGTGTACGTGGATGATCTTCTGGTCACGATCAAGTATTTCGTCGATGAGGAGCATGCACACCTCTGGATTGAGGATCACGAGGTCTGCGCGCGTTGCCGGCACAAGCCGTGTCTCTACTTCTGTCCTGTAAATGTTTACACGCTGGGGCACGATGGCAAGATCCAGGTGGCCTATCAGGCCTGCGTAGAGTGTGGCAGCTGTCGCGTGGGATGTCCATATTCGAACATCGGTTGGACACTGCCGCGTGGCGGCTATGGGGTAGCCTACAAGTTCGGTTGAACTTGCCCGGGTGGGTAGACAACGACCTCCGGTGGACTTCACCGGAGGTCGTTGTCGTAACAGGCTTTACCAGGCCGCGTCAGGGTCAACCCACTCGGCGGTTGGGGTTTTGTAGTCAAAAATCTCTTTGTCTGCGAACCACAGCGTAATTTCTCGGGTTGCAGATTCGGGGCTGTCTGACCCGTGGATCAGGTTGTGCCGGTTGGAAAGCCCGAAGTCGCCACGAATCGTGCCTGCGGCGGCTTGCTTGGAGTCGGTTTTTCCCATCATTGCACGCATGACTTGAATCGCCTCCGGCCCTGAGACGACCAGAGCAACGACCGGCGCCGCCGTGATAAATTTCAGCAACGGCTCGTAGAAGGGTTTCCCTTTGTGTTCCCCGTAGTGTCTCTCTGCCAATTCCCGGGTTACCCAGAGCATCTTCATCCCGGCGATGCGCAACCCACGCCGCTCGATGCGCTGAATCAATTCACCAATGAGACCCCGCTGGACGGCGTCAGGTTTGAGGATGATCAGTGTTCGTTCCAAGATAGGCCCCTTTCCGTTTTAGAAGCAGCGTTCGGGATACGGTAGACTTACAACAGGTTCATGGCAGTTTTATAAGCTTCCAACGCGTCGTCGAGTTGGTCGTTTTGCATATAAGCATCGCCAAGAACCTGAAATAGCCGGGCGTTTTCGCTAGCCGCCGTTAAGCATTTCTCAAGGTCGCTTTGAATATCGTCGACGAAGGCCTTGTTGCGGATCAGGCGACTGTAGTGACCAAGGGCTTCTTCAGTCTCACCGGTTTGCCATAGTGCCCGCGCCAGGGTCAACCTCGCTTCGTGATCACTGCGGTGCTTTTTGACCGTGGCTTTCAGGGCTTCAATGTCGATGTCAATGCCGGGTTCTCGTTTTTCTGCGATCGGTACTGCCGCAACGGATGGAGCGCTTTCCGGCTCTGGTTTTCCGGCGACGGCTGCTGGCAATTCCGTTACCTCTGCCGCGACGGGTTCTTCTTTTTGGGGAGCCTCTACAACTTCCTCGGAGGGCGCCTCCGTTCCGGCTTCTTCCTGCTCGTCAAAACTGGTGAAACCGAAAACCGTGATCGATTCCTCTTCCATCTCCATAACGTCGGGCTCGGTAACGCGGTCAGTTTCGGCAATTTCAGCATCGAACCCTGACCATCCAAAGAAGCCCTCTTTCTCTGCTTCAGGTGGAGTCTTTTTGGCTTTCGCTGCCTCGGCGATGGGTTGGGGCGCCGGAATTTCCCGGAGAGAAGGCTCTCGGGCTACACTGGGTGGTTTTACTTCAATTCCCTTGTCGCTTTCCGGAGCTTCCATCACAGCAGCCGGACTCTCTTTTCCGGCGACACGATCGAGCCATGATGGCGCCTCTTCGGCCATCTGGAATTGATCGTCTGGGGAAACGGCCAGATCACTTTCCTCAAGGGCAGTTTCGGTGATTTCCATCTCTGCCGGTTCCTTTTCTACCGGCGCGACTGCTTCGACGATTGCCTGTGGCTGGGTAGGAGTGCGCCCCATGATTTCGTCAACGCGGGCTTGCGACTCAGCTTCGGCCTGGGCGCGCAATTCGTCCTCTTTGCCGATGGTGAGGCTCTCGAGCCACGCCAGAGCATCATCCCCCGAAAGCATTTCGCCTTCTGCCACGGAAAGCCCCGGAGCTGCTGCCGGCGCAATCTCCTTGGGGGAAACGATCTTTTCGACGGTTGCCCGGGGTTTGGCAGGAGGTCGTCCCATGATCTCGTCGACGCGAGCTTGTGACTCGGCTTCAGCCTGGGCGCGGAGTTCGTCTTCTTTGCCAATGGTAAGGCTCTCTAGCCATGCCAGGGCATCCTCTCCAGAAAGGAGTTCCCCTTCTGCTTCAAGAACTTCTTCTTCGGAAGGCGTTAGCCCTGAAATGACTGCCATTTCCTCGACTTCTGCCTTGGGTTTTGAGGTCGCGCGTCCCATGATTTCGTCGAC
>JAFGNR010000367.1 GCA_016926915.1 Anaerolineae bacterium
ACGGGTGAGGATCACCACCAGAACCAGCGGGATCAAGGTTCCGGTCACGAGATCGATCAAGGTGGCCTGTACCGCCACGGAGCGGACGAAATCGGCCAGAGATTGGGCGCCTAACCCCTCGACAACAAGGGGGGGAGGCGTGGCGCCGGCCGATAGCCCACGCGTCACACCAATGAGCACCGGCGTGCCCACGGCGCCGAAGGAGACCGGGCTGCTATCGGCGATCAGCGCCACCACGACCGCCGCCAGCGGCGGGAAGCCCAACGCCACCAGCAGCGGCGCACAGATCGCCGCCGGAGTTCCAAAGCCTGCCGCGCCTTCGATGAAAGCTCCAAACAGCCACGCCACAATGATGGTCTGGACGCGCCGGTCCGGGCTAATGTGCATGAACCCATCCCGAATAGCATTGACCGCTCCACTGGCCTGGAGCGTGTTGAGCAACAGTAGCGCGCCGAAGACAATCCAGATAATCGAGAGCGCGATGAAAATACCCTCACAGACCGCCGCCGCCATCTGTACCGCCGGCACGCGCCAGAGCAGCAAGGCCAGGATAACGGTCAGAACCAGGCTTATCGGCATGGCTTTCATAGCAGGAAGACGCAGCACGACGAGAAAAATGAATACCGCCAGCACCGGCGCCAGCGCGGCCAACGTCGTGACAAAGTTCACACCGCCACCTCCGGCGCGGCAGGATCGAGCAGCCCTGCCTCGCCCAGCAGCGCGTCAAGCCCATCGAGGAGCACATGTACGGCAGGCAGCAGGCCCTCGCCGTCATCTGCTGCCGCGTGCAGCACCGCCGTCACGTGTGCTGCCATCTGTACAGGAAGATAGCGACAAGTATTCAGTGCGGTTGCCAGCAGCCGCTTCTCTCCGGGATGCGGCAGGCGGTTGACGGCAAACAGAATATCGAAGTAACTGGCCAACAACGCGGCCGTCCGGTGGTTCATACTCACTGTATCCCCGCGCGCCACTGCGGATGACAGTTGATAGATATACGAGGAGAGCGTCTTGCGCAAGATCGGCTGGTTCTTGGCGATGATGGCCCGCCGCAAGGGTTCGGGATAGGGTTGTCCGGCCCGCACCTGCAACGCCGCGAACCAGCCGGCGCGGTCGAAGAGCACTTGCGATGTCAACACATTGTGCCAGAAACAAGTCGAGTAACCAACAGAACCTTCGTGGTGCACCAACACGCGATCAAGCTGCGCCTCGATCCATTCCGGGGAACGGTACATGATATCGACGTGCAAACCTGTCGCGACGTCGCCCCACTCATCCCCAGGTTCCCAGAACCGGTTGTCGATTTCCACCCGGTCGGCGAATGTCAGGGCGATTCGCCGGCGTACTTCACACGGAATCTCCACGTCGGCATAGATGTAAATGTCATAGTCCGAGCGGTCGTCGACCTGAGACACAGCCCGCGAGCCAGCCAATGCCACCGCCCGTACACTCTCGAGGGCCGAGAAATGCGGGACGAAACGCGACAGAAATGCATCCATTATCTCAATTCTCCCAGGGCTCCGCCGGAGGCTTCCGGCTCTTCTTCCTCCGGCGCCGTGGCCTCAGCATCTTCCGTGAGGAACCGGTGCAAGGCGCGCAGCACCGCTTTCATCACGACCTCACCCAACGGCACGATTTTGATATCAATGAACAGCTGCTCCTCGGGCAGGTCGTCGTCCAAGCGTTGCATCTCCTCGCGGAAAATACACATCAAGTCGTCTTCGTGATCGTGCAAAAAGTCGGCCACGTCCCGGCGGGCCAGATTGAAAGCGGTTTCCCGAACCATACGTCGCAACACAGTTCCCCTCCGTATTTGTTGTCTAGCGCGCCAGCGCCCGCGCAGTACGAAAACTGACCAGGCGTTGACCTTCCTCGTCCCAGAGATTCAGCGAGAGAGATTTCAGACTACTCCGCAGGGTCACCGGCGTCACCTCGTGAAAAGCAGGCACTTCGCGGTAACAACGTGCAAGATGGTAGTTCGGAATGCGCGCCCGCACGTGATGAATGTGATGAAAGCCGATGTTGCCGGAGAACCACTGCAAGATTTTGGGTAGTTTATAGAACGAAGCGCCCTCCAGGGCAGCCCGGAACGGAACCCACGCGTCGTGCCGGGCCCAATACACGCCCTCGAACTGGTGTTGTACGTAGAAAAGCCAGATGCCAAGGACGCCCGCCACCCAGAAGGAGACTCCCTTAATGAGCAGATAGGTGGGTAAGCCGATGGTGAAGTGTGCAACAACCAGGATGCCAACAAGCGCCAGATTCGTGAAAAGCACACTCCGCCGCTCGCGTTTGCGGGCCCCCTTGCTGGGAAAACGATGCATGATCAGAAAGGAAACGAGCGGCCCGAAAACCAGCATAGTCAGTGGAAACCGCACAAACCCGTAGGTCAAGCGCTCCCAGCGCGAGGCCGCCTGATACTCTTTCACGGTCATCGTCCACACATCCCCCTCCCCACGCCGGTCAAGATCTCCGGCGGTGGCGTGGTGCCGGTTATGCGAGTGGCGCCAATCCGCGTAGGCCGTAAACACCATCACACCCAGAATACTGCCGACGATTTCGTTCGCGCGTTGCGAGGGAAAGAACGACCCGTGACCGCAATCGTGGAAGAGGATAAACAGCCGGACCAAAAACAACCCCATCAAAATCAGGATAGGCAACGTCACCCAGAACGACATATCTTGCCGCACCGTCCAATATGCCAATCCCCATAAAGCGAGATAGGGAAGGAGGGTGTTGGCCAACTGCCAAATTGCCTTACCCCAATCAGATTCCTCGAAGCGTTTCGAGGCAGCATACCAACCGGGACGACCGCCCGGTTTAGCGGTTTCTACTTGTGCAGCCATCGTACCTCCTAAAGCACGCATTTACTCATTTCAGCAACACCGGCTCCAGAGCCAGAGTGAGCGTCTCACCGGCCTTGATGCTCTCCCAGGTATAGCCCCCGCCGGCATCAGGAATGACACTCGTCATCCGGGTAATACCCTCGGGGATGCGATACGTGCCGGTACCCCAGACAACGTAACGCACGTCTCCGCGCTGGATCGTGATTTTATAGGCATTGAGGGCGCGCGGATCACTTACGACCGTTTCGACCTGCGCAAAGGGAAGCAGTTCCTCGATCAACAACTTGAGCGCAGCGTAAGAAGGATGCGCCTCACCCCGGTCGCTGCGCACGCCATAAAGCCGCCAGCGGTTGGTGGGCGAATCGGTCGTGTCGATGTACGTGTGCCACATGACCAGATCATCGCCCAACGCATAGGCGGGCACAATGCGCCGAAAGATGTCTGCGGCCTGCGATGTGTAGCTATTGGGATAATCCGTGCGTGCATCCAGGGATTCGCTGGCAGTCGCACCGGTTTCGGTGAGCCAGACCGGTTTGTCGGCCAGCCCTTGCTGCTCCAAGAGAGCCTGGAATTGAGCCCGCCGGATAGTGAAGGGCTCCCAAGAGGGATAGAAATGGTAATTGATGACGTCGAACCAGTCTTTACCGCCCCCCTCAATGACCCCTAGCAGCCACGTACTGAGCGTATCTTCCTCGATATCGCCCATCCCCGGCATGACGATCACAGCATCAGGGTCGAGCGACCGGATGAACGCTGCGGCCTCGGCCAGAAACGCGCCCTGCTCCTGGGGGCTGAACCCGTCAGGGGGAGCAATCTCAGGCATCTGCGCGTCGCTGTCGGGCACATCGGCATTGGGATCGGCAGCTCGCCAATGCTCCATCTCATTGCCGAGCTCCCAATACTTGACGTAAGGGCCATAGCGCGTCACCACCTGTTCCAGATACTCCTGGGCTTCCGGTCCGAGGGACTTCTCGAAGCGGGCAGGATCGGTGATCCAGGGCGGGGTCGGGGAAGCGTACTGCATGGCGAAGAGCGTGACGATAGGTTCGAAGTCGGGGTTGGGAATGACGGTATCCGCCTCGGCAAAGTACCATTGGTCATCTTCGGGTTCCACGATATCCCACAACAAATCGGCGCGGACAAACTGGCGATAGGTGTGAATCCCCAACTCGGCAAAATCCTGGAAGATCCAATCTGGTTGCAGATAGGGCGCGCGTTGATTGGGCGCCCCCGTCGGAAGGTCGTCCATGTAAAAACGGATGAAATTGAGCCCGATCTGCAAAGCATCCGGACGGCGCAGGGGGGCGCGGGTAACGGGTACAGCCGCTTCTGGCGTGAGTGTGGGCAATGGCGCCGGCAGCGTAAACGTTGGCAGCGGCGTTGGGGAAGGGCGCGTCACCGGAGGCTTGGACTCGGTAGGCAACGAGGAGCGCTCCGTCGGCGTACACGCCAAAAGGCCGAACGCAAAAACGAGGAGAAAGGGAAGGGTTCTTTTCATGGCAATGGTACTCCTGGGCTGCTGCGAATTTCCTGGTTCGTAGGGCCTCCCTGCCCCACCCTCATTCTAGCATACTTACAGGGCGCCTCGACAGAATCAAACACCACCGGGGCTACAGCTATCCATAGAGCAGCTCCAAGAACGCCGCGTGGTCGATCCCATTGAAATAGGTGCTCAGTTCGGCATTGACCAGCGCTTCATCCAGGGTCTCACGATCGTACCGTACCCCTACCAGCTGGCGTTCCAGATCCTCGATCTCCCGATCGCTGAAATAGTCGCCGTAGATGCGCAAGCTCTGAATCACGCCCCGTTGAACATTGACCCGCACATCCAGCTCGCCAAACGGGAAGCGCTGCGTCTTTTTGACGTTGAACTCCGGAGAGGCGCCATAGTTCCATTCCCACAGCGCATAGCGACTGTCGACGATCTCGCGGATTTTCATCCAATCATCTTCGGTGAAGCGGTAGGTAGGCGCCGGCGTCTGGCCTGCGAAAATACCCTCCAGCAGTCGGGCGCGGAAGGCATAAACGTCGAGCGGCTCCTCCAGGAACTCGGTGATGTTGGCCACACGGCTGCGCACCGATTTCAATCCCTTGGACGTAATCTTGGTCATCTTGACGTTGAGCGCCGCCACGACATCTTCCAGCTTCGTGTCGAAAAGCAACGTGCCGTGGCTAAACATGCGTTCGCCGCTCCGGTACTGCGCGTTTCCCGAAATCTTCCGCCCGTCTACCAGGATGTCATTACGCCCGCTGAGCTCTGCCGGTACGCCCATGGCGCGCAAAACCCGGATGACCGGGGCGGTAAACTTATGGAAGTTCTGGAAATCGTCCTTTTCGTACCGGGTGATGAAACTGAAATTGAGATTCCCCAAATCGTGGTAGACGGCGCCGCCCCCAGACAGCCGCCGCACGACGTGAATCCCATGTTCCGCCACATACTCGTGATTGATCTCTTCCAGAGTATTCTGGTGGCGGCCAATGATGATGGAAGGCGCGTTGATGAAAAAGAAAAGATGATCCTCGTCGGGGTCCAGATTGCGGAGAATATACTCTTCAGCCGCCAGATTGACCCTCGGGTCGGTGATGTTCTCATTGTCCACAAACAGCATGGTTTCCCTCCTGAACCGGTCCGCTAGATGACGCGTTCATAAAATTCTACCATCAAATGGCCCGAAACGGAATTCCGCATTCAGTAGAATCGCGAAGTTGACAATCTAACCATAAGCACGATAATGGCCTCACAATGCCAAGAGAACACGAATTCACTACACACACCCTGCAGCCGCCTCAGTTGATCGAGACGGCTGCTGATCTTGCCGGGCTGGTCCACCGTCTCATGCAGCATGCGCGCGTCGCCGTCGATACCGAATCAAACAGCCTCTACGCCTACCGCGAACAGGTCTGTCTCATCCAATTCTCGATCCCGGACGGCGACTACCTGGTCGACCCCCTGGCCCTGGAAAACCTCAACCCATTGGCTCCCTTCTTCGCGGCGACAGATATAGAAAAGGTGTTTCACGCTGCCGACTATGATCTGATCGTCTTGAAGCGGGATTATGGATTCACGTGTGGCAGCCTGTTCGATACTATGTGGGCCGCGCGCGTGCTGGGGTGGCCCAGACCGGGCCTGGCAAATCTCCTGGAAATGCACTTCGGCTTGCACCCCAACAAGAAATACCAACGCTACGATTGGGGACGCCGCCCCCTGGATGCCAAGGCCGTCACCTACGCACAAATGGATACCCATTACCTGCTCGCATTGCGCGATCTCCAGGTCGAAGCGCTCAAGGCCGGGGGGCGTTTCGAAGAAGCCCAGGAGATCTTCGATTACCTCCGCACTCATGTCCCGGAAGCCAGTTTCCCCACCGTGGAGACCACGTTCTGGCGTATCAAGGGAGTACGAGAGTTGAACCGGGCGGAGAAGCGCGCACTCTACAAATTGCATCTATGGCGCGAACACATGGCAGAACAACTAGACCGCCCCCCCGTGAAGGTCATTGGGGATCGCAGATTGGTCAGGCTGGCCCGCACCCTGCCCCAATCCCAGGCGCAGCTTTCCGAAGCCGGCCTGACGCCGCTCCAGGTGAAACGTTTTGGACGGAGCGTGCTTCAGGCCTTACACAGCCGGGGTACACCACCGCCGGTGCACGATGATAATCACGAACGACCCCCGGAGGCTGTACTGGACCGGTACCAGACGTTGCGAGAGTGGCGCAAGGAGATTGCCGCCCATCGTGGCGTGGAATCAGACGTCATCCTGCCCAACGCTACCTTGTGGTTCCTGGCCAGGATGCCACCCCAAACTCTGGATGACCTCCTTCAAGCGCCGGGTATTGGACCTTGGAGACAACGGCACTACGGGCCCGACATTCTCGGACTTCTTGATTCACAACCTTCATGACACCATAGTCGCCGGGTCCTCCCGGCAGCCGGAAGGAGCGCACCCATGAAAATTACATTTCTGGGCGGAGTTGGAACCGTCACCGGATCGAGCTATCTCGTGCGGACCAACCGCACGCACATTCTCCTGGAATGCGGCCTCTACCAGGGCAAACGCGACGAAGCGTACCGGCGCAACCGGGAAATCGACGTCGACATCCGCCGTCTTCACGCCGTCGTGCTATCCCACGCGCACATCGACCATTCCGGCAACCTGCCTAATCTCGTGAAACAGGGATACACCGGCCCAATCTACGCCACCCACGCTACCCGGGACCTCTGTGCTTCGATGTTGCCCGATTCAGGACGAATCCACGAATATGATGTGGCGTACGTGAACAAGAAACGGGAACGCAAAGGGCTTCCCCCCATGGAACCGCTCTATACAGAAGGGGATGCCATCCATTCATTGCAACGCTTCGTGGGATTGGGCTACAACCACCCGGTGGAAATTGCCCGGGGGGTTCGCATCACACTGTTCGATGCCGGTCACATTCTCGGCTCAGCCATGGTGCTGCTGGAAACCGAAGAGCAAGGGCGCCAGGTGCGTCTCCTCTTCAGCGGCGACCTGGGACAGCCGCACCTGGCTATCGTGCGCGATCCCGCACCCATGCCGCCGGCAGATTACCTCATGATCGAAAGCACCTATGGCGACAGAGAACATGAACCGCTCGAGCTTACCCAACAACGGATGGCTGAAATTGTGAATCGAGTGGTCGATCGCGGCGGGCGGATTGTCATTCCGGCGTTCGCCGTAGGGCGTACCCAGGAAATCGTCTACGATCTGCACCAGCTAACCTACAGTGGCGCGATTCCGGAGATTCCCATCTATGTCGATAGCCCCCTGGCAGTCAACGTCACCGAGGTGTTTCGACAACATCCGGAATGCTATGACCGGGAGACGCGGGAATTCCTGCATGACATTGGGCAAGAGGACCCCTTCGGTTTCAGTCGCCTGCGTTACATTCGCCGCGTCGAAGATTCCAAAGCGCTCAACGACGCCTCCAATCCCATGATCATCATCAGCGCAGCGGGAATGGCGGAGGCCGGGCGGGTACAACATCATCTCAAACACGCCATCACCGATCCGCGCAACGCTGTCTTGATCACCGGCTGGCAGGCCCCTCATACGTTAGGCCGCCGCATTGCCGACCGGGAGCCGGAAGTCAAGATATTCGGAGAGCTCTTCCCGCTCAAGGCAGAAGTGCACACCCTCTTCGGCTACAGCGCGCATGCAGACCGTTCTCACCTTCTGAATTGGGCTAAACCTCACGCCCAGCACACGTGTTGCACCTTCGTCGTCCACGGCGACCCCGGCCCGGCGCAAGCGTTGGCCAGCGGCCTTCAAGAAATAGGATTCAACCGCGTCAAAGTGCCGGCGCGAGGCGAGACAGTGGCACTCTAGTCACAGGGCGATATTCACAGAACGCCGGCTATCTCTGCGACCATCCCTGAGGCGACGCCCGATTGAAACGTGTGCCACACGGCAAACCCGTCACAGCTGCCATTTTGCAGACTCCTGAACTAGAGTAAAATGTCAGCAGAGTCGGCGCCAAGGGGCAGTAAGGCTATCTGCGCAGCCTGAACACGCGAAACCTTAGGAGAGTATTGCATGGCTAATTTGTGGCACGAGCTCCCGCCTGGTCCATCAAGCACCCTGGATGTCATCTACGTTATCGTGGAGATTCCCAAAAGGTCGCGCAACAAATTCGAATACGACAAAGGAGGTGGGTTCATCAAGCTGGATCGTGTTCTGTATTCATCCTTGCATTATCCCGGCGATTATGGCTTCATTCCCCGCACTCATTACGACGACGGGGATCCGCTGGATGTGCTGGTTATGAGCAATGAGCCGACGTTTCCAGGGTGCGTCATCGAGGCGCGCCCCCTGGGCATCTTCCGCATGCTGGATCGGGGCCTGCACGACGACAAAATCTTGGCGGTGCCGGCAACAGATCCGTTGTTCGATGGATACCAGGAACTGGAAGACATCCCGCCACACTTCCTGGAAGAAGTAGCGCACTTCTTTTCCGTCTACAAGGACCTCCAACACGTCGGCGTCAAAGTACTGAAATGGGAAGGACGTGAGGCGGCGCTGGCCGAGATCGAGCGCGCCCTCAATCTCTATGCAAAATATCTACGCACGAGCCGGTAAGGCCGCGAAACACGCCCGGGTTTATTGATACCATGACCATCATTGTCGGAGCGTGTATCCTCGAGCTCTACCTTCCCGGCGCCAGTTCGTTGAAGGAAAAACGTAGCTTGCTCAAACCGTTGCTGACGCAGCTCCGTCGCCGTTTCGAGGTGGCTGCGGCCGAAGTCGACCATCAGGATACATGGCAGTCATCCAGCATCGCCATCGCGACGGTCGCCAATGATACGCGTCATGTCTATGCCGTCCTGGAACGCGCCGCCCATTGGGTCGATACAGACTATCGCGCCGTGCAGGTCGTAGATTGGAATATCGAGTTGCGGTAGCAGTGCAGCTACCGCAACGACGCAAGGTGATCAAAGTCCCATCATGAAACTTACCCGTTCATGGGGTCTGCTCTTGCGTTTGCCCGTTAGCCAGATAGAATAGAAGTTCATGAGTGTTGTGGAGGAGATCAAAGACCGCCTGGATTTAGTGGAAATCATAGGGCGGGTCATACAGCTGCAAAAAGCAGGGCGGAACTTCAAGGGTCTGTGCCCTTTCCATACCGAGAAGACGCCCTCGTTTTTTGTGTTCCCTGACAGCCAGAACTGGCACTGTTTCGGCTGCGGCAAGGGCGGCGACGTCTTCACATTCGTCACTGACTATGAGGGATGGGATTTCCGCACGGCCCTGGAGGAGCTCGGACGCCAGGCCGGCGTCCAGATCAGCCAGCAATCCGAAACCCAGGTCAAGGCGGCCCAGGAAGCGGATCGCCTGCGCGACATTATGGCGGAGGCCACCCGTTACTATCACGCTTTGCTCAAGAGCGCTCCCAACGCACGCCGCGCCCGCGACTATCTCCGCAAACGCGGCTTCCTGGGTAGCACCGTCGAGCAGTTTCAACTGGGGTACAGCCCGGAATCGTGGGATGCCTTACGAACCCACCTGTTGGGCCAGGGCCACAGCATTGACGACATTCTGGCGGCAGGATTGGTCATCGAGCGGGAAAGCGGCGGCACTTACGACCGGTTCCGAGACCGGATAATCATTCCGATTCGCGACCGCAAAGGCCGCGTCATTGCCTTCGGTGGGCGAGTTCTGAGTCCCGAACAAGAGCCAAAATACATGAATTCGCCACAAACGCCCATCTTCGACAAAAGTCGGGTGCTCTTTGGACTGGACATGGCAGCACAGGCCATCCGCGAGGCCGATACGGCGATTATCGTGGAGGGCTATATAGATGTCATGATTCCGCACCAGGCGGGATACAAGAACGTGGTCGCCCCTATGGGGACGGCTTTGACCGAATCCCATTTGCAGCAGCTGCAACGACTCACGCGGCGCTTTATCATGGCGCTCGACCCCGACGCAGCGGGCATCAGCGCCACCCTGCGAGGGCTGGAGACGGCTCGCGAGACCCTGGATCGGGATTGGGAAGCGGTGTTCGACGCCCGAGGCCTGGTGGGCTACGAAGGACGCTTGAATGCCGAGATTCGGGTTGTCATGTTGCCGGAGGGTCGAGATCCGGATGAGCTAATCCTGGAGAATCGCGACCAGTGGCAGATGTTGCTGGATCAGGCTCAACCTATCGTGCGGTTTGTCTTCGATAAACTGCTCGAACAAGAGAATCCCGGCGAACCCAAGGGCAAGGCGCGTATCGTTGATGCTATCTTGCCGCTCCTGCGGGACATCTCGAACAACGTCGAGCGAGAAGCCTATGTGCAAGAGATCGCGCTTCACCTGGGATTGGACCCCCGTATGCTGCTGGATCGCCTGCGCGCCCGGCACGATCGGGTGCAGGCGATCAAACGTGTGCAAGCCGCCGAAGCGGCGACCCGTTCAGATCTACCGGGAGATGACCGGGAAACCCGTATCTTGATCATCCTGATGCGGTATCCGGAACTCCTCGAGCGCTTGGATGTCGATCTGTTAGCGTTGGAGCTAGACACGCTTCAGGACGAGGATTTCACACTCAGCAATCGTATGATCTGGATTGCCTGGTTGGAATTGTTGGCCGATCCTTCCCAGGAAATCAACGAGCTGCTGCCCGAAGATCTCTGCGCTCGCGTCGAGGCGTGGCGACAGATTACTATCCCTGACCTTCCCATAGAGGAGTGGGAACGTGATGCATTGCGTAGTATACTGCTGGCTCGAAAGCAGCGCCTTCGAGAGACCACTCAGGCTGTCGAGGGCTTGATTCGCGAAGCACAATCGGAAGGAGATCTCATCGCAGAACATTACGCCAGAGTTCTCAAGGAGTCCACAATAACGGTGTGCCATATTGATCGATCCATGTCCAAGATCAGTGAATTATTGATGAGGAGTCGACATCATGGGACGTAAACGAATCCCAGTACCTCAGAAAGACCTGGTTGCCGAGGAGGAAAATGACGACGAACTGGAAGCGTGGGACACGGACGACCAGGACGCAGAAGAGGAAAACGAGCAGGAGGAGATCGACCCCAAAGTAGCCGAGGGTTGGGAAAAAGAGCCTTCGGCAAACGAGCTAGAGCAGATCGAAGAAGAGCTCGCGGATAGCGCTATCGACCTGGTAGACGACCCGGTGCGCATGTACTTGCGCGAAATCGGGCGCGTAGACTTGTTGGATCCACATCAGGAGGTGTGGCTCTGTATCATTCGCGAGTGTGCAGCCGATCTCAGCGTGATTCGGCAGGAACTGAATCTTGTTGAAAATAAGGACGCCACTATCTGCGAGAACCGCGTGGTGGAGCTCTACAAGGCTTCCCGAGAAGCATGGCGGGCTAGCCAGCGAGCCGCCGAGAAGAATGGCCTGGCAACCACCCAGCCGGCCCCCCTGATGGCGGAAATCGCCAAGCAGCAGGGAATCCTGGTTTCGGATCTGCCATCCGTTCTATACGATCAGGTAATGGCGGCCAACCATTGGGGCGATGATCCCCAATGGCGACCGGTGGTGCTGAAAGTCCTTGAAATGATCGCGGCGCTCTATCTGGTTCCGCCCACGGCGGTCGCGTATCTGCATGACTATCTGGAGTCCCATGACCGCTGGCCTTCCACGCGTGGTGTACAGGGACGATTGAACGCCCTCGATATTGAAGAGTGGTGGCAGCAGGTTGATGTTATCGCCGCCGAGGCCCAGCAGATGCTGGTGCGGGCGAATCTCCGTCTGGTCGTCAATATCGCCAAGCGCTACGTGGGACGAGGTGTCTCCTTTCTCGACCTGATTCAGGAAGGCAACATCGGTCTCCTGCGCGCCGTCGAGAAGTTCGATTTCACGCGGGGGTATAAATTCTCGACGTATGCCACCTGGTGGATTCGCCAGGCCATCAGCAGAGCCATCGCCGATCAAGCCCGCACCATTCGCATTCCGGTTCACATGGTCGAGACAATCAATCGACTCATGCGTATTCAACGCCGGCTGATGCAGACTTTGGGACGGGAGCCAACCCTGGACGAATTAGCGCTGGAGATGGACGTTCTCGACCCGGAAGACGCCAACGAAATCCTCAAACTCCGGGCCAATGACTCGCCGCTTCCTCCGCCCCTGGAGCGGAAACTGCGCCGCGCCACCACCAAGGTGCGGCGGATCATCAGTATCTCCCAAGAGCCGATGTCGTTGGAAAGCCCGGTGGGCAACGAAGATGACAGCGAGCTCTCCGATTTCATCGAGGACGAGAATCTTCCCGGCCCTATGGATGCGACTTCGATGCAGATGTTGCGCGAACAGCTTCAGAGCATCCTGGGAGAGCTGGGCGAGCGTGAGCGCGAAGTGCTGGAAATGCGCTTCGGCCTCAAAGATGGCGAACCGCATACCCTGGAAGAGGTCGGACAGGCGTTCAACGTCACCCGCGAGCGCATCCGGCAGATCGAATCCAAAGCCCTGCGGAAACTCCGGCATCCGGGGCGAAGTCGCAAACTACGCGATTTCCTCACTTGATGCCGACCAAAACCACCAAGGGATTTAAGGAAGTGCTATGTTCATTCAGATCGAGATTCAAACCCGCGCCAAAGTCGATTTGATCGATATTACCGATCGTATCCGGCAAGCCGTTGCCGAAAGCGGAATCGGGGAAGGCGTATGCTACCTGTTTTGCCCTCACACCACCGCCGGCATCGTTCTCAATGAGAACTGGGATCCCACGGTGGAGAAAGATCTATCCATGGTGCTGGATCACATGGTGCCGGAGACTATGCCCTACCGCCACGCGGAGGGCAACGCGCCCAGCCACGTCAAATCCGTTCTAGTGGGCATGGACCATTTCATCTTCGTCCATAACCATACCCTCCAACTAGGGCAGTGGCAAGGGGTCTTCTTTGCCGACTTCGATGGACCACGGCGCCGCAGAGTGTGGATTCGCGTCATCAAAGATCAAGACAGCGGCTAATACCCGGAAACGCCTACCAATAACTATGATGATACCGGCGCCGTGCC
>JAFGNR010000011.1 GCA_016926915.1 Anaerolineae bacterium
GAAAAACCAAATCCCAAACATCGCAATCACAACCAGCGGCAAGAAAAGCCAGAGATAGCGGATGAATCCCGGCAGCCAGAAACGCCGCCATTTGATAGTATCGCCCTGTTCGCTTTCGGACCACGAGGCCGGGAAAAAGAAATCCTTGATGAGCCCGGCCGCAATGCCCGCCGAAGAGGGAGGGCGCGCAGTCGACTTGGCCGGCGACGCCGGTTCGGGAGGCGGTTCGAGACGCAAGCGGCTCTCCAGCTCCTCGCGAATGGTGCTGCGCGTGAGCGTCACCCTGCGCGCTTGATTGCGCTGAATCTGGAGCAGGATGAGCTCGCGCACCCGAGATGGATGCGGAATCCCCATCAAATCGATCTCCACCGTGGCCCCGGCGGTATGGGGAATCACGTCGCCGTAGTCCAGCAGATTGGCCGTGAGATTCGGCCGGGCCTCGTAGACATCCTCGATGTTGTTGAGCGAAGCCTCCTCGAAACTCTCGCGGAACGGGCCTGCGCGCTCGATGTGCACCACGCGCTGGGTCGTAACGGTGAAGCGATCATCGCGCCAGTCGATGTAATGCCACAAACTGAACCCCAATAGGGGCAGCCCCAACAGCCCCCACACGGTCAGCAAAATTGCCGGTTCGAGAGCCAACAACAACGGCCCCAGAAAGACCACGAACAACAACAAGATAGGGAGAAAAATGCGCCGGGCGAGGAAGATCCAATGGCGATTACTCTTGTACAGCGGCCATTCGTCGTCGCGCATCCAATCGGCGCGGGAGATCTTCTCCTGCTCTCTGAGCGCTGCGGTAAGGTTCAACCAGTCGCGAAGGCGCCGGCGCTCGTTCAGGAGTTCCAAAAAGGGCGCGCGCTCCAAGTAGAGTACTTCAGTCGGAGACAGGGCCTCTGCCGTGGCATCGTGAAAGTCGCCCACCAGCAAGCCGGTTTCCCCGAACGAATCCCCCGGTTCCTTGTCCCCCAGGTGCCGTATGATCCCCTCGCGGTCGAGCGCCGTCAGACGCACGCGGCCGCGCAGGATCAGATACAACCGGCTGGCGGGCTGGCCCTGTGCAAAGAGCCACTCGCCGGGGTCGTATTCCGCAAAGTTGACGAGCTTGGCAATGCGATAGAGCTCTAGCTCTTCCCGCGCCGTAGTGAGCGTCTCGAATAGCGGAATCTGACGTAATTTCGCGACAATATCCTTCGGGTCCATCTGAATAGATTATACCACAATCTGATAAATCCTTCCTAAACGATTTCCTTTCTCGCTGTTTCGTGCTAAAGTGAGTGTACACGGTGGCAGCTTCACGGGAGACATTCATCATACGCCCCGGATCACGCATGGGCCTGAGGGGAGACAAAATCATGTGGCTTAGGTTGATCTTCCTGACAGTGTATATCGCGGTCGCGGTACTGGTGCAGCGATATCTGGTCAAGCATCCGCCCGAACCGACCGGGCAGTTCGTGCACTATGCTACGCGGAACTTCGCGGTGTTCTTCTGGCTATGCGTCCCCCTTCTCATGCCCATCGCCGCTTTCCTGTGGATGGATGCTTCGCCCCTGGGTCTCGCCTACGTGGTAGTGCTGGGATTTACGTTGCCCGTGTTCGTGATAGTGGTGTGGATGCGGAACCGGGGTATGAAACTGCACCTCTTCTTCATTCTCTTCCTCGTGCTCATCATCGGGGGTACCTTGCTGATCGGAACCGTCCTACAGTTCGTCAACAATGCCAGGGCTTTCGACCTTTCCGTGCTGCCCCTACTCTTCTTCATTCTGGCGCCGCAGATCTTCCTATTGCAGTACCTCAAGTATTGGGCGCCTCAAGTGCTGCCTTACTCTGATCCCAACGAAATGCGACCGGACGAAATCCGCGAACGGAAGAAGAACGCGATCGACATCCTGAACGGGTTTCTAACCGGTTGCCCCAAACCCTTCGTCACGATTGAAAAGGGCATCCCTGTGACCCGAATGAAGGGAAATAGCTGTCTCGGCGACGGGCCCGGGCTGGTCATCACCGAACCCAACAACGCGGTCGCAATTCGCACCGGCGCCGCCCTGAAGCGCATCTCCGGGCCGGGCGTGGTGTTCACAGGCGTCTGTGAAGGTGTACACGCCGTCGTCGACCTAGAAAAACAGTTCCGCCCCACAAAAAACAACGAGGTTGTGACCAAAGACGGGATTACGTTACGGCTTCCCTGTTCCTCTATTTACGGTATCAAGGGGGCGCGGGGGCCTTCCAAGGTTGGAGACCCCTGGCCTTTCCACCAGAATGCCGCGTGGCGGGCCGTCCAGGCTGCCGAAGTCAACCCCCAAGGCAAAACGCCGCTGGAGGAACACGAATCCGGTTCCTGGGCCGACATGCCTGTTCCCCTGGCGATTCACAAACTCAAGCAAGTGGTGCAGACCTATACCCTCGACGAGATCTACGGCGCCGAGGGGCCCAAACCCCAGAAACTGGCCCGCCAAAAGATCGGGAAAACGGTGCGCGACTACGTCAAATCCGAAATGGATCCCCTCGGCATCGAAGTGGTCGGGGGCGGCGTCGGCAACCGGGTCGTTCCCGTAAACAGTGAAGTGGTCGAACAACGCGTCGAGAATTGGAAGGCCATTCACATGCAGACCATCGTGAAGAACGAATCCGAGCGCGGCGCAGAGTACGTCAGGCAACTCGGGCGCGTGCGCGGCGAAGTATTGAGCGAGATGTTGACCATCTTGAAAGAACAGTCAGACAAGCTCAAGGATGCGCCGCCGGAAGCTTCCGCATTTCTAGTGATGCTGCGATTGCTGGAGACGCTGGAAGGCATTGCCCGCAACCCGCGCCTTGAACCGCTGCTTCCGGAACGAACCAAGGCCGCCATCGAAGAATATCAACGCCGTGCCCAGTCGACCGCAGGAGGGAACTGATGCCGCCCACGAGAAGCACCGACCGGCTCAAAAACCTCTTGATTCTGTTGGGCATCATCGCCGGTCTAACGGTCCTCTTCAGCTTGCTTCTGGCGCCCTTCACTCCGGAAACCGTACAAGAAGACGGCGCGCGAGTCAGTGTACTGTCGCGAATCCTCGCCTTTCTCAGCGGCCCATCCTGCATATTCGGGGTTACCCTGATCATAGCATACGTGACCGTCTTCAATATTCTGGTGCTCTTCGTACGCCAGGCGTACGGTCTGGAAGAACCGGAAGCAAAGGGATTTGTTCAGCGCATTTTCTACGGCGCCCACGTCGATCCCCCCAGAACCCCGACGCTCGTGATCCGGGAAGGACACGCAAATCCGGACGGTCCGGAAACCATGCTGAACGTCGGCGGGCCGGGACACATCGCAATCGGGCACGATACCGCCATCATCACGGCCAAGGGAGGTCTCCTGAAGGCAGTGAGACAGGCAGGCGTGCACCGGTTGGATACTTTCGAGTACGTTTGGGACGTCGTTGATCTGCGCCCCCAGCGGCGCGAGATCGTCGTAGAAGCCAATACCCGTGACGGCATCCCGGTCCACTGCAAAGCAGAAGTTCGATTCCGGATCAAGAGCGGGCTGTTCCCGGAGGAAATCGAGAAACTCAGGGCGACGAGGGGCAATCTTTCGAAGAAAGAGCTGGGGGAGCTGAACAAAGAAACCTTGAACGACGCCATTCTCAAGGTCTCCACCAACAAAGTGGCGCTTCGCACCACCGGGGAAAAGCGGCTCACGGATTGGACCGTCCGGATCGCGCAGGCGATTTTAGATGGCGAGGTGCGCGACCGCATCGAACAATACCGGCTCGATGAGCTCCTCAACCCGGAAACGCTGCGCTCGCCGCTCCTCGAAACCCTCGAACGCGAGATCCAGGCAGAGGTCATGAGACTGGGGCGCCAGAGCGCCACCGTGGTGGAGCGCGTGGAGTTGGGGCCGATCCTGCCGTTCGAAGAAGACATCTCTAAACAGTGGCTCGAGCTATGGCGGTCCAAATGGAAGCTTCAGGAAACGAAGGATTCCGCAGCGGCGAAAGCGATCGGCACGCAAACCCTCAAACTCGCGCGCCTGGAAGCAGAAGCAAACCTGATCGTCACCGTTGTTGAAAGTATGAAAGAAACCAGCAGCGAGGATTTCAAAATGGCCCCGACCCTCATTCTCCTGCGCTTCCTGGACGTTGTGCGCGCGCTAGCCGAAGAAACCGACTCCCTTGTCCGTAGTTCAATCTTCCAACAGGTCGAATCGCTCAGCCGAATCATAAAGGAAATCCAGGAGAAGACGACGGATAAAGCGGAAGGTAAGTTTGCTTTCCCGCCGCCGCCTGATACCAAGTAGCCATGCGCCGACTCTTTGTCCCCCCACAATTGCTTCCCATCGAGCTGGCCGCCTTTAGCGACATTCCTGCCAGCCTGCGAGAGTTGTTGCACCTGCAGCGCATCGTCCCCCGGGGCGACGTCACCCTGGATGACGCCCTGGACCTGGCCGACAACGCGCTCGCCGTGGCGCGCGGGCAGCGCGACCGCTACACCGAGGCCCTCATCAACCTGTGCCGGGCCGACCTCTTCCACCGCCTGGAACGCTGGGAAGATGCCCTGGACGCACTCCAGGCAGCCGTACAATGGCTGCAGTACCAGGTCGTGCCGACGGCGCGCTACAATGAGGGCATCGCCCTCTACTTCGAAGCAGTGGTGCACTACATCCTCCACGCCGATGACAAAGCCATGCAGCATTTCGCGCAGGCGCAGTCCTTGCTGGAGGAAAGCGAACGCTATTGGATGCACCATCTGGGGGATACTGTTCTTACCAGGTGTCAGGCCGCGCGGCATTGGATCGCCAGGCTGGTGGACGTTCGGGGGCAAACCCGCCCGGGAACCAGTACCATCATCGTCCCCTTGTTCACGCCCGCGGCAGGCGGATACGCCCCCGAAATCGATGCGCTGGTGATCGATCTAGGGCGACTACGTCTACCGGTGAGCATGGTCGACGTCTACGCCCGTCCCACGTGGGCGCCCCTGGATCTCGAGACGGTCCCGTTGTTACTGCCCAGGCCCGGCGCTTACTTCATAGCCGTGCGGATCGACCGCGACGGCGCTTTCACGCCGGAGAGTCGCTGTGGAGATGCCGTGTTGTTAGAAGTAACGACTGCAGAGGATGCTGCCGACGTTCTGGCAACCGACACGCCGCAGTCATTCGTTCGGGAGTCCCAAGGACGGATCGTTTTCGGGTCAGGTCAGCGCCAGGGCTTCGCCCACAAACGGCGCCTCTTGCTCCGGGCTGCCCTGCTGCACGGCGCCTGACCTCAGAGCTGTGTTTTCAGAATCCCCACGCCTCGCGATAGGTCGCGAAGGTCTCCGCAGCGGCCTTCGTCCAGGAGAAGCCGGCTGCCTGACGGAGCGCCCGGTTGCGCAGTTCCGTGTATACGTCCGCATCTGTACAGATACGCGCCAGCGCCTGGGCCATCCCCACGACGTCATCCGGATCGACCAACACCCCGGCGTCGCCTACGACCTCCGGCAGGCTGGAACGGGCGCTGCCCACCACCGGCACGCCGCACGCCAGCGCTTCCAGCGGCGGCAGTCCGAAGCCTTCATACCGGGATGGGAACAGGAAGGCGCGGGCAGCGCGGTACAGCGCCGGTTTGTCGGCGTCGGCAACGTAGCCGAGAAACCGCACCTGGGATTCGCGCAAACCGGCCTCGCGGGCCAGGCGGCGCGGGTCGGGGGCAAAAGTGGAGTCTTCTCTTGGCAGCTTGCCGGCCACCACCAGCCGCAATGCGGGATCGCACGCCGGTAGCGCGCGCGCAGCAGCTGCGAATCCCGCCGCCAGATTCTTGCGGATGTCGAATCCCCCCAGGTAGAAGATGTACCCAGACCGCAGACCGTACCGCGCCAGGATGGCGGCATCCCCGGCAGCTGGCGCGCTGGTAAAGACCGGCGCAGCTGCCAGATAGACCGCGCGCACGCGCGCGGGCGGAATACCGAGAGTCTGCACGATATCCCGCCGCGCCGCCTCGGAATCGGTCAGAAGGCGCGTGGCGCGTTTCGCCGTTGCGCTCACGAGACCGGTATAGAGTCGCCCGTTTAGCCCCCCGCGATAAGGGGGCAGCAGACGGGGAATCAGATCGTGGATAGTGACCACGGTGGGACAGGGAGCCAGCGCAGGCGGCGCCCAGTAAGGGACGTGCAGCAGGTGAACCTCCAGGCGACGCACCGCCGCCGGCAGCATCACCTGCTCCCACAGCACTTTGCCTACCGGCCCCGGTAGCGCCTGCAACGGGATGACGTGACTACCGGGTACGGCCGGCTGTCCCGTTACATGCGCGGGAGGTGCAACCAGAAGCCAGTCGATCTCGGAATGCGCCCCCGCCAGTTCATGGAGCAGCTGGCGCAGATATTGGCCGCTGCCCGTCTCCGGACGGTTCCAGAACCAGCCGCTGAGTGCAATACGCATTCAGATGCCTCCACCGGGCCACATGTCGACGCGCCCCTTAGGGCTTATCCCATAGCCAACCTATTCGCGTTCGTGCACGTTATATGCCTGCGGTCCCCGGTCGGTCTCCTGCAATTCGTACCACACCGCACTTCCATCGTGCAGCGTTTTTTCGGGATCGCCCGTGACGCCGCTCCGGTGGAAAAAGATCTCGGAGCCATCCGACTGAATGATGAAGCCGAACGACTTTTCATTGCTATACCATTTGACGATTCCCGGATGCAAGCCCGGTTGCGCAGGTTGCTCGCGACGGCAGTCGTCGCAGAGGTCGGGAGCCGTCACATCGAATCCCATTTGTGCCTGCCGGCGCTGGTCCTCCACGCGGAACACGAATTTCTTGCCGCAGTTGTCACAGACCTTCATCTCATCACGATACGTCATCGAATTCCTCCCGGAACTACCCTCAGTTCCACAGCGAAATAGTTATTCCTCTTCTTCAGTTTCGATCCGGCTTTCAGGAACGATCACACCGGTCACCAAGTCATGGTCGCGCAGGGCAATCACCGCAGCGCCGCGCGTTGCGCGGCCCTGCTCTTTCACAGACCGCGCCGTAATGGTTTTGGCCGCCGCGCGCTGCGTCACCAACACCAGGTACGATGTCCTCAACACCGTCCCGATACCCGCCAGATGTTCATCGCCATTGACCTTGGCGATTTGAATCCCTTTGCCGCCGCGACGCTGACCGGGGACGTCGTCAAACATCGTGCATTTGGCCATGCCCACATCGGTAACCGTCGCCAGTTTCGCCCGCGAGCCAACAACGGTCAGCCCGACAACAACATCCGCTTCACCCAGACGCATGCCGGCCATGCCGCCAGCGCTGGCCCCGGTAGGGCGCACCTCTGACACGGTAAACCGTATCCCCTGCCCACTGGAAGCCCCCAACACAATTTCATCGTTCTCGGCAACCCAGGCCAAGCCGACGAGCCAATCCCCTTCGTCCAAACGAATCACGGGGAGAGGCTCACGCCCCACCCCCGGCAACTCCTCCGATAACATGCGTTTCACCTGCCCCAGGGCGGTGGCAAAGAACAACGCCCCACCTTCAGGCGGTTCTGACGGTAAGGCCAAGGCCGCAATGACTTCTTCGTCCTCGAGACGGGTCAACGTGCTGAATTGCGCCCCCTCTCCTTGCCAGACCTCCCCCTCGGGGACCTGATGCACCGGTAAGGCCACCGCCGTTCCTTCTGCCGTGAACAGATAGAGCGTGTCGCGCGTCGAGGCACTGACGAACGCGACAGGAACCGCCTTGGGACGCGAAGGAACGCGGGGCGGCTTCCCTTCGTCAGGCGCGCGACCTACCAATCCGTCGCGCCCGACCATGACCCAAACCGGCTCATCCGGGATCAACGCATCCAGATCGACCTTCTCGCCTTTCACATCCAGGATGTGTGTACGGCGCGGATCCGCATAGTGCTCCTTGACCGCCAACAACTCCTGGCGAATGACCGCGCGCTGCTTCTCCGGCGACTTCAGCAAGGCTTCCAGGTCGTGGATGGTCGCCTGGAGTTCCTTGAACTCGTCCTGAAGCTTCCGGCGTTCCAGAGCAGCCAGTCGTTTGAGCGGCATATCAAGAATCGCCTGCGCCTGTTCCTCGGAGAGTTTGAACTTGCGGCAGAGATTCGCGCGCGCGGTCTCGACAGTGCGCGAACGCCGGATCGTGTCGATGATCTCATCAAGGTTGTCGAGCGCGATCAGCAGCCCTTCGACAATATGCGCGCGGCGCCGGGCCTGTTCCAGATCATGTTCGGAGCGACGCCGCAGCACTTCCAGCCGGTGGTCGAGGAAGACTAACAACGCCTTTTTGAGCGAAAGCACACGCGGCTCCCCGTTGACCAGGGCCAGCAGAATGATGCCAAAGCGCGTCTCCAACGTCGTGTGCGCGTAGAGGTCCCGCAGAATCTTGTCGGGATCGGCGCCGCGCCCCAGGTCGATGACCAGCCGCATACCCTGGCGATCCGACTCATCTCGCAGGTCCGAAATCCCCTCCAATTTTCCCGAGCGGGCCAGCTTGGCGATACTCTCGATCAAAGAGGTCCGGTTGATCTGATAGGGGATCTCCGTAATGACAATGCACTCGCGACCGCCCTTGAGCTCCTCGGTATGCGCGCGCGCCCGAATCGTGACCCGCCCGCGTCCCGTGGCGTAAGCCTTGAGCAATCCGTCATCGCCATCGGCCCGTTCTCGCCGGTAGACCAGCGCTCCGGTCGGAAAATCCGGCCCTAGAATGAATTGCAGCAGCTCCTCGACGCCGATATCCTCCTGCTTCGCCCAGTTGTCGAGCAAATAGACCAACGCGTCGACCACTTCGCCGAGATTGTGAGGCGGGATATTGGTGGACATACCCACCGCGATACCCGAAGCCCCATTCACCAACAGATTCGGGAGATTGGCGGGCAAAACCACCGGCTCCGTAAGCGTCCCGTCGAAATTGTCCGTCCAATCCACCGTAGCCTTGTCGATATCCCGCAGAGCTTCCAGGGAAATCGCAGCCAACCGCGCCTCGGTATAGCGCATCGCGGCCGGCGGGTCGCCATCGATGGAGCCAAAGTTACCCTGCCCATCCACCAGCATATACCGGACCGAGAAATCCTGGGCGAGCCGCGCCATGGCGTCGTAGACGGCAGCGTCGCCGTGCGGGTGATACTTACCCAGAACCTCGCCGACGATACGCGCGGATTTCTTGTATGCCGTCGTCGGGCGGATTCCCATATCGTACATCGCGTAGAGAATGCGACGTTGCACCGGCTTGAGACCGTCGCGCGCATCCGGAATAGCCCGCGACACAATGACGCTCATCGCATAATCAAGATATGCCCGCTGTACTTCAGCGTTGATATCTACAGGTCGAACAATTCCAATCTCCATCCAAGTCTCCTCACTGGCCGGAACCCGGTTTCATGGATCGCAACAGCGATGCCAGTCCAGGTATGCCGGCAAGGCTACGCACACGTCAACTGCGCCTAACTATAAAGGAGGAGAGGCATTTTAGCAAGTTCCACGACAGGCAAATGGCCCGCGCGCAAATCCGCCAAGAAGCCCCCTGGACTTGACGAAACCGGGTTTTCGCATAAACTCATTTCAACGATGAAATTCTTACTAAACTGGCTGCGACGGTGGGGCAACCTGGTGTTGGGGCTGTTGCTCCTGGTCCTGGTGTTGACCGGAGAGGCGCCCAATACCACAGATACTAAACTCCGGCTGCGCATCCTGAGCACAGGGCAACGGTTCGATTTCTTCTCCTGGGAGTTGCAAGCCCTGGCGCGCAAGGCCGCCTACGGACTGCTGGCGCCGCAGCGATTCATGGAAGACCCGGAGCAATCGCGCCTGGTGTTGGACTATCTGGATCAGGTAGCGGCAGCAAGCGCCCTATCCAACGACATCGAGAAGGTCTATGTCGATCCGGACATCCAGGACCCGGACCTGGCGATGCGCGCCCAGCAACGCGAGCTGGCAGAAAGACGCGCAGCACTCAACCAACAGGCGCCCGTTGCAGAAGCCATCCTGGAGCAGCAGGTCAGCGTGGTTTTGAACGCCGGAGGGTTCGGCCCCTTTGAACAAATCCTGCCGCCGGTGAGCGGCGCTTTCACCCCGTTACCCTACCTGTTGATCGTCTCGCCGCGCGAGCGCATCGAGAGTCTATTTCAGGCCGAACTGGTCGCCGGCCTGACCACTTCCGAGCGGCAAACGTTAGAAGAGATCATCATGACCGCAGAGGAAACGCTCTCCGCCTACGTCACCGGTATTGGGGGACTCTCGGCGTATCCGGCCATGCTGCTGGAAAGCAGTTCAATTGACTGGGTGACGGATGTCATCGCCCACGAGTGGACCCACCATTACCTGATGCAGGCGCCCCTGGGATGGAACTACGGCGAGTCGGCAGAGACCCGCACCATCAACGAGACAACCGCCTCCCTCGTCGGCAATTGGGCCGGTCAGGAAGTGGTCCGGCGCTTCTATGCCCCTCTTCTCGACCGTCCCAAAACCCTCCCGGACCCCCTGACGCGAGAGCAATCCGGCGGCGAACCGCTGCCGCCGGCATTCGATTTCCGCGCCGAGATGCACGAGACCCGTATCAACGTCGACCAAATGCTGGCAGATGGCCAGACCGAGGAAGCCGAGGCCTACATGGAAGCGCGGCGCCGCTACTTCGTGGAACAGGGATACAATCTGCGACGGCTCAACCAGGCTTACTTTGCCTTTCACGGAGCGTACGCCAGCGCCCCCGGCGCGTCGGGAGCCGACCCAATTGGGCCGGTCGTGCGGCGCATCTGGGCAATCAGTGAAACGCCGCGTACTTTCGTGCAAAACATCTCCCGGGCACTGACTCTCGCCGATGTGGAACGGTTGGCTCATACTATGCCTTGAAGCCCGCAACCGGTTCGCTTCCTTTGCGATCCATTGCCCTACCTTTTGCTTATGGTATAATTGCGTCTGGTATCTGAGAAGTTAGAAACCATAAATCGGCGCACAGACGCCGACTATGAAACAGAGGCAATCTGTGTTTAATCCGTTGAATGCACTTCTAGGGCTGTTTTCCCTAGACATTGGTATCGACCTGGGCACAGCAAACACCCTGGTATATGTCCGGGGTAAGGGCATCGTCATCAATGAGCCCTCCTGGGTGGCAATCGAAAAAGGTCGTCGCACGGTGCTGGCCATCGGCGCTCAAGCAAAAGAGATGGTGGGTAAGACGCCGGGGCACATCGTAGCGATTCGCCCGCTCCGCGATGGCGTGATCTCGGAGTTCGACATCACGCAAGCCATGCTCGAACACTTCATCAAACGCGCCCACCAACAAGTCTTCATCGCCCCACGACCGCGCGTCGTGGTTGGTATCCCCAGCGGCGTCACCGAAGTGGAAAAACGCGCCGTGAAGGATGCGGCGCTGGCCGCCGGCGCGCGAGAGGCCTACCTGATCGAAGAGCCGATCGCGGCAGCCATCGGCGCGGGATTGCCGGTCACCGAAGCACAAGGCAGCATGATCGTGGACATCGGCGGCGGCACTACCGAAGTCGGAGTCTTCGCGCTGGGCGGCATCGTCGTCAGTAAAAGCATCCGCATTGCCGGCGACGAGCTAGACGAGGATATCGTGCAATATGCGCGCCAGAAGTATAATCTGGCCATCAGCGAGCGCATGGGCGAACGCATCAAGATCAACATCGGTTCGGCCTATCCACTACCCGAAGAGACCATCATGGCCATGCGCGGTCGCAACTTGATCACCGGCCTCCCGGAGGAGATCGAGATCAGCAGTATCGAGATTCGCGAAGCCCTGTCCCGCTCTATCAACATCATCGTCGACATCGTGCGGGATACCCTGGACGAGACGCCGCCGGAGTTGGTCGCCGATCTAATGGAGACCGGTATCTGTCTCGCCGGCGGCGGCGGGCAGCTCAAAGGACTGACCGAGCGCATCGGTGAAGTCACCCACATCCGCACCTGGCTGGCCCAGGACTCCATGACGTGCGTGGCCCGTGGCGCCGGCATGGTGTTAGAGAATTTCGAGGCGCTACGACAGACCCTCTCACCAGAAGATCGTTAGCGTCCGGAGGCAGCAGTTCCTGAAGTTTAATATGACACGTTCGAGGGCGCACTAATGCGGCAAGGCCGTGCGTGGTGGCCCTACGCAGCGCTCGTCATCGCGTTACTCCTCCTGGCCCTCCATGGGGCAGGAGCGCTTGGCCCCCTGGAAAGCGTCTTGGGGTTCGTGATCTCGCCAGTGGAGCGCGGGCTATCCAACCTGGTCACCAACATCGGAGGGTTGTTCAAAACCATCCGCGATGTACGTGAGCTTCAGGCGGAAGTCGAGCGCCTCCAACAAACCAACGATGCTCTCCGCATCGAGAATATCCGCCTGCAAGAACAATACGTTGCCGAAAACCAGCAGCTCCGGGAACTGTTGAGCTTCAAATCCGATAACCCCACCTATGCCCTCATCGGGGCCGATGTTGTAGAGCGCGGCTGCGAGGTCTATCCATGCGGGGAGGTGATCGGCGAGGACACCAACCCCTATCTGCGTTATCTGATCATCAATGTGGGCTCCCGGAACGGCGTTGCCGTCGGGATGCCGGTGGTGACCAGCGGCGCAGCTCTCGTAGGCCGCGTGGCCCGTGTTTCTGCCCACCTGGCTTACGTGCAGTTGATCAACGACCCCCAGAGTCAGGTGGCAGCCCTGCTGCAGGACTCACGCATCACCGGAATGGTTGTAGGAAAAGAAGATGGCGCCTTGATCCTCACTGAGATACTCCCCGACGAAACAGTTGGAGACAATGAAATTGTCATCACGTCGGGCCTGGGAGGGTTATTACCCAAGGGGTTGATCTTGGGACAAGTGGAAAGCTTGACCTACGAAGAATCCGCCCTGTTTCAGGAAGCGCTCATCCGTCCGGCCCTCGACTTCCGCAAGCTGGAAGTCGTCGTGGTCATCACCGAATTCGATCGCCCGCCGGTAGAGGAATTGTTCGAGGGGGAAGAATGAGCCTCTATTTCGGCGTGCCGATCCTCCTTGTAGGTGCAGTTCTCCAGAGTACCTGGATCGAAGACTTGCGTATTCTCGGCGGGCGCCCTGATCTGGTGCTGCTCCTGGTCGTCACCTGGGCCATCATTCGCGGTCTCAACGAGGGCGTGCTGTGGGGATTCATCGGCGGCGCCTTCATGGACTCATTATCCGGCGGCCCTTTCGGTGTGTGGACTGTGACGCTCACGGCTGTGGGGTTGATCGCGGGGCAGGGATGGGTGCAGCGACTTGGCCCGACGAGCATCCGCCTGGCGCTGATGGCGGCCCTGAGCACACTGCTGGGGCATGCTTTGCTGGCGACCATCATGCTCCTGCTGGGTTACGGCGTCGATATCGAAGGCGCTTTCACCAATGTCATTGGGCCTGCCGCCCTGCTCAACTTCATCCTTTCCCCCTTCAGTTTCGTCTTCCTGGTATGGTTTCACCGGCGGTCGCAGGCCCGGGGAGGAATGGGCGCATGAGAACTACCTTGCACGATACCACACAGGGCCCATCACAGCCCTCCTGGATTCAGCGCGCGCCGCGCATGGCGCTGTTTGGCTGGGGTATCTTGCTCGTGCTGGGCATTTTCGTGATCCGTCTCTGGCAGCTGCAATTCCTGGAACGCGGCTTCTACGTCGCGGAGGCCGAGGAACAACAATTCCGCGTGGTCAACATCTCCCCTCCACGCGGGATCATCTACGACCGGAATGGGGAGCTACTGGTGCGCAATATCCC
>JAFGNR010000368.1 GCA_016926915.1 Anaerolineae bacterium
GCCGGTTCGGTATCGGAGCCATAGGGTATGGGGATGCGGTACAAGTATTCGCGGACATTTGGATTGCGGATCACTTCTGCCACGCCCGGTAGGGACTCCAGCTGCCGGGCCAGGCGTGGGGAGTTTGTCTCGACACGGATCATATTGATGATGTAGTAGGGGCGGTACGCAAGGCCGCGCCGTTCCAGATCGGAGCGTATAGGCGCCTGGGTGCGTTCTGCTGTAGCAATCAGGGCTTCGCGCACCGCCGCGATGCGGGCTTCCCGTTCGGATGCGTTCTGCGCAAAGGACAGATCGGTTTGTTCTTCCATAATGATCAGGAAGCTATCGTTGGCAAATCCAGGACTCCCGACCAGAAGATAGAGGCCCCCCCACAGAACCCAGCAGGCCCCGGCGGCAAGCAGGGTGAATGTGCGCCACTGGAATGCTGGCTTTATCCGCTCCCTGGCCCGGTAATTGACGATCTGGCGCACCCCCCACAGGATGATCCCGGAAAGCCCTGTAAAGCTCCAGATCACGATATACGCCAGGATGTGTTGGAGCTCCGGGACACCCTGCATGGCGATGTCCCTGGGATCGACGAAGAGCTGCGGCAGCAGTGAGTAAGGGAGGGCTAGTGCAAGGAGCGCCAGCAGTCCTCCGTTGCGAGCGCGCAGTTCAGTGAGGAGCAGCCCCAGCGGGAGCACTGCAAACGCGTTGCCCAACGCATCCCAATTCCCAGAGGGCAGGACACGGGCCATCATCAGCCCGCCATAGAGGGCCAACGTCACCAGGGCGGCGGCCCAGCCACGACGATAGATGGATGTCAGGAACGTGAATGCCAAACCCCATACCAGAAAGATTACGGGGACACTCCCCGCCAGCGTTTGTACGAGAATGGCGGCGGAAGCCAGGCTATCCCCTAAGGCTCCTGTTACCGGCCAGGGAAGGGTCGCCAGTGCTGCCAGGGCCAGCGCGGCCCACAATGCGGTTCGGTTGCCCCGTTCGAGTCCGACGAAACGGTGCTCTCTACTGACCTCTTGCACGAGCGCCGGGACAAACCGCATCGCGAATAAGGTGTAGGGGAGCAGGAGCGCCAGCCGGAGCATTGCTTGCAGCATTGTGACTTCCGAAATAACTGCTTTCACGATAGCATCCAGGAGCGCAAACCCCGAGGCTATAGCCAAGACGGCGACGGTTGCGGCGACTGGACGCCAACCGGCCCGGCGTCTACTGAAGAACAGTACGCCAAGCAGGGGAGGCGCCCACAAAGCCGTGATTCCGATTAGGGAGAACCCGGATATACTGGCGAGATCCAGCGCTTCCGCCAGGAGTTGTCCTAACCATGTGGCAATGATGGGCGCCAGCCAGAACCAGATCAGAAGAGCCAGGATCAGCAATGCTTGTCCGACGGCGAGTCCTTGTGAGCGTGATGTTCCGTTGTTCATACGTGTTTCGATCCTCAAGTGATGGTTGATTACCTGGGTGCGCACTCTGTGCACCTTGCCAGTGCAGCTCAGATTATAGTCGCGCCGGTGTGTGTGGCAATGTGTGGCGTTCTTGGAGCTCTTCCCCTTGCTCCACGTCATTGGTGAATTTTGCCAATCGCACGCGCTGGTTGCCAACGACACCGTCAGTGTTATGCTTAGCTAATCTAAGTTGTTGCTGTGGTTGAAATCTGAGCACCGGAGGACCTCATGAACCGAACGTGGCGTCGCAACTTGAGAGCAGTTTGGGCAGCGGAATTGTTGGCTATTATGGGATTTGCGGCTTTTATGCCGATTTTGCCTTACTACGTTCAACATCTCGGCGTGGAGGGTGATGCTGTGACAACCTGGTCAGGCATGGTGTCTTCGGCCCCGGCGTTTGCTATGGCTTTCATGGGACCTCTCTGGGGGGCGCTGAGTGATCGTTATGGTCGCAAGGTGATGGTGGAGCGCGCTATGTTCGGCGGCTGTCTGGTCATTCTGTTCATGGGCTTTGCTCGCACGGTGGAACAGCTGGCGCTTCTGCGGTTTATTCAAGGAGGGCTAACCGGCACCGTTGCGGCGTCGACGACGCTGGTGGCGAGTGATACGCCGCAGGAGCGTCTGGGAGAAACCTTGGGGCAGCTCCAGCTCGCGATCTTTCTGGGACAGTCCTTGGGCCCGCTGTTTGGGGGCTTCGTGGCGGACCAGCTGGGATACCGTCCTGTGTTTTGGCTGACAGCGGTGTTGTTGCTGTTGGGAGGGATCCTAATCACTGTTTTCGTCAAGGAGACCTTTACACCCGCAGTAGATGTCGAATCGGGATCGTTATTGGGGCGTCTCCGTCAAGATTTCGCTTTTGTGCTTGGTGGGTCCCTATTGGGCTTGGTGCTCCTGGTGCGATTTGCCCTGCGCGTCGGCATTCGTATGTCTACTCCCGTCCAACCGCTCTTGGTACAGGAGCTGTTACCGCAGGAGACCACCTTGCTAGGGTCGGCGTCGGGTCTCCTTACAACGGTATCGGGCGTCACGGCAGCTGTGGCGGCCCCGGTATTGGGACGGCTGGCAGACCGGCGCGGAGGGCGGTGGATTCTGGTGGTGTGCGGCATTGTCGGAGGGATGTGCTTGATTCTGCAAGGTGTGGCTGCGAATTACATGCTGTTGGCAATCTGGCAGGCGTTTCTAGGAATTGCCACCGGCGGGACGCTCGCGACCATCAGTGCGTATGTGGGACGCCTAGCGCCTGAAGGGCGCTCGGGAACCGCGTATGGCCTGGATACGTTGGCCGTATCGCTCTCCAACGCCAGCGGTCCTTTTGCCGGAGGCTGGCTGGCGCGCTGGTTTTCGTTACAGACCCCATTTCTTGTTGGTGGGGGCGTGATGGCGTTAGCCAGTGTATTAGTTTTGCGTTTGCCTCGTGAGTTGCCATCTTCATAAGGGAACGCGACGCATCTGCTGCCGTGATTAGGGAAACGTGCAGTATTCCGGCGCTCGAAACGCTTGCCACGTGTGTCTGAGGCGTCGTCGAAAACGGCGCCAGCC
>JAFGNR010000369.1 GCA_016926915.1 Anaerolineae bacterium
CCGAGAATCTGGTGCAAGACGTCGCCGCGCCCCAGTCGCAGGTAAGCGTGGGCCAATTCCAGACCGCCATAGGGCCAGAACTGCGCCTCGCGGTGCAGGAAGCCCCCTTCGTAGGGCGCAATCCAGTTCTGGTGATAGTAATCGAATGCCCGCTGCAGAAGCGGATCGTCCGGCGAGAAGACCTCGTAAGGCCACAGGGCGGGGACGGTTCCCCGCGCCATGGAAGGGCCCTCCAGATTCTCAACGGCGCTGGGGATATAGGCAGGATCAGGCCCCATCACGGCCTCGATGGAAGCGACGATGGCGTCCCGGAGCGCGTCGGCCTCGTCCTGCATCCAAACCGCGTCCGGCCCTTCTCCCAGAACGCCCGCCACATAGGCTGCCGATTCCAGCCCGGCCACCGCCCAGAAGTTATCCCAATAGTGACGCCAATCCGGTGGGCCAATGTCTTCGACGCTCTTGCTAGGGGGCAGCAGCCCTGCCGCCGGTCCCGCCGGTGCGCTTTCGGCAGCCCGCAGCTCCACCAGGAAACGCGCAGCAGCCCGTAGCGCCGGATACCATTCCAACAGGGCTTCGCCATCGCCGGTAAAGCGATAATAAGCCATCGCCAGAAAGAGAATCTGCCCCTGGGCATCCCATTCATCGTCATCCCAGGGGGCGAGAGGTCCCTGGATCGGCGGAATGCGCCCATCGGCCTCTTGCGCCGCCAGAATCTCCGGGATATAGGCGCCCACCACGTCGGCGTGGCCCATCTGAAGCAAAGCCAACCCGATATAGGCGGCATCCCGCACCCAGACCGCGTCGTGGGCCAACGGGCCGGGATGCGGGCCATCGGCATCCAGCGCCAACAACAGGTAGCCCACCGATGCCGGGACGCCGGCGCTCACCAGCGTGTCGGGCACGGTAAGCGAAGCCCGTTGTGTTTCCTGAGTCCAGAGCGCTTGGGTCTGTGCCAGGCGATCCAAGACGTTCACGCCGGCAGGGGGAAAAGGATCGCCGGGACGGGAAGGGAAAGCGAAATCGAGGTCGCGCGCTGCGCCGGCGCCCAGCGATAGATCGTAACGCAACACGGCCGCGCCGTTGCCCACGGGATCACAAACGGTTGGCGCGTCTGGCGCCGCACCTGAGATGGCAGCGCGCATCACTTCGGCGCGTGTGCCCACGCCAGCGGCGTCGGCGGGCGCCGCCGCCGCCAGGAACGGCGCAGCGTTGATCCAGAGCCACGCGGCATCCTGGACCGCTGCGCTGCGAATCAAGCGCGATTGGGTATTGATGGCGCTAGGCTGCACCGCCACGAAAAGAGAGAGGTCACGCGCGGCAGCACCCTCATTGGTCACCGTCACGTGAAAACGCACGGCGTCATCCGTCGCGTCGTGAAAAAGCACCCCACGCGCCGTGGCGCCTTCCAGAGCCCACGTGAAGCGCGGTATGGGCAACGTCTCAGCGACCAGTGAGAAGGTCAATGCGTCCTGGGTGGGGGTGTGCAGTGCGCCGGTTGCCGGATCGTACAGCCAGAGGATGACAGTAGGGGCAGTGGACCAGGGCGCAATCGCGCCGCCGGAGGACATCAGGGCTTCGTCATCGCCGCTCAAGGCGCCGGTCATGGTCCAGGCCAGGGGCGCGCCGCGCGACCAAGACGGCAGCGGCCAGTCAGGATGCGCGTGAGCCTGCCACACTGTAAATTGCGCGCCATCCATCACCGAAACCACGTCCGGTCCCAGCACTACCGGCTGCTTCAGTCCGCCATAAATTCCCTCATCTTTAATGCGGAACGCCAGCACCACTTCGCTCCCGGGGTCTGCATGAGCGGTTAGCTCAACAAAGATCGGCAACGATTCCGCCGCGCCCCACGATCCAACCGCAGCGCCATTCACCCAAAGCGTCGCCGCATCATCGACGCCCCCAAAGCCGGCGTAGACCTGCGACCAATCAGGCAAGGTGGTGCGCAAGCGATACCAGGCCACGCCGTCGTAATCGATGCCGTCGAATTCCCAGGGCCGGCCTGGGGTCAATGCCTGCCAACCGGCGTCATCGTGCCCGGCTTCATACCAACCGTCTGCCAGTCCCACATCCTGAGGATCGGTACGGAAACGCCACCCCTCAGACAGCGTCGCCGGCTTGGGTGTAGCAACGGGGGTATCGCAGACCAGGACAGGTGGAGACGGCAGCGCCGGCGAGGCGGCGCACGCGGCAAGCAGCGTGAGAGCCAGCAGGAATAGGAGGCTTTTTGCAAGCCCCGGTGCATCTCGAACCGCCCCTCGCGCTCCCCCCATCATGCCCTCTCTCCCCCTAACGTGCACTGTTTACGATGCCAGCGCCAGCAGCAAGCCGATGAGACCCGCGGCAACGCAGTAGGCGACCATCGGCGGCAGAGTCAGCCGGATAATCCGCCCTTCCTGGCCCAGCAGCCCAACCACGGAGGCCGCCGCCACCACGTTGGCCACACAGATCATATTGCCGGCATTTGCGCCTAGCATCTGTAGCGCCAGCACGACCCGGGGCGCCAGCGACACCTGCTGGGCGACGCTGAATTGCAGAAGGGAAAACATCATATTGCTGAAGGTAGCGCTGCCGGAGATAAACGATCCCAACGCACCGATGAAAGGCGCGGCCAGCGGCCACGCGCGTCCCACCGCGGAAGCCACCAACATGGCCAACTCCAAGGGCATGCTCTCCAACCCAGCCCCATTCACGCCCGAATTGATAAAG
>JAFGNR010000370.1 GCA_016926915.1 Anaerolineae bacterium
AACGACTTCTTCGAGATCACGCCTAATCGTATCATTCACGTGGACCGCGAGCCCCTTATGGGGCGCATGAAACGCCGGGATGCATCGCTGGATCGGATTCAGAATATCAGTTCCGATTTTCCCGATCCCATTTCCCGGGTGTTCAAGTACGGCCACGTGACGTTGGAGACGGCCGGGGAACAGGGAAAGTTCGAGTTGCAGTTTGTCCGGCACCCGGACAAGGTGCGGGCCGAGATTTCGAAACGCCAGCAGGCTTTCGAGCAGCGCAAGATGCAGCGGGAGGCGCAGCGACGCCAGCAGGAGTTGCTCAGCTGGTTTGCAATTTATGATAATTTGAAGGGGGGGGCGGCTTCGGCGCCGCCTGGCCCTGCGAGACCGTGATAGGAGGTTGGCGACGTGGCTTTACGGACTGTAGTGACCGTGGGGGACGAGCGATTGCGACGTCAGTCCCAAGACGTCGAGAAGGTCACCCCAGAGATTCAAACGTTGATTGCGGATATGATCGAGACGATGCATGCCAATGATGGCATCGGGCTGGCGGCGGTGCAGGTAGGGGAGCTGCTGAATCTCATTGTCGTTGAACTGCCCGAAGATGAGGAAGATCCAGGCAGCGGGCAACGCTATGTGGTGCTCAATCCCCAAATCCAACGGGCCTCTTCGGACGCGGAACCGGGCATCGAGGGTTGCCTTTCGATCCCCGGCTACGTGGGGGAAGTGGAGCGCGCGACGTCGGTGGTGGTGCGCGGTCTGGGTCCGGACGGTAAGCGGCTGCGGCTACGCGCCGAAGGACTGCTGGCCCGCGTCTTCCAGCACGAGATCGATCACACGGAGGGGGTGCTCTTCATCGATCGTCTGGTGTCGCCCGAGCGCATTTGGGCCGTTCCGAACGGCGAAGAGGAGAAGGTCGAGGCGTCGCAGGCGCTCCCCTCGAAGATTGGCCCGCATTAACTTGGTGTGTCGACGCCCGCGGGCTTGCCGGCGCGCTGAAGTGGATTCCAGGATAGCTATCCTGTAAATCTGGTAAATCCTGTCAAATATTCTGAAGGAGGCGTTTTGTGGTAACGGTTGAACAGGTGATGGACGCATTGCGACACGTCATGGATCCCGAAATCCATCGCAATATCGTGGACCTGGGCATGGTCCGCGAGGTCGCTGTCGATGGCGCTGATGTCAAGGTCACGATTGCCCTGACGGTGCCGAATTGCCCGCTGCAAGATACGATTGCCCAGGATGCAGCGCGGGCGGTGGATGCCCTGGCCGAAGGGTTGCAGGTGAACATCGTGCTGGATGCGATGACGCCGGAGGAGAAAGACCGGCTGATGGCGAAGCTACGGGCGGAGCGCAAGACCCAGCCGCAGCAGTCCCTCGCGGGGAGCATGAACAAGGTGAAAGCTGTCGTCGCTGTTATGAGCGGCAAGGGCGGGGTGGGGAAGTCCACCGCTGCGGCGCTGCTGGCTGCCGGTCTGCGTCGCAACGGATTGCGCATCGGCGTGCTCGATGCCGACATCACCGGTCCCAGTATTCCCAAGCTTTTCGGCGTTCACGAGGCGCCCGTCATGGGGCCTTTGGGGATTGTGCCCCCGAATACCGGCGGGGGAATCAAGATTATGTCGATCAATCTGCTGCTGCCCAACGATGACGACGCCGTCATCTGGCGCGGCCCACTGATTGCCGGCGCTATCAAGCAATTCTGGAATGATGTTTTCTGGGGCGACCTGGATGTGTTGATCGTGGATTTGCCGCCGGGTACGTCGGACGCGGCCCTGACGGTCATGCAGTCGCTGCCCGTGAACGGCGTCGTTATCGTCACATCCCCGCAGGAGCTGGCGGATATGGTGGTGCGAAAAGCCGCCAAGATGGCCGCCCAGCTGGAGATCCCGATCTTCGGCATCATCGAGAACATGAGTTACGTCATCTGCCCTCACTGCGGAGAGCGCCACGAGATCTTCGGGAAGGGACGCACGGCCGAGATGGCGTCGGCCTTCGATACGCGTTTCCTGGGGCGTCTGGGTCTCGATTCGGAGCTGACGCGGCTTTCGGACGCGGGCGAGGTGGAAGCCTACGCGCATCCCGACGTAGAGCACGTGGTGGATCAGGTAAAAGCGGTTCTGGGGTAATAATTGCCAGGTGCGTCCCACCTTCCCCGGTGGGACGCACCTGCGGATCAATCAAGTGCGTCCTACTTTCTTCAGTGGGACGCACTTTTGTGTCAGGGCGCCAGCTTCATCAGGATAGGGAGATAGACGTGGTTGGGCCAGGCAATGATCACATCGGCGGCGTCGCTGATAGTGTTGGCTGTAGCGCGCACGGCATTGGGATACGCCCCCGTCTCGATCCCGGCGGTGAAGACGCCGGTGGCGCTCAAGGCGCCCGCCTGCGCGTGGGCCAGCGACCAGACAACGTTGGCATGGTACATCACGTTCTCATAAGCATCCTTTGCTTTTGTCTTGAAGTGCACGACCGCGTTGGGCGCGACGCGCACCTCTCCTGGCAGCACCTCCAGGTCGCTGATAGCCGCGGGCCGGATGACCAGATTTTGAGTTGCTGAGCGTGTGAGACCCGTGCCGTCTTGCACTTCGAGCCGCACTGTGACGTCGCCGGCTGTGGTATAGACGTGCGTGGCAGTGAGCACGGTGTTGAACGCGGTGTCGAATAGGCCATCGTTTTCCCAGTCCCAGCGCGCTTGCAGCTGCCCTGATCCTGTCGAAGCGGCGCCATCCAGGGCGAAAACGGTCCCGGCGGTCGCCATAACCGGCGAGACGGTCAACGTGGTGGTGGGAGGCGCAGCCGCCACGGTCTGGGCAGCCGGGAGTACCTCGATCTGGTGGCTGACTGTGTCGGTGAGCCAGCCCAGGTCCCACACTTCGAGGGTGACGGTGTACGTTCCGGGTAGCATAACCGTGCGCGTGATGTACTTCTCAAAGCTGAGACTATCGTCCGGATCCCATACCCCGTCGCTGTTGAGATCCCACCGTACCAGGAGGGCGCCGCGTGGCGTGGTATCATCCCGGCTGGGGAAGGCATTGAACGCGAACGTCGCGCCGGCTTCTCCGATGCTGGGCTCGACCGTGAAGCGCGCGCGCGGCGCTGTGGTATCGATGGCGCCCAACCGCCCGTAGACGTCGGTATCGACGCCGTTCCGGCCATCCTGCCAGACGACGAGGGCCTGCGCGAAGTCGGCGGCGGCGAGCGCCGGGTATTGCTGCCAGCCGGGCATGCGGCTGAGGGGATCGTCGAAAAGCCCCAGGACGGCGCCGCCGGCCGAGACCCATTGACCGCGCAGGTCCCACCCGGCGCCGTGCGCGGCGTCGTCGCGGTTGTCTTGCCAGATCACGCGATAGCGGTTCAGATCTTCGACGTAAGCCACCGTTGGATAGATCTGTTGGTCATCGCCAGCCGAGGTTGAGATCTCGATGGGGGCGCCCACGAGCGTCCCGGTTCCAGCTACCCGCTGCCCGATGATGTCGGCGTCAGCGTCGGAGAGCAGGTTGTTGTGGCTCCAGGCCACGAAGTACTCGCCGGCCTCCGGGTTATAGGTCACGGCGGGCGCTTCCTGATCGTCAAACGCGTTGTTGATGGCAAAGGCGGTTCCCAGGGGATTCTCTGCCGGGCCTACGCGCCGCCCGTAGATGTCCTTGTAGCCATCGCGCGTGTCTTCCCAGACCACCAGGAATTCATCGTCATCCGGGTTATAGACGACGTCGGGAAAAGTCTGCTCTCCCGTGTCCGTGCAGATAGGGAAGCTGTTCCCGATGTGCCAGTAGCCCGTCGGTTGCTTTGCGATGTGGGAACCGTAGAGGTCGCTGCCAACTTCGTAGACGGCCAGAAAATCGTTGCGGGTCGCGTTGTACGCGAGCGCGGGATGGGCGCCATCTACGACGTTGAACGGCATCTGGGTCACGCCGTGCGCGCTCACTTCGACCATGCGGATCCCATAGGTACTTTCCCACAGTGCGACATAGAAATTGTCGAGCGAGTTGTACGCCAGCGCCGGCGTGCCCGGCTCTACGTAGCCCTGGGTGACAATAAAGTTGTGGCCTTGCGATATGCCCTCGGCGTCATAGCGCTGCCCGTAAATGGCCGGATGGGCCGGGTCTCGTTCGTCGTACCAGATCGCCAGATACGCGTTGTCACGGTTGTTGAAGGCCACGGCCGGGAATTCTTGGGACACCGGCGCGGTGGAGATCACGAAGTTCTGCCGGATCAACAGCCCAGGCCACCAGACTCGTTGCCCGTGGATGTTCATGCCGCCTTGCCACACGACAAAATACTGGTTGTTAGCCGGATCTGCTGCCAGCGCGCCGTACTGCTCTTCGTCGATCGTCTGGCCGATGACGAAGTCCCCTTGGGAAGCCAGGGCGCCGGTAGCGCTGACCCGCGCGCCGTAGATATCGGCGCCGGAGGTATAGATGTAGCGATAATCCGCCCACACGACCAGATATTGGCGGCTGCCGCTATGGTAGGTAACGTCAGGGTAAAGCTTGCGGCTGTGGACACCGGCGATGGCAAAGGCTGTATTCAAGGTGCTTTCGTCTTCTGGAGTGTGAGGATTGTCGAGCAGGTCGCCGTCGTAATCGACGCGCTGCCCGGAGACCTCATGGTAACTGCCGCCTAGTCTTTCCCGGTTCCAGACCACCAGGTACTCATCCAGATCCTCGTTGTACGCAACCCTGGGATCTTGGTTGTCCCTGACGCCTTCACGCATGATCACGAAATTGATGTCGGGATCGATTTCCGGCAGCGGGGTGCCGGGATTGTCCAGCAGGGCGCCATTCAATCCGACGCGTTGCCCATGGATGCCCTGCTCCGTGTCGACGCGCTCATCGTTCCAGACGACCAGGTAGGATTCCTGCCCGGCCCGGCCGGCAAAGGCCACATCCGGCCGGAACTGCGGACCCGTTGCCGTGCTGATGGGGAAGTTGACGTCAGGACCGGTTCCCAACAGCGCGCCATCGCGATCCACGCGTTGTCCGTAGATATCGTTGCCGCGATTGGGAACCGCTGTATTGCGGGTGTCATTCCAGACCACCAGGTATTCTTTGGTCTTGGTGTTGTAGGCCACAGCCGGCTCTCTCTGATCTGCGCTTTGCGATGAGATCATGAAGGGTATCGTGGGATCGGACTCGTTCTCCGGCGTCGTGGGATTGTCGAGCAGCGCGCCTTCCGAGGAGATCCGTTGCCCGCAGATGCTGTAGTCGTTGGGGGGAGGGAAGCACGACCAGACGACCAGGTATTCTTCATCGTCGGGATTGAACGTGATGCCAGGCTGAGAG
>JAFGNR010000371.1 GCA_016926915.1 Anaerolineae bacterium
CCCAGGAGCATCGAGAGGGCGCCGGTGATCAATCCCAGACCTCCCTTCATCGTGAAGTCAGGATCCTCCGCTTGCCCCACGACTTCCGCCGAATAGAACAACGCCCGCATCCCCAATCCCAGGGAGTCCCATAACATGGGGATACCGCGCAAGAAAGGCATCTTGCTGATGGGCCCCCGATACAAGCCGCTGACCGGTTCCTCTTTGACCACTATCTCTCCAGAATCCGGCTGCCGGACTGCGACCGCAGCGCGATATGCCCCGCGCATCAAAACGCCTTCCATTACCGCCTGACCCCCATAGGACCAGCCCAGGGGGCTCCTTTCTTCTGCATTTTCTTCCATGCTCTCTCCACCTAAAGCCACGCTTAACAGCCAATCACACGACTACCCTAAAAAAAGGTTAGCTAACCGCAGAGTGCGCAAAGGTAAGATTGAGAGTATTCAAGAATGGCATCGCGCACCTTTTGAAATCAATATCTTCTTTGCGATCTCGTCGTTCTCTGCAGTGCATCCCACTTTTTGCAGTAGCGTCATCACACGAATTTCCAACGATTCCGCTTATCATACCGCAAATTCGGCAAAAATAAAGCGACGAGGATTTACAAAATTCCTCGTCGCCAGGCAACTACCAGAGGACTACTTCCGTCTGGCCTCATTCCAGGCATGCATGACGGCCCGGCGCGCCAACACGCGCACCATTTCCAGGCGATATTCCGCACTGCCGCGATAATCCGAAATTGGATTCAGTTCTTCGAGATTGGGGGCCAGCGCAGCCTCCACGCGTTCAGCAGTGAGTAATTGACCTTTGAGAAGATGCTCCATTTTCAGCAACCGGACCGGGTGATCCACAATCCCGCCGGCAGCCACACGAATCTCGACCGGTAGACCCTCGTCGACGACCACGTAGGCTGCGACACAGACAATGGGCTTGTCCTTTGGCGAGCGCCCGACCACTTCGAACGCTGTGGCGCTGCGGGTCGGGGGGCGGGCTACCCGAATGCCGGTGAGCAAAGCGCGCGTCTCGATAAGACGATCACGATAGGCCACAAAGCTCTCGAACGGTGCAATGTGACGTACCGGGTCGGCATAGCCGATCTCGACATCCAACACCAGGAGGGCGGTCGTCAGCGGATCAGCAGATCCCGCGACGATAAGCGTTCCTCCCAGAGTTCCCTGCTCGCGGAGCGTGCGAGATTGCGTGAAGCCTGCGGCTGCCGCCAAGAGACCAGCGGCAAACGTCCCCACGTCGCTATGGTCGATCAGCGCCTGCAACGTTGTCATAGCGCCGATACGAACTGCTTCTATCTCGCCGTCGATGCGATCCAGCGCCAACTTTTGCAAGTCTACCAATACTTCAAGCTGCGGGTCGCCTTGTGCGACGATCCAGGCGCCGCCGCCCACGTACACAGCGTTGCGATTGGAGTGCACCAACCCCACCGCATCCTCAATCGTCAGCGGTTTGTGATAGGTTTTCACATTCCGAAGCATTACATCCTCCTTGACTGTCGTAATGGCACCTGAGAAACGCCGCCAACCGGCAACTACGACTCAACGCGCCAGTATTGCTGTTCTTCGCCCCAGCCTTGCAGCGCGCCTTCCGCCGGCTGCACGACTAAGGATTCCGACTCGACAGTGACCACGCCGTCCGCAAGCCGAATCTCCCCTGCCACCCTGGCGGAGCGCCCGCGCCTCTCTACGACCCACCCCGCTACGAGCAATGACGTCCCGGTGGGCGTCGGCTTGCGATAACGCACCGTCATCTTGGCCGTGACCCAGAAATAATCATGAGACACTTCCATCATAATCGCGCGACCGGTGACCTCGTCAAGAATCGTCGCGAGGATTCCACCATGCACGATGCCCGGATACCCCTGGTAAGCCTCAGGAATAACAACAGGAACCACCACCTCGCCGGCCTCGTGATCTTCGTAGAGTTGTAGATGTAATCCCACAGGATTGTCGCGCCCACATACAAAGCACATGCGAGACGTCGGCTGAAGCAGCCAATCCGGGGAAACAGCTATCTCTTCCACCCTCACTTGTCCTCCCGCATATAGGCGTTGCCCAACGCAGCCGGCGCACCGATGCGTTTACTCAGTGCTTCCCACCAGGTCATCACAATCAACACCAAAATTGTAAGCAGATAGGGCAACATATTCAAAAACTCTGCCGGAATAGTCGTGCCCGCAGCCTGAATGCGGAACTGCACGGCATTGATGCCGCCAAAGAGAATCGCTCCCAGGATTGCCCGCGCGGGATTCCACATCGCAAAGATCACCAAGGCAATCACAATCCAGCCGCGCCCGCCGGTCAGGTTCTCGGTCCACCCCGGCGTGTAAGCGAGGGAAAGGTGCGCCCCGCCAAGACCGGCCAACATGCCGCCGAAAACGGTATACAAATAGCGGGTTCGGGTCACGTTGATGCCCATGGCATCGGCCGTCTGCGGATTTTCTCCCACAGCCCGCAGATTCAACCCCTCACGTGTCTTGTAGAGATAGAACCAGGCCAGCGGCACCAGCAGATAGACCAAATAGGTGAGAATATCCTGACTGAAGAGCGCCCCTAAAACCGGGATCTTGCTCAACCACGGAATGCGAATCGGCGTGAACTTAGGTCCGACCATGCCCACCAGATAATAGTTATTGGAGACAGGCCCTAACCGCTGTCCCAAAAAACTGGCCAACCCGGAGCCGAACAACGTAATACTCAACCCACTCACCACCTGATTCGCGCGCATGGTTACAGTGAGGAAAGCGTGAATCGCTGCCAACATCGCACCGACCGCAAGGGCGACCACAAGCCCCAACCCTACACTGCCGGAATAGTAAGCCGTCGCGAACGCCGTCACGGCCCCCATCAGCATCATCCCCTCAAGCCCCAGATTCAGAATGCCGGACCGTTCGGTGTAGATCTCCCCGACCGTAGCGTAAACCAGGGACGTGCCGGCCCGCAGCGTGATCGACAATACCGAAGTCAACAATGAGATGATCATGATGCTGCCTCCACAGTCTCGGATGCCAGAGGATCAGTTTTTTCAGGACGCACGATGCGTAACCGATACTCGGTAAACAAACTGCCCGCCAACATGGGGAACAAGATCATCCCTTGCAGGACCAACCCCATCGAGGCCGGCAAGCCCATGGTCATCTGCACCTGATCGCCGCCCACCAGCAGCGCTCCCATCAGAATCGCCACGAAGAGCACCGCAATGGGATTGAGCTGCGCCATCCAGGCCACAATAATGGCAGTATAGCCATACCCGATCGAAAGCCCCTGCTGCAAGCGCCGGGAAATACCGGTTACCTCGCAAGCGCCGGCCAGACCACTGAGAGCGCCGGAGAGTAACAGCGCCAAAACGATATTGCGAGCAATACCGATGCCTAGATACCGGGCTGCCACCTGATTCTCTCCGATGATCTTGAGTTCAAAGCCCCATCGCGTGCGATTTAACACAAACCAGAGCGCCAATGCTAAGACAATCGCAAAGATGAGTCCCAGATGAGCACGCGTACCAACCAGGCGCGGCAGCCAGACAGAGGGATCGAACTGGGCAGTGCCGGGGAAGCCATAACCTTGTGGATCCCGCCAGGGGCCGTAATAGAGATGCGCGGCAAACAAAATCGCCACGTAATTCAACATCAGCGTCGTCAAGGTCTCATCGACGCCCAGATACGCCTTGAGAAAAGCAGGAACGCCTGCCCATAGTGCGCCGGCCACCATACCAGCCAGAATGGCAAGCGGAAGCAGCAGAAATGCGGGCACGCGGCCGGCCCAATAGAGCGCCACCCACGCGGCGGCCACCCCGCCCAGGGTCAGCTGCCCCTCGGCCCCGATATTCCAGAATCGCATCCGAAACGCGATCGAAACGCCCAGGCCGGTTAGCATGAGAGGGATCGCCTTGACCAGCGTTTCAGAGAAATTGTAGGTCGATCCAAATGTGCCCCGCGCCATCGCGGCATAGGTCTCGAAAGGATTGGCGCCGGAAATCAAAAGAAGTATCGCACCCAACAACAATGAGACCAGGAATGAAACAACGGGCACGAGCACCATAGCCCGGCGCGAAATCGATTGTCGTTTCTCAAAGATGATGCGCATACGTCCCCTTTCACGATGATGCGGTCGATGTCGAAACGGCGTCCTCGATCTCTACCGCCAGATCTTCTCGCTTGACGCCTGCCATCATCAACCCCAGTGTTTCCACGTCGGCATCGTCAGAGGCGACCACGCCCATGATCTGCCCTTCGAACATCACGGCAATACGATCGGCAATCGTGAGCAATTCTTCCAGGTCTTCCGAAATAAGCAGCACGCCCATCCCCTCTTCCCGCTGGGCCAGCAACATCCTCCGCACCGATTCGGTTGCACCAACATCCAACCCCCGGCTGGGATAGACGGCCACTAACAACCCATCACAGGCATCGATCTCGCGTGCCAGAATCGCCTTCTGAATGTTCCCACCGGACAGAAATTTGATCCGGGTCTGTGGCGTCGGGGTCGCGATACGGAACATCTCGATCATCTTGTGGGCAAACTCCAGGATGCGGTTCGGACGCAAGACTCCATTGATCACAATAGGGGCCTCACGATAACCCTTCATGACCAGGTTTTCGGAAACCGCCATATTCCCCACCGCCCCCATCCCGATGCGGTCAGCAGGGATGTGACTCACACCGGCCTTGATCACGCTTAGCGGGTTCTGATTAGTCATATCCTTCCGGCGAATGAACACCTGCCCACCGGTGACCCTACGCAATCCGGTGACCACTTCCGACAGCTGCCGCTGTCCATTCCCGGCAACCCCGGCAATGCCGACGATTTCCCCGCCATGGATCGTGAGAGAAAGCCCGCGCAACGCCGGCAACCCTTTGTCATCATCCGCGTGAACGTCTTGGAGCTCGAGAATGGTCTCTGTGGGGGTGCACGCCGCCTTGTCGAGACGAAACAAAACCTCACGTCCCACCATGAGACGGGCTAACTCCTGCGGGGAAGTGTCCTGGGTTCGCCTGACTGCGACGAGTTTCCCGTGTTGAAGCACCCGGACCCAATCGGAGAACTCCATCACCTCTTCCATCTTGTGCGTGATAAAAATCGCTGACTTCCCCTCGTCGGTCATGACTTTGAGAACCCCCGCGAGCTCGTGGGATTCTTGCGGCGTGAGCACGGCGGTAGGCTCATCGAGGATCAAGATTTCGGCGCCACGGTAGACCAACTTGAGGATTTCAACCCGTTGCTGCTCACCGACGCTGAGCTGCCAGATATAGGCATTGGGATCCACCTGGAGATTATACCGCTTGGATATCTCCGTAATGCGCTTCCCCACCGTTTCCATACTGGGCACGAAGGGCAGATCGCTCATTCCCAAAATGATGTTCTCGGCAACCGTCATCGTTTTGACCAGCATGAAGTTCTGGTGCACCATCCCAATGCCCAAGGCTGCGGCATCCTTGGGGGAATGAATCTCCGCTCGTTTTCCCCGAACGTAGATTTCCCCCTCATCAGGCCGGTACAAGCCCACCAGCACGTTCATCAAAGTACTTTTCCCGGCGCCGTTCTCGCCTAGCAGAGCCAGCACTTCGCCAGGATAAAGTTCAAGATCCACGTGGTCGTTGGCCAACACACCTGGAAACCGCTTCGTAATGCCCTGCATCTCTAGAATCGGCGTCTTTACTTCGTTCATAGGCTTCCCCATTCAGAAAAGTGCAACGAACTTCTACAGCGACCTTCAATGCCCGGCCTGTTTGCCGGGCCATGAGCAACCAGGGCGGAGCCCGTGAAAAGGCTCCGCCCTGCGTTACGATTAGTCGGAAATGGTGCCGACGACACCCTCGACGAACCAATCCATGCCGAGCATGTCGCCGTCGCTCATGCACTGACCGGCGGCAACTTTCTCGTTGCCATCCTGGTCATTGATCGGACCACAGAAGACATCGTTGCCGGCAAGGATATCGCTCTTGGCATCCTCCACCAGTTTGACGACGTCCGCCGGGACCTTGGGGCTGAATTCAGCCAGGGCTACCACGCCCTCTTTCAACCCACCCCAGTACTGGTGGGTGCTCCAAGAGCCATCGACCCCCGCCTTGATCGTGTCAAGGTAGTAAGATCCCCAGTTCCAAATGGGGCTGGTGAGTACCGTATCCCCCACGAAGGCGCGCATGTCGGAGTCGTAGCCAATGCTGAGCATACCCCGCTCCTGAGCAGCCTTCTGCGGTTCGGTGGTGTCCTGGTGCTGTGCGATGATGTCGGCGCCGCCATCGAGCAGCGCGACCGCGGCTTCACGCTCGATCACAGGATCGAACCACGTGCTGGTCCACACGACGTGTACCTCGGCGTCAGGATTGACAGAGCGCACTCCCAGGGTGAAGGCATTGATACCGCGAATCACCTCGGGAATTGGGAATGCCGCCACGTAACCGATGTTGTTAGCCTCGGTCATGCTCCCCGCTACGATACCAGAGAGATAGCGAGCCTGGTAAATGCGCCCAAAGTAGGTCGACATATTGTCGGCGGTCTTGTAGCCGGAGCAGTGCTCAAACTTGACGTCAGGGAATTCCTGGGCTACTTCCAACATGGGATCCATGTAACCAAAGGAGGTAGCGAAGATCATATCGTAACCTTGTTGGGCGTAGTCGCGAATCACGCGCGCGGCATCCGGCCCTTCGGGTACGTTCTCGATGTAGGCCGTCTCGACCTGGGCGCCAAGTTCTTCCTCGACTATCTTGCGACCACGATCATGCTCGTAGGTCCAGCCAAGATCACCGGGCGGCCCGATGTAGACGAAAGCGACCTTGTAAGGCTCAGCCGGCGCGTCGGGCTCAGCCGGTTCCTCGGCGCCCCCACACCCCGCGAGCAACAACACCAAAATCGACAAAAGGGACAACGTCAGCCAAAGGTAGCGTTTCATAGAAAGTATCCTCCTCGCTCATAAGTATTGGACACGGGACCACAAGAGGGACTGTGAATCGTGACACCTCCTCATCGTTTGTCTCGAACGGTCAAAGATGGACTAAACGCAGATTGTGCGTGAGTCAAGTTTCCAGGCCGACAGATAGAGGCAACGCTGAAGTCGATGGTCAATGTATGCGTGACAACGCTGCCGGCTATCCTATCGCTTCCCAACAAAACCCTGGCCCAATTATAGCCAAAAATCCAGAAGAGTTCAAGAAATGAACTGCATAGAATCCAGGGAGCGATGTCCTATTCGACGTACGCCGGAGCGTCAACGGTCAGCTCTGCCATAGCGACGTCGTCCTGTAACTCCTCGTTGAGCAGCTCAATACGTTGGCGCGTCACCTTGAAATGATCGAAATCTCGCGCCACCACGGTTTCACCGAAGATCGCCCGGGCTTCGTCCAGCATCTCCCCAATGCGATACCGTTGCGAGAGATGCGTCAACACCAGCTGGCGAATGCCGGCTTCACGCGCCAACCAGGCGGCTTCGTCTACCGTCAGATGGCCGAAATGGCGCGCCATGTCGACGTCTTTCTGCAAATAGGTTGCTTCACATACCAGAAGATCGACACCTTGTACGGCCTCCACAAGGGTATCGACGCGGGCGACATCTCCCGTAATCGCCATGGAGATACCGGGCCGCTCCGGGCCTAACACGTCATCCGGTCTAATGACGCGCCCATCCGGCAAAATCGCCGGTTTCCCATTTACCAGTTGGCGCCGTTCCGGACCGGCCGGGACCCCCAGCGCCTCAGCTTTTTCGGGTAAGAAAGGCCGGCGCGACTTTTCCCGGAAGAGATAACCGTAGCAGCCAGGCCCGCGATGGGTAACCGGAAATGCCGATACTTCGAAAGTCTCACTATCCATCAACAATCCCGGCTGAATCGCGACCAAATCGATCGGCGCCGGGGGACGCGCGCCGCGCAAAACCACGCGGAACAGCAAATCGTTGACCCGCTCCAATGCCCAGCGCCCACCAAAGATCTCAATACGGTCCACGGCTTCCCAACGTGCAAACGTGGAGATCAATCCGCCCAGACCCAGAATGTGATCCAGGTGCCCGTGGGTCAACAGTACGTGCTGGAGGCGTCGAAAACCCAACCCACTCCGCAAGATCTGGCGCTGCGTCCCCTCCCCACAATCGACCAGGAAACGCTCTCCCTCGTAGATGACCATCTGCGAGGGAAGCCCACGCTGAATCGAAGGGGCGGACGCTGCCGTCCCCAGAAAGACCAATTCTATCATGTTGTGGCTCCAGAGGCCATGGTTATGCATAGGCTATCGACAAACAACAGTGGGAAATCCTTCCCCCTGGATAGCCCGCTTACTTTATCCGAATAGCCGCCATTATAGCGAGCTGGGGGAGATTGACAACCGCCCGGGGCGTATTATAGTTAGCATAGCAAACCATTTAACGAGATTATCACATGCATACGTTGAGAGAGTACGGGCGAAATGTCAGGCGCTTCTCCCCAGAGGCCAGACGTTACCTGTGGGTTTCGATGCTACAGGGCATCGGATGGGGTGTCTTCCAACTGTTTTTTAACTTTTTCATCCTCAGCCTTGGCTATCAAGAAGGCTTTCTGGGGCTGCTCATCAGTCTGCCCTCCCTCACCGCCCTGATCGTGGCCCTGTTTGTCGGCTACGTCAGCGATCTGATCGGACGCAAGCGGGCCTTCATCCTGGGAGGATTGCTCAGCGCCCTGGCGCAGGCGCTGATGCTCACCTTTCCTGACAGGACCACTCTGATTCTCAGCGGCATCCTGCGGGGCATCGGCATGAGCCTGTTCAGCGTCACAGCGGCGCCATTCCTGATGGAACACAGCACGGAGGCAGAGCGCACACATCTATTCAGCTTCAGTGCAGGGCTATCAACCATGTCGGCGTTTTTCGGTAACTTCGTGGGCGGGTATCTGCCGCTGCTGTTCGCGCAATGGCTCGACGTTGCGCCGACGTCGAGCACGGCTTATGCCGGCGCACTGGGGATAACGACGTTGCTAAACGCCGTGGCGCTCATTCCACTCTCGAGACTCAAACTCGA
>JAFGNR010000083.1 GCA_016926915.1 Anaerolineae bacterium
AATGAGGAGCGGTACAAGAAGCCGCAAGTACTGCCAGAGATTTGAAGACGCTGGCTTGTCTTCTGCTGCGACAACAAGGGGTGAGGGCTTTTGGAGCAAGGGGAGTAGATACCCCGCGCCGATGAGGGCCAAATAGGTAGGGTAGTCCCAGGTATTGGTGGCGCGTAATGCACCTGTTGCCAGACCCCCGAGAATGAATAGCGGCAAGTAGTGCAGCGCCTGGCGAATGCGCGCCTGAATTTGCCCTGGTTTGCGCCGCGGCTGCCGCCGTGGCGGTCGTAATCCCCACTGGAGCGCGACGCCTAAGGCAACCTGGGTCAGCGGCAGCGCCATGGCGTGCGCGTGCAGGTCGGCATAGAGGAATGTGAACAGAGGAAATTCATTGATAGGGCCGGCAACCTCGCCCGGTCCCGGTGGAATGATACGCGTGGCATTCCAATACCACCATTCAGGGCGGAACGGCAAGTTCACGCCCTCGACAACAACTTTCCAGAATCCGACAATGGCTGAAACGAGTAATTCGTACCCTGGAATCAGGCTATCGAAAGAGAGCGCGCCGACTTCGGCCAACCCCTTTATCAAAAGCTGGAGCTCCCCGAGGTTTCCAATCAGGAGCACACAGACCACTCCCCAAACCCCGGCGCGACGCGCGCGTTTCAAGCAGGCGGCATTGAGCGGCGCTGAACCGGCGCTCAGGTTTGCAGCCAGCGAATAGGCCCCCACCCCTGTCATAGCAAACAAAGAAGGCACGGCAAGGTTATAGGCTACGCTGGGCGCCACACCCAGGAACTTCGCGATAGCGCCGATGATGACAAATCCGAAGTAGTAATAGTTCATGGTTCCGCCGGCAAACCACGGGTCGTAAGGCGGGAACCAGGTGGATTTGATGGTGGCGTTGAGATAAGCAAAATCCATGGGTTTCTCGCCGGCAGCTACCGGGTGATAAAAATCCGGGTTCAGGTAACGCACGAGCACCCAGCCAAAGAACAGCAGGGTGAAGATGATCTCGATACGCGCGAGGTCGCGCCAGTGCGTTGTCAGGTATGTCGCCAGATAAGCACGTTTCCTCAGAATCAGAAGCCCTGTGGCAATAACCCAGATCAGGAATGTAGTCCACAACAATAGCCGGGTGTGCGGCGCCCAGTGCATCGAGGCCAGCAACCATCCTGGATATACCCAGGCCAGAAGTCCAGCTGCGCGGGCAAGGCCATAGCCGTGGTCATAAAAACGTGGAAAGACCGTGACGAGCCAGGGGAAAGCCATCCATCCAACGAGGGTGAGCAGGCCCCACCAGCGGACGGCAGCTACGATAGGATGACGATTCTGAAGGGTTTCCCGATCGAACAACGCAGACCAGGTTCCTCCAGCTTCCTGGATCAAGCGCACGCGGGTGTTCATGACCAGCTGAACCTGGTTCCCGCTTCCCCGTGTTGCCTGGAGGGGGGTCATCCATTGTGCGGTTTCGGCAAGCGCGAGAGAGAGCAGCGTCTCCGCATTGGCCCGCGAATAGCGAGAGGTTTTGGCAAAAATCAAGACGCGAGGATGATCGTAGACACTGAACGCCTCTTCTGCGGCCGGATAAGGGATAGCACAAGTGCGACGATTGGTGTATTGAGGGCTTGGGATTGAGAAAGGCGTTTCTTGATCCTCGAACTGGCATGGTCCTAACGCCGGAAACGAGACGAATTCCCCTACCAAATCGAAGCCTAGGCTCCCATCGAACAGCGACCGGTAATAAGCAATCGATAGCGGGTAACGCAGGGGCAATCGGGCAATCGATCCGTAGAGACGGTTGCTCGACAGAATGACAAAGTCGACTTCATCCAACCAAGCCAGGAGCTGCTGGCGTTTGGCTGCGTTGTCGTTGTCATACAGGTGCATCAACGAATCCGAGCTCGATGAAAGCCCACGATACCAGTCCCTGAAGGGATCCTTGCCATCCATACGTACCGGCAGCGAATCATCCCAATGCTCGTTACCCAAAATCGATGTTGCTAAGGTAACCGGGAGGCCTTCCAGAAGCCGGACTTGAATGTGAACCACTTCCCCGGCTGCCAACCTCTGTGTTTCCATGGGGGCAGCAACGTGTACTGATTTGCTACTGCTAAGAGGGATCAAAACCTCTGTATAGGCCAACACGTCGTCGAAATTCTGATCCGCAGCGAGTGTGATTGCGACGTTTGGTGGCGTGGTTTCGGTGGGCGTGACACGCGCTTTGTTCAACGAGACACTGATGATCCTGTCCTCTGCGGGCATCGTGAAGGAAGCTGCTGCTGGTGCACCCTCAACGATCAAGATCGCATTGGGTTGCAGAGGAATCTGGATCGATAATCCTTTTTCCGTGGTTGCAGTCACGGTGGTTGGAATATGTTCGTAAATCCACTGCGAGGCCTCGATTCTTGTAAAGGGCCTGACGTAGATTTGCATGAAGGCAATTGCCCAAGTCATGGCGCCGGCCAATACCAGCCACGGTACGCCCCGAAGGATAAAGAACCCCAATTTTCTGATCTTCGCGGCAGTTGTGTTGACGAGTTGCCTCTTGTAGGCCCACCGGGCAAGGTCTACCAGGGCGACGGCGGCGAAAAGTACAAACACCGGATAGACCGGCAGCAAATAGCGCATCGATTTGACCCACTGGATGCCCTGGTAGAGAAAGAACAGGGTTCCCCAGGTCCAGGGAAGCAAACCACGCCAGTCAGTTTTACGCGCAATTCGCCAGCCCATCATTCCCCAGCCAAACCAGGAGGCGATTCCAAGAGGAATGCCTAATCCCCAGAATACCATGTTGATCCAGGGGAAGATGATTGGCAGACGATTGGCCCATTGGTGCCCTGGTGGTGTGTCGATGGTTCCGCTCACCAGCTCGCGGATGAATTTCATGCTCTCAACCCAGCGGGGGTTCAAATGCAAATCGAAGAATCCCGGCCCGGAAAATGCGTAGGGTTGGGCAATGCGGAAAGCGCAGAACGCCAGCAATCCTGATGCTGTGAGAAACAGGATTGTGGTCAGGTCGAGTGTGAAAACATAGCGCGGCCTGTCGTCTGCGCCATTTTCAGTTGGAGTGTTCTCTTCCAGGCGGCGTTGGAGAATGCCGGCAAGTCCAACCATGGCGGCGACAGGCCAAGTACTGACTTTCGAAGCTATAGCCAGTCCGGTTGTCAGACCGGCCAGAAGAAGTAGCCATTTTTCGTGGTTTTCGACTGCCGAGAGCGCGAAGTAGAGCGTCCAGACGACAAACACAGTGGCAAAACTGTCCACAACGAAGAAGTGCGCGTGCTGAATGGGCAATACCGCAAACGCATAGAGCGCTGCCGCCCACAAGGCAACGTGATGACCGAAAAGTTTCTTGGCAAGCAGTGCCAGGGCAAGCAGTGTAAGCAGATCGGTCGCCGTAGAGAGGTAACGGCCGATGAGGTGCACCCCTCCATACCCCACATAGAGGCCCGGGTAACAGGGGGCCACGGCGCCAAAAAATACAGCGCGGGCGATCGCCGGGAGTTGTTTGGGCGTCTCGCCACAGGCGCCGTCGAACCATCCTCCGACCAGCCGGGCAGCAAACAGTGGTAATGTGCCGTATACATAGCCCCCGTAACCCCGGTTCTCGGGATTCAGAGGAGAAGATTCTGTGGACCAGTATTCGCCGGTGGTCTGGGGAATCTCAAGGGCCGAGGCTACCATTGTGAGGTAGCGTTCATCAGGGTGCAGGTGTGTTCCCTCATCCCAATTGAGATCATAAATCCGCACCCACCCCGCGACTAGCAGAATAAGAAGTAGGAAGCCAGTAAAAGATGCACGCGTGTAGCTTTTTGAATCTGCCATGAGGATGATTTTAGTCCAAAGAGACGACAAAACAAGTTCCCGCGTCAGGCAACTATATTTTGCACCCAAGGTAGAGATTTCGCATAGCCTTTGTTTTATTCCTGGAACACCAAATCCACGTGGCTGAAGTTTATGGCTACGCGAAGTTGTGTTTCCCCCAGAATATCTGTCATTGTAGTGAGAGCGCCTACAAATCGTCGGGACGAGTCATGCGCATTGAACCACCCAGCGGACTCTCTACCATTTCCGCTTGATCCAGAATCTCGGACATGATCTGCGCACCCGATCGTCGCGTTGTGGGACTCAATGCAACGCTCAAGTCACGGCGGAACGAAGAGGTCAAATCATCTCCCGTCGCATACCGGACCAACGCAATCGCCTGGATGGCGTTCGAGATCGCATAGCGAGGCTCAATGCGCTCCAAATCCTCGAAGAAAAATGCACAACTGGTGAACATCCGTTGCCGGTATACCTGCGCCTCCAGGAGCCCGAGGATGCGCTGCTGGGCAATACTTGAGAGATGCCCCAGATGGTGTTGGGCGAGAAAGGTCGGACCATCTATCTTGCCCAGGAGCACTTCGATATAGTCATCGCGCAGCGCCCAAGGCGCCAGATCACGGGACCGGACGGCATTCGCGTAGATTTCGTCGATATCACGCGAGAGATTGTCGAGCGCGCGACGCAAGGCGCCTTTCCAATAGCCACAACCGGCAGTGCAAGCACAGCCCGTAGCCCACCGCCCCAAATTGTGCATACAGCTCCAGGCAGTGTTTTCCAGAACCTCTACTTCAATTGCAGGCGGGTGCTGACGCAAATGATGCCCCAGTGTCGTGATCTCATAGGCGTCGTGAATACCGGGAGAGGTCAATTCTTGAAGCACATCAACCCCATGGCGGTGATGATGTCCAAATGTCTCGCCATCTGTGGCGAGAAGTGTCAGCCCGCCAGATGGGCGACTGCGCACGGTGTCATTGATCCAGGTGCGCGCCACCTTGGGAGCCGGCATATTGAACGAAAATGAGTTAGAGAGATGACGGTCCCGGATGAAAACCGTGACAAACCGGTCTGTGGACAATCTTACTTTGTACGGCCCGGCGCCCGCAGATAGGTCCCCACGCACCTGCTCATCAGACAAGACAACGAACCAGAGACCCGACTCAGCCACAGCCTCAAGCACACTGTAATCCACAGCCATCTCAGGAAGCCAAATCCCATCCGGACGATGCCCGAAACGGCTTTCAAAACTCCGTATTCCCCATCGAATTTGGCAGCGCTTGTCACGTCCGCGCGCCAATGGCAAAATTGTGTGGTGAACGGATTGCGCAAGACCGTTGACTAAATTGAAACGGCGGTAGTAACGTCCAACGGATTCCACGATCTTGCCATAAGTTTCGCCCGCATGGCGATCCATCCAGCGCGCCAACGTTCCCCCGAGATTGAAACTGATGCGCTCGAAAATACCCGCGTTCGCAATCGGCGCATAGCACTCGGCAGTAATCCGGGCATTCCAGTTTGGAAAAGGCGCCGCCTCAGGTTCGATGCGATACTCCCCGGAAAACGGGTCTTCGCGCGGCGGCTGATAAAAGTGACCATGAATACATAGAAACGACCTGGAAGAACTTGCCATTCTCATCCTTCAGCTAACAGAAACCGTCGCAGTCGACCGGAGCCGGTCTTCCCACACCCGCACCTGTCAACCGCCACGGTTGCGGCGCCAAGGGCTTAATGCAATGCCCTGGCGCGGCGATACAAATCCAGGTAAGCCTGCGTCGATGCCTCCCACGAGAAATCCATCTCCATTGCCCGTCGCTGAACATCGCTCCAACGCGCCTTATCACGGTATACCCCCAGAGCACGTCGCAAAGCATCTTCAAGTGCTTCGGATGTATAGGAGGCGAAAACAAAACCTGTCCCGCGCGCGGGTTGCGCATCGAGATCGAGAACCGTGTCAGCGAGGACGCCGGTGGCCCGCACGATGGGCACGGCGCCATAGCGCATCGCAATCATATGACTCATACCACCGGGTTCGAACTTACTAGGGGCCACAAAGAGATCGACGCCGCCATAAATCCGCCTGGCCAGGCGCTCGTCGAACTTCGTAAAGACGCGCACCCGGCGCGGGAACGCCTGCTGCAGATTGCGGAACTGGGTTTCATACGCCTCTTCACCAGTGCCAAGAAGCACGAATTGCATATCCAGCTCGCCGAGAAGGGCTTGGAGCGCAGGCAATAGAATATCAAGACCCTTCAAAGGATCAAGTCGAAAAACAGCGCCCAACATCGGTACATCAGCGCGGTCCGTCAATCCCATCTCACGCTGAAGCGCCGTCTTATTGACTGCGCGCATCTTCAAACTATCGACAGCGAATGTCTGAGTGAGCGCGCTGTCGGTTTTCGGATCCCAAATCTCATTATCGATGCCGTTGAGAATCCCAAACAACCGGTCACGCCGTGTAAACAGCAGACGATCCAGGCCCATCCCCGCTTCAGGCGTCAGGATATCCCGGCTGTACGTCGGACTGGCGACGCTGATGAGATCCGCGTGAGCAATTCCTTGAGCCATCCAATTCACCTGTCCCGGTGGTTCAGACGGCAAATGCGCCAGGTCTTGCATATGAGCAAACGTTAATATCAGGCGCCCACAGGTGCCCTGGTAAGCAAGATTGTGAATCGTGAACAAGGTCGCTATCTCTTTGAGAAAGGCCTCTTTGCGACCGTAAACATCTAGCCAGGCGACAACCGGGGCGGTGTGCCAGTCATGCGCATGGACCACATCAGGCTTCCATTCCAAGACCTGCATAGCAGAGATGATGGCCCGTGAGAAGAAAGCAAACCGTCGCGCATCATCGTTGAATCCGTAAACCTTCTGACGGGTCGAGAGGTATTTTTCATCCCACAACATGTAGACAGGAACGCCATCGACAGCCGTTTCGAAAAGGTGCACCCGTTCCTGACCGGGACCGACAGGCACAGTGATCGAAGGCCCCACTCTTTGCAGGTCATAATCCTTGTTCGAAATGTGTCCGTAGCGAGGGATCAGCAGGCGCGCATCCACACCCACGTTATGCAATGCCTTGGGCAGGGCGCCGGCAACATCCGCCAGGCCGCCCACTTTTGCGAAGGGTGCTGCCTCAGCAGCCAAAACCAGGACCTTCATTTCGTTATTCATCTCCATTACCCTTATTGTCGTGTCTCACCCGATACACCTACCATCATTATAGCCGACTTCATCGAAACAGCAACGAAATCGAAACAGTCGGGAGCGCGCGCATGCCAAGTTTGGCATGAAATATGCTATAATCGCGCAGGGTTTCGAATGGCGACACCAAGCACAGGAGAGAGACCATGCCGCATACCTACCTTGGGATCTCCAAACAGATCGCTTCGAGTATTCTGCTCCTTGTTGGAGTTGGCGCCGCTCTCCTCCCACCCTCTTCCAGCGCACCTGCAAGCACGCGAGTTCTTCACGCGGCCGGCAATGTTGTGATCAACGAAATCGCCTGGATGGGAACCGGTGCAGCTACCAGCGATGAATGGTTAGAACTCCACAACACGACAACCACCGCCATCGGGCTTGATGGCTGGACGGTTGCAGCGCAGGATGGGATTCCGACCATTCACCTTTCGGGGAGTATCCCTGCAAATGGGTTCTTCCTGTTGGAGCGCACTGATGATACCACTATCGCCAACATCCCTGCCGACCAAATCTACACTGGCGCATTAGCCAATACCGGCGAGAGCTTGACCCTGACCGACGCTGAGGGCGCAATCATCGATACCGCCAACGCGGATGGCGGCGAGTGGCCGGCCGGCGACAATAGTCTGCGGGCATCCATGGAACGCATCAATCCCCGGGCTGGGGATGTGACGACAAACTGGGCCGCCAACGATGGTATCACCCGTAATGGCTGTGACGCTAATGGAGACGCCATCAATGGAACACCCCGCGCCATCAATTCTGCCGTCGCGGCGGCCGGCGCAGATCTGGTCATCTCCAAAACCGGTCCTGTCACAGCCACGGCAGGCGCCGCCATCAGCTACACTATCACTCTCCTGAACGCCGGATCGCTTCCGGCGACAGGCAACCGCGTGACCGATACCCTGCCACTCGAGGTAACGTTCATGGAAAGCGTACCTCCCCCCACGGCAATCACCGGGCAGAACGTGATGTGGACGCTCGCGCCTCTTGAACTCGCCGCCATCCAGCAGATTACACTGACCGTGGCGGTTACGCCAGGTATCGTGGGCACATTTACCAATGAGGCGACCGCGACAACAGCTACCCCCGAGACAGACACAGCTAATAATCACAGCGCCTGGGCAGTAACCGTAGGCGGCTCACCGCCGCCGGATGAGACAATCCTCATCAACGCCATCCTCTTCGATGGCTACCAACTCAACGACCCAGACGAAGCCGTGCAGTTGGTCAACACGAGTGCCAATCCTGTTCCCCTGAATGGGTGGACTCTGTGCAAAGTCACGACGAGTCTGAGCTGCCGCGACCTTCCCGCTATCACGCTTCCCGCTGGCCAGACGGTTTGGCTAACCCGCGATGCAATGGCGTTTCGCACCTCATTTGGATTTGATGCTGATTACGTGCTTAGTCCCTGGCTTTCCAGTGGTCTGAGCAACCTGGGCGATGAGGTGATTTTGCGGGACCAAAACGGGCAAATCAGCGATGCCCTCGTCTATGGAAGTGGGAATACGAACATTGCGGGCTGGTCGGGAGAAGCCCTGCAGAGTTATGGAAACGACGTTGCACGGGCGGAAGGCCAGATTCTCCAGCGTATCCCTGATGAAGTGCGCGGTCTTCCTTTGTCCGATACCAATACCCAGAATGATTGGATGCAAAACCTCACGGATCCCTTCAGGGGACGTCGCGCCGTCTTTCCCGGCTGGGACTTCGTGGACCCGCTCTTCTGGACAACGAAAGCCAGCGCATCCGCCGAACTTCACATCGGAATTCTCCCTGACAACGGCTATGAGGTCATCCGCCAGGTACTTTCAACTGCTAACAGCAGCATCGACATCGAGGCTTATGAATTCAACCACGGCAGCCTGCTGAATCTACTGGTGGCCAAGGCGCAGCAAGGCGTTGCTGTCAGACTGTTGCTCGAAGGAGATCAAGTTGGGGTTGGCGAGCATGATGACAGCTGGCAACAGGAACTCTATGCCTGCCAACAACTCGAAGCCGCAGGCGGTCAGTGCTATTTCATGATTCACGAGAGCGGGGAACGGATTTTCAACCGGTATACGCACTTGCACGCAAAATTGGTCGTGGTCGACAATGTCTGGGCCATCGTCTCCTCACAAAACTTCAGTAATCGTGGACTGCCGTCCGATCCCAAGGAAAATGGCACCTGCGGATCGCGAGGAACCATCATCGCCACAACTTCCCCAGCCAGCGTAGCGCGGGCCGCCGAGATCTTTGCCCTGGACTGCGACGCAGCACACCACAACGACATCCTGCGTTGGAACACCGAGGGATACACGAAATATGGTCTACCAACCACAACGCCAGATTTGGGAATATCCGATAGCGTGAGCTACACCGTCCGGTTTGCAGAGCCATTCACCACAACAGGCGCCATCCCACACGAACTTTTCACTGCGCCGGAGGCCGCACTGCGCCAATCGGATGCCCTATTGGGACTTCTCTCACTGGCCGGCGCCGGCGACCGCGTTTACGTAGAACAGCTCTACGAACATGCCGTTTGGGGGAACAGCGGCAATCCGGCAGTCGAACCCAACCCACGACTCGAGTCCTACATTTCAGCGGCGCGACGGGGCGCACAGGTACGCATTCTACTCAATGGCGGATACTTCGATCAAGAGTTCCTGGACTTGGTAGACAATCGCGCCACGCTGGCGTATCTTCAAGCCCTCGCCAGAACCGAGAACCTGGATCTCGAAGCCGCATTGGGCAACCCGACGCAATATGGCATTCACAACAAGATGGCGCTGGTCTGGATCGAGGGCACAGGAGGGTTCGTCCACATCGGATCGATCAACGGCAGCGAAAATTCCAACAAGGCCAATCGGGAAATCGCGCTCCAGGTACAAAACAACGCCGCCTTTGCCTATTTGGAAGCCATGTTTCAGCTTGATTGGAACCTTTCCAATCCGGTTTTGCTCCCACTCCTGCTACATACTTACGAAATTCCAGATCGACTCCTGATCAGCGAAGTCTACTACGCCACGAGCAACACGAACGCCGAATGGGTTGAGATTCTCAACCCAACAACTGTAACCTTCGACCTCTCGGGCTACTGGATTGGGGATGCGGCCGCGGCCGGCGACTATGAAGGAATGTATGGCTTTCCAGAAGGCGCCCGAATTGCGCCGGGAGCCGTGGCTGTAGTGGCCGTAAGTGGAAGCATGACCCCGGCAGCCGATTTCGAAATCGTCGACGATTCGGAAAAACCTGACATGGTCAAATTGACTTCGTGGGGGACCGGGAACTGGACCCTGGCCAACGGGGGGGATCAGATTCTGTTGTTGGGACCGGGATATGCCCCGATTGACGTCGTAGTTTGGGGCGCCGCCATGTTCCCGGGCGCCCTGCCCCACCCGGGCGTCTCCGTTTCCTCTGCTTCATTGGAACGTTACCCGCCGGACGCAGATACCGACAATTGCGCCACGGATTTCCGGGAACGGGCACTTCCCAACCCTGGCGAGTTACCCATCCCCTGAGGTCTGGGCGGTGTCGCGCGCCTCGTCCATGGGATTGAACGGCGGCGGCGGCGCTGCACCCTGGTTGATATCCTGGCGAGCCAGAAATGTGCCAGCAAGTAACAAAATCCCCCCTAACCACTGCGCCCACGATAGGGTTTCTCCCAGGAGGACGCGCGCCAGAGCGAGACTGACCACCATTTCCAGCAAACTGATGATCGCCGTTTGCACACCGCCCAAACGCTCCATGCTGAAGAACATCGCCAGTCGAGAGAAGGCCGTCGTCACGCCCAAGGTCACAATCGCCTGCCATCCCGGCATGCTAATCGGCTCGAACGGCGTATTACCGGCAAAGCGCGCGATTGTCACCGTGACGGCCATGCCGGTCAGAATGTAGAGGGTAGCAGAACGCGCAGGGACATCGGCCAATACCCATTGTCCCATCACAATGTACCAACCGTTGATTGCAGCAGAAGCTACCATGAGCATGGCTCCGAGGTAACTCGAGGCATCTGAAGAAGTCCAGGGCGCCGTGACCAGAGCTGCGCCCAACAGCGAGGCAGCAAGACGCAGAAGCGTGAGGCGTGTAATCGGTTGTCCGGACGCACCCAGAAAAATCACTACCCAAACCGCATACAGGGTGCTCAACAGAGAAGCCTGTGAGGCATCGATACGGCCCAACCCACTGTAGTAGAAAAGCGAACCAACGCCGTTGATGGCGCCGACCAGCAAACAGCTTATCAGGTCGCGCCATCCGAGTTTCAGAAGTCTCGGCCAGAACAACACGTAGACAAACAGCAGTAGAAGCGCCGCCACGACCGTACGGAATGCCGCCAACGTCATGGGCGCAACGGCAGCCTGATAGGCCAGCTTACCCAATATCGGCGCCCACCCGAGCAGAAATGAGCTTAACAACCCACTGTAGATGCCCAATGCCCGGGTGCGTTGCTCTTGAGTGGCTCTCTTCTCCTGGTGCATACACCTTTCCCCAAGCTAACCGGAGGCGCTCAGCGTTCGATTCGCTCGCATCAATCCATGACCCGTGCTATACTTTCGCCCATGAGACGCCGTCAGAAAGTATTCTTACTGATCCTGGGCCTGGCTGATCTGATCGTCATTACAGGACTGATCTGGGTCATCGCGCGTCCCCAGCCCCCTCTCCCCCCAAACTACAACCGGTTGGCTCCCTGTGAACAGTTGGTACTCGGACAAGTACCGGGGCGGCTCTCGCCCGCCATAGCCTGGTCGCCCCAGCGGCTTGAAATGCGGTTAAGGGCAGTCTATGACAGCCCCACTGCCCCCCCGGAAAGCGCGCAACTCATTTGGACGGCTCTCGACAGCCTGGCAAAGGCCGCGCAAACGGGATGCACGATCCCCAACACACTCTCCATCGTCCTAGAGACAGAAAGCAGCTCTGGAGAAACTATCGCCCACACCGCGCAACTGCGGGGCGAAGACATCATAGACTGGCTCGACGGTGATATTGATGACGATACCCTCGCCCGGCAGGCAGCTTACCGCATAGTCACACAGGCAACACCTTCTGAACCTGCACCAAGCCCGACGCCGAATCCACAATCACGTAGGTCGGCGGGCCAAAGCGTCCCATAAGCTCGCCGGGGTTCACCAGCAAGGTACTCCCCACACGTTCGTGATGTTGTTGGTGATCGTGGCCGTAGCAAACCAGATCATACAAGTCTGCACGCGCTAACGCGCGCGCGATCCGGGGATAATGCACGGCTGCGACCCGGTATCCGGCGAAGTCAATCTCGGCGAATTCGCCGTGCAGCGTTACACCTGCCAACTGGTGCGCGAGCTCGGTGATTAGCCACTTGTCGCCGTCGTTGTTGCCCCAAACCGTATGCACAGGCCCCGCGAACCCCTCAACCAGCGCTTTGAACGTAAAGGGCGCATTGAGGTCGCCACAGAAAACCAGGGCCTCTGCATTCAAATCGTTCATATCTGCCAACGCGCCCGAAAGCGCCTGAAGGTTGTCATGAATATCAGAACAAATAGCGATCTTCACCATGCCCTCCTCGTGAACATGGCAGCTCAAACAGCCGCAGCGGCGTTTACGGCCCCATCATCCCCCAGAGATAGCGCCGCCGCTATCTCTGCCGGGGTATTGGTAATCAAGACATCGACGCCCCAACCGGCTAAACGAAGCGCCGCCTCGCCGTCGTCGACGGTCCAGACCACCACGCGGAGACCACGGCGGTGTGCACGCCTCACAGAAGATCCGCTGACAAGGCTCCAGTGAGGATGTAGCGCCTCATGAGGGGTCACAGGCGCCATAAGGCGTGCACCGGGCGATAGGGGGCCGTAGAGAAGCCCACACGGCAATTGAGGGGCAAGTGTGCGCATCTGAAAAAGCGCGTAAGGCTTGAACGATGAAACCCACACTCGCTGTTCGAGTCCCATACGCCTTACCAGATCAGCAACAGCAGATTCGAGGGCGTTCCCCGAGGCCGCGGCTGCTTTCAATTCGATATTGACCAGCACCTGGTTACCCACCTCATCCAGGACTTCTTCAAGCGTCGGAATTCGCGTCCCGGCAAAAGCAGGAGAGAAGTGAGCGCCGGCATCGAGTGCCTGGAGTACATCCAAAGGCAGCTCTCCCACACGGCCAGTCCCATCGGTAACGGCGTCGACAGTATCATTATGGATCACTACCGGCGCCCCATCTGCCGATAGGTGGACATCCAGCTCCACTCCCTGGGCGCCGATTTCCACGGCGCGCCGGAACGCAGGAAGCGTGTTCTCAGGCGCCTCGCGGCAGGCGCCCCGGTGCGCGAAGATAAGCGGATGCCGATACCGCCAGAAATCAGGGAACCGGGCCATAATGATTAGAGCTCCACGAAATAGGCTTGCGCAGCACGATCGATCAGTTCTTTGCTGAGCGAAGGCGGCACATTGAGATACCGGGCGATATCGATGATCTGATCAAGCAAATCGCGCGGGTGGCAGGCGCGAGGGGCGCGGTGGGCTTTGATGTAATGCTCCTGGATCAGATAGGCCAGAGCGCGGTCATCCCAGGCAATCTTGCGTCCCTCACAAACACGCTTGAAAATCTCACGGAATCCATCCCAATCGGGGTCCCCCACCTCGATCTTGTGCCGGATCCGGCGTAAAAAGGCCTCATCGACGAGATCTTTGGGCGCCAGATTCGTCGAGAAAACAATGAGCACCTCGAAAGGGATCTCGATTTTGCGTCCTGTGTGCAAGGTTAGAAAATCAATCCGCTTCTCCAGCGGAACGATCCACCGGTTCAACAAGTCCCTAGGCCGCACCTGTTGGCGACCGAAGTCGTCGATGAGCAAGATCCCGCCATTGGCCCGCATCTGAAAAGGCGACTCATAATACTTGTTGTCGATATCGTAAACCAGATCGAGACTTTCGAGCGTCAGCTCGCCGCCTACAACAATGAACGGGCGTCGGATATGCACCCAACGCATGTCCAGACCCCGGTGCCCGGCATCGCTGTCTTCCGAGACAATGTGGTTGACGTTGTCAAAGATCTTGATAATCTGTCCCTCGACCTCCACGGCATACGGCACGAAAATGTCCCCTTCCATGAGCAAGGATCCCACAGCCTCGGCGATTGAGGTCTTTCCGTTGCCCGGATGGCCGAACAGGAAGATCGAGCGTCCTGAGTTGACGGCCGGCCCCACCTGCTCGAACGTAGTCTCATTCAACACCAGGTGCGAGAGCGCGTGACGGAGATGGCGCTTATGCACGGTCACATCCTTCAACCCCTGGGCCCGCACCGAGGCGTTATACACGTCGAGAGGAACCGGCGCCGCATCAGCGTACTGGCTTCGTTCCTGAGCGTCACGCGCCATCTCACGCCCCCGGGCCGTCAAAACGTATTCGTAGGTTGCTTCCGAAAAGCCGCTCATCCCGGCCGCGCCGCGTACTTCACAGAGACGCTCACGCTTCAAAAACTCCAAGACTTGATTGATCACGCCGGCGAACGGCAACGCCATACGATTGGACAGCTCCCGTCCCGACATATAGCTCTCGAAGTATAAAATCTTCAAAGCGAGCTCCGTCAGAAATCCCATGTTAAGTCCCGTTTCCTGCACGTTACGGGGCGCCGGGGGGAGATATGCCGAACTTTTGACAGTCCCTGACTGCGCCATTCAATCGCCTCCGTCAGATATATAGTTACCGCATGTCATTGTATGACATCCTTGAAAAAAGAGAAATCCCAGGTGTTTTGCTCTCCCCAGGCGCACAACACAACCCTAACGCCGTACAACAAAAGGGTCACGAGACAAAGAGGTCAACGTCTCACTGCCGCCAGGGGTCACCACCACGTCATCTTCGATACGCACCCCGCCCAGACCGGAAACATAAATGCCCGGCTCGACCGTGAACGTCATACCCGGCTCCAAGGGCGTCTGATTCCCAGCCACAATGTAGGGCGGTTCGTGCACTTCCAGACCCAATCCATGGCCGGTTCGGTGGTTGAATTCCGGACCATACCCGCCACGCACAATAAGATCACGCGCCGCCCGATCGACATCCTCAGCCAACACCCCAGGGCCGGCGGCAGCCCGACCGGCGTGATTAGCGCGCATCACCAATGCCTGAATATCAACCAGGGGGCCGGCAGGTTCCCCAAACACCACCATTCGTGTGATATCGGAAGGGAATCCGTCCACATAGGCCCCCCAATCAACCACCACCCAATCTCCTTCCTCGAAAGGACGCGTCCCAGGAACGGCATGAGGATTGGCGCCATTCGGCCCTCCCACGACAATAGGTTCGAAAGCCAGTGTGTCGGCGCCGCCAGTCAGCAGCCGCGCCATCAGCCGGGCAGCGGCCTCTTTTTCCGTCATGCCGACGTGTAACTCATGCAGCCAATCGAGAAACGCCGTCTCGGCGACGGCAATGGCTTGGCGCAGAGCTGACAATTCTGCTGCGCCTTTACGTAGCCGCAGTTCGGCAAAGAGATCGTCGGCGGGGACCAATTCAGACCCAGCCGCATATCGTTGTAGAATGCGGGCCTCGAGAAGCCGCATACGCAATCCTTCAACGCCAATACGAGCATCTGCCAATTCCAGCGTCGCACAAGCCTCGTGAAACGCCATGGTATACCCTTCTTCATCCGTGTAGGGGAAAACCTCGATTTCACGGGCTTTTCCAGCTTCGAGCGCCGGCGCCACCAGCGCCGGAGGCTGATCCACCGGAAACAACCCCACGATGGGACGTTCACTCATGTGAAACGAAAGGCCAGTGACAGCAAACAGGTTCGGACCCGGCAACAACGCAATGGCGTCGAGACCTTGCGCCTGGGCCAGAAGTAACATCTGTTCAATGCGTTTCGTATGCATCCTACACCTCCAAGACAGAACATGGTAAAATACCCTATCATTCACAGGAGACAAAGCTTGATCCTACAATTGCCGATAGGGATGCTGGACTCAAACACCTACCTCATCGTAGATGAGACCACCGGAGCGGGGGCCATCGTAGATCCCGGCGGAAAAACCGGACCGCTTTTCGCTGCGATCGAGAGCCATGAAGTCGAGGTCAAGTATCTCCTCAACACGCATGGCCATTTCGACCACGTGGCCGCAAACGCACACCTCAAGGCGCGCTTCCCTGTTCCCCTTGGCCTTCACGCGGCAGACGCATCACTGTTGAGTTCTGGCGGCGGCGCGACCTGGTTTGGATCAAGCGCCTCCCCCTCCCCGCCTCCTGACCTGCTGCTGGAGAACCGGATGCGGCTGCCGCTGGGAGCGCTGGAGATCGTGGTCATCCATGCACCAGGACACACACCGGGAAGCGTATGTTTCTACATCCCCCAAGAAAACGCGCTCCTGACCGGCGACACCCTTTTCAAGGGCAGCGTCGGCAGAACCGATCTTCCTGGAGGGAATACGCGCCAGCTCACCGAGAGCTTGCGCGCCCTGCAAGAGCTCCCCCCAGATACTCAGATCTATCCTGGCCACGGGGCGGCCACGACCCTGCGCGCGGAGCTGCGTTACAATCCATGGCTCCGGCGGCTACGCCCCCAATCTACCACGAACGACGCGAGATAGCAACTGCCCCCCCTACCCAAATGAGATAGAGGGGGCAGCAACATCATAGGCGACTCACCCGGAGATCGAACGCAGTACGCCCAAAACACCCAAACTCAGCTTCAGAGCGTCGCCGGCAGAAGGTGCAGGCACGTGCTCTTTACCCTCTTCGTCCGTCTGTACAGGGACCGAATTGAAGTAAAGCCATCCGGCCAGCACACCCAGAAGCGCGCCCAACACACCGCCAATCAACAGCACACGGGTCTTTACATTCACGACAACCTCCTCCAAAAGTAGACTGGATTACAGGATTCACGAATCGAGAACTGACTACTGAAAAACGTTACCTGACCGCAGCGTGCGTCAATGACCATAAGGTCTTGTGACCGTTAGCAAAGAACACAAAGGTAAGATTGAGATTCTTCAAGAGCTGTTCTCCACACGCAGGCGACCCATAGGGCGCTTGTGGGTGAACCGGCGCAGGATAGTCTCAATCATGCGCACGCGAGCGTGAAACCAAATGAACGGCGCCGCCACCTTTCGTGAGTATTCCTCTACCCATTCACGCGCCATTTCCGCATACGAGAATGCCAGACGCAAATACTCACGGACGAGACCGCGGAGACGGTAGATGCCGTAGGCCAAGCCGGCCAACAGAGCCAGCGGAATCACCGCCATAACCATAGCTTCCAGACTCAGAAAAATCAGCGCAATATCTCGCGGGTTCGCCCAGACCATTCTGTCGCCTCCGTAATGAACTTCGCCCAAGTACAACACATACGAAACCGGTCACCTATCACCAAAGTGCCACACATTCATTCACAGTATACAACGAGAATCGAAAACAGACCATCAAAGGTCAATACCAAGACGAAGCGCCAAAGGGGGGCCGAACAACAGCAGACCGACAACGACGGCGATGAGCGCCGAAAGCAAGACGGCCCCAGCAGCCAGGTCCTTGACGCGTTTTGCCAGGGGATGATAATCCGGACTGGCCAAATCCACCAGCGTCTCCGCCGCCGTATTGAACATCTCGGCAATCAACACCCGGCCAATGGTCAGCGTCAAGAGCGACCACTGTTCTCGCGACAACCCCACCCAGAAGCCCAGAACGATGACCGACGCCGTGAATCCCAGGTGAATGCGGAAATTCCGCTGTGTGCGGACGACATCCCATACCCCTTCCACGGCAAAACGGAAACTTGCCAGGAGACTTGGCGGCTTCTCAGGTATCATTCAGGAAGCGGCGCCTTGATGTTCAAGAGCTCCAGGATTTCCGCCTGCACGGCCCACATCCGCGCTTTTTCGCCCGGCTCGCCATGATCATACCCCAGGAGATGCAGCGTACCGTGCACGATCAACAGCTGGACTTCTTCGACAACGGTACAGCTCACTTCCCGGGCCTGGGACGTGGCCCGAGGCAGTGAAATGACAATGTCCCCAAGATAACGGGGAAACCCGCCGCCGCCGCTGGCAAAAGGCCCGCGTGTGTCTTCTGGAAATGACAGCACATCGGTGGGGTGATCGATGCCCAAGAAACGCCGGTTCAAATCACGCAGCGCCTCGTCTCCGGCGATGACAATGGTCATCTCGATAGCCTCAGCGATGTGCTGATGCTTCAAAACCACCAACGCGGCCAGGCGCAGCAGTTTTTCGTCGATGCCCTCCAGGGGCACTTCTGTCTGGATCTCGATCGTATGCGGAATAGTCACGACGCTTCTTTTCCTTTTTCTGTAGGTTGCGGATACTGAATGCGGGGATGATAGGCGCCCCGGAGAACCTCAATGTAGGTTGCTTTGACAATTGCCAAATCGTGTAGCGTGATCGGGCATTCGTCGAGCTGTCCGCCTCGAATACGCGCATCAAAAATACGCTCGACGACCGCGGTGATCTCTTCCGGCGTCGTAGGGCGCGCCGCCCGCGTGGCAGCCTCGCAGCCATCTGCCAGCATCGTCAGCGAGGTTTCGCGGCTCTGTGGACGGGGTCCCGGGTAGTGGAACAGCGATTCATCCACCAGACCGGCTTCACCGCCGGCCGCCTTGAGCGCTTTCTGGAAGAAAAAACTGGCCTGCGCTGTGCCATGATGCTCCGGGATGAATGCGCGGACCCTGGCCGGCAATCCATACTGCCGCGCCAACTTGAGGCCGTCGGCCACGTGCCCGACCACAATGCTCGCACTGGCCTGGGGATCAAGCCGGTCGTGGGGGTTGCTCATGCCCTCTTGATTCTCGACAAAGAAATAGGGGCGCATCAGCTTGCCCACATCATGGTAATAGGTCCCGGCGCGCGTCAACAAGGCATTGGCCCCAATACGCTCGGCCGCCTGTTCAGCCATACTGGCCACCATCATCGTATGGTGAAACGTGGCCGGCGCCTCCCGTAACAACCGCTGCAAAAGCGGGTGGTTGGGATGGCTCAACTCCACCAACCGGAATGTCGTCGTCAAGTCGAAAAGCGGGGCCAGAAGAAACAACCCGCCGAGCGCCAACCCTCCAGATACCACGCCGCCGGCAACGCTGGCGCCGGCCTCAATGAGGAACGGCAACGGATCGGTGGTCAAATCGCGGACCGGCGACAAGATCACCCCTACCACCGCCATCACCAACCCACCCAAAAGACCAGCGCGAAAGATCGATGCCGTTTGTTCATACTTAGGCAACGTCAACGCCGCCGCTGCTCCACTCGCCCCGACCATCGCCAGCACCGCGAAGTTCCCTCCCGCAATCCAACCGCTAATGACTGCCAGCAAGAGAACCCCGCCCAACGCGGCTTCACGGCCCACGGTGGTAGCCAGCAGAATACCCAACGCCGCCACGGGATAAAGGTGGAGCAGAAGCGGTCCCGACGGGACCAATAGACGCGCCAGCCACATGAATGTGACCAGAAGCAAAAACATCAGCCCTTCCAGGCGCCGGTTGACCAACGCCTCGCGCTGGAGCACATACAAATACAATCCCAGAAGAAGGGTCAGCGCTAATGCCAGAGCCAGGGTCAAAATCGTTCCCGGCCAATCCCGGCGGGGTGTAGTCAGTCCCAATTGCGCCAGGGCCTCTACTTCCAGATCCGAGACCACACTGCCATCCCGCACAATGATCTCGCCATTGCGCACGGTTCTCACGACAGGACCCACGGCCTGGGTGGCCTGTTCCCGCGCCAGATCGGTCGCTTCTTGATCATAGAAGCTATTCGGAACGATGAAACGCTGGACCAAGGCGACGACGAGACTGGCTTCATCCTGGGGTAGCTCTAGCGGGACCATCAGGGGGACGCGCTCGCGCACCCCATTCAACGATGTTCCCCGAATCTCCTCCTCACGCAGAATCTGATCCACCAACCCCCGGGATTCGACCTGGACGCGACTCCAACCGACATCCGGCAGGGTCAACATCACCGTAACGTCGCTCAACGCCATGTCCGCAATCTCGTCCACGGAAAGTACCCAACTACGTTTCTGGGAATCCGTAGCATACGTATCCGCGCGCACGGCCGTCACAAAGTCGAGCGCCGCGCGCACGCGGTCGAGTTGTTCGCGGACAATACTGAAATCCGGACGGGTATAGATGGACTCCACCTGACGGCGCGCTTCTTCTTGCGCCTGCACCGTCAGGATCTCGCTGACAAAGGTGAGTTCGCGAGGGGCATAAATATCTTGAGAGGCCACGTCGCCTGGGGCGAGGCTATACTGCCCGGTGAAACTAACCAACAAGACCATGGACACGGCCACGACCAGGCCCACAAGATACACGAGCTGGCGCAGCTTCCAGCGCCTCCCGTTGGATGATGCTTCGACACGGTTCATTGACCGGACTTTCCTGGCAACTTCGTTTTCGGGATTAGATTTTCGGGATTAGAAAAGAGGGAACCCCAAAGGGCCCCCTCTCGTTCGCCTGTTGTTCTAGAGGGGTTCAGGCAAGGAGCAAATCGCGTACAACCTGATTGACCAACCGGCCCTCGGCGCGTCCTTGTACCTGGGGCATGAGCGCCTGCATCACCTTGCCGGCATCCTTTGGCGACGTCGCGCCGACTTCGGCAATCACCACTCGCGCCAGATTTGCGATTTCAGCCGCGTCGAGTTGTTCCGGAAGATACGCTTCGAGCACGGCAATCTCCGCCAGGTCGACTGTTTCCAGATCGGTCCGCCCGGCATCCTGAACCATGACCAGCGCCTCTTTGCGACGCTTGACTTCTTTCTGGATCAGGGACAAGACCTCCTGGTCGGAGAGCTCACCGCTTTCTACCTCGGCCATCTGAATGGACAAAAGGACCATGCGCAACGCCGATTTACGGCGCGCATCGCGATCCCGCATCGCCTGTTTCAAGTCAGCCTGAAGTGTATCTCGCAAGCTCATCTCACTGCCTCCCCCGTTTCTCGTGAACCCGTAGCTCTAATAACGGCGGCGAAGGTCTTTCAGCGTAGAGCGACGGCTTTTGCGGAGCTTCGCAGCGCGTTTGCGTTTACGAACAATGCTCGGTTGCTCGAAATACCGGCGCTTGCGAATTTCGGACAAAATCCGATCCCCCTGCACCTTTTTCTTGAACCTTCTCATTAACGAGTCAAAGGACTCATTGTCATCAGCCACTACATAGGTCACGCTCATCCCCCCCTTCGGTTCTACCGGCGCCTGCGTAGTCAACGACGCCAGCTAGGAGTCAGCCGCGGGCACAAATCCAGCAAGCTTCAACTCACATTATACCGGCGCAAGGGTGATTGTCAAGGAAGGGACGCTAGACGCTAGAGGCATGTATGTACGGCACTCACTAACAAGTTTCAGCGCCAACCCTACCCCAACTGAAATCAAACAAAATCTGGCAGGTCTCTGCGCGCCCGAACTCTTCACCGGCATGTCCAGTCATAGATCAGAGCCGTGATGTCGCCGGCCGGATTGCGAATTTCGGCGGTTGCGCCGCCGGGATAGGCTTGCGCGACGCTCTGGTATTCGATCAGGAGATCCAATATGAAGACAAAGCGGGTCGGACATGTGGCAGGGGCAAGCTCGTGTCCCGGCAACACATCCACGCCCTCCTGTCCGCGCAACAGGAAGGCCAACGCGCCAAAGTCCCAATAGAGCTGCGGGGCGCCATAGAAACGCACCGGCGCTTCCGGCAGCGGTTCCGCAAGCAGGCGGCGCGCCACAGCCGTCGCGACTTGCGCCGTGGGATTACCGTAATCCCCACGCGGTGTGTAGACGGCGAAGTAGAAAGTGAGGTTGAACGTGACGACTGCCGTCGCGAGCACCAGAATCACGCCCATCTGTACCCGCGGCCGCGAAGCCAGGCGTCGCCACAGGACGTCAACGCCCCAGGCAACCAAGAAAGCCGCCGGCGGAACCAGTAACAAGCCCCGCTGGCTGCTGGGGGGATTCTCGGTGAGCGTCCAGGCAGCCGTTAACGTCGACAGAAACCAGAGCAATACCAAGAAACGAGAAGGACGCCGCCAGTGAAGACAGGCCTCGAGAAGCCCAAGGAGCATCAGCGCTCCGGCAACGAAGTCCAAGAGAGGCGCGCGAGGATAATACCAGAACGTGGGGTCGGGGGTTAGGTGAAAAGCCGAAATGGACTTCCAGAATTGCTGAAACAGGAGCGCCAGAGCCGGCTTTCCGGTAATCACGACTTCGCGTTCCAGCCATCCCGACGCGAAAATGCTGACCGCATTCATCCTTGCAGTCAGATCCGCCGGATGCCCGGCATACCAGAGCCAAAGCGGCAAGGTCGCAACGACCCAGCCCAGGGCTAGCATCCCTATCCCGCGCCAATGCCGCTTCAGGAAGGCCGGTTCCGCCAACATACGCCAGACCAGGGTCAAGCCAATGAGAACGGTCACCCACCGCGCACCAAAATAGAGATACCAGCCCACCCCCGCCGCCAGTCCCGCCCACCCCCAATCGGGGACCGCGGGTGAACCGGAGCCGGACCGCAACTCACGGCGCAACGCGCGCCACAATAACCACAACGCCAACGTTGCAATCAGCGGATCGAAGATTTGATTCGAGGCCAAACGGCTGAAATGGATGTGGTAGGCTGCCGCCGCAACGGTCAGGGCAGCAGCCCATCCCACCCGCTCGCCTCCCAACTCGCGACCCAGTAGAAAGGTAGTCAAAACTGTTGCAGTACCCGCCAAGACCGAAAGCAACCGGGCGCCGGCAATGCTCGCGCCCACCAGACGCATCGCCAGACCATAAAGCATGAATGAGAACGTGGGCACCGAGTACCAGCCGGCAGCAAAGGGATTGCCAAACGGGGCTTCTACCAGTTGCACACCCAGGAGCGCTTGTGTTCCTTCGTCGCCGCCGAAGTTAATCGGGATGCGTGAAAGGGCTACGCAACGCACCAGGAAAGCTGCCAGGAGCAGCAACCCCACAGGCATAGCGCGACGGAGGCGCCGCCCGGCTATCCGGTCCCACGACAGGGACAAACGAGCATTCGCGATACCAAAAAGTAACAGGGCGACACACCACAGACCCAACGACGGAACGTGGCTTGTGCCGGGAGGGCGCGCGCGGGCCGTGTATCCAGCAGCGAAAGTAAACAGTAGCGAGGCAATCGCCGCACCCCACCGGATGAGCCGCCGGTGATCGAGATCGACCAGCACAGGCGTCCAGCGCCCCAGACGGCGCGGCTGTAGGCGCAGAAACACGCCGAGGTAGCTGGCCAACCCTAACAGGACCAGCAGCCCCCCATCCCAAGGGTAGCGGCTGTTTCCCAGCAGAAATGAGCCAGCCAACAGCAGGCTCAGGGAAAAGAGCGTCAAGCCGGCCATCGCCAGATCCAGCTATCCGACGGAGAAACCGCAGAGGGCGGCAATATCTTCGGCGGCGCCGCGCGCACGGTGGCGAAGTAACCCCAGGGTTGCCCCCCCCCGGATTGCCGCCGCCAGGATCATCCGCTCGCCGACACTGAGCGCATACAGCATGTAATCGCCGCCGGTAATACTCTGTTCGAAGCGCACCTGTTCTCGCCCCAAGATCCGCGCCACCTCAACAGAGGTATGCCATCCTTGAATCACTGCATTCCCCATGGCGTTTGCCTCTTGCGGCTGAAGTCGCCCCACCCATAGTTCCAACCGGTCGTCTACCGTCAGCAACACCGCATCCGCCGTCACCTCCAGGGCCAGGGCATTCATCACCCGTTGGATTTGTGACCGGTGAGCAGTAACAGCCCGGGAAACCTCAGACGGCTCTGCGGGCGACCGCGAGACGATGGGCGGAGCAGGTTCGGAGATAGCCGGGGGAGCATCTCCTGTAGCGCTTTCTTCTACCTCTGGCTCAGGCTCTGATTCTGGTTCCGTGTTTACAGGATCAGGAGCCGGAGCCAGAGGCATCGGGGCCAGTAGAGCAGCCTCGATACGCTCGGGGAGTTCAGGAAGGAAAAAGGGTTTCGGCAATACCCCCTGAACAGAGAGGGAGATCGTGACAGACTCGGTCAACTCCTCTCCCATGAACGGAATCAACATGATACGTAAATCCGGACGTTTTTCGCGTAACTGCTTGACCAAAGCAACAGGTCCAGGCCGCTCTACGGCCATGTCCACTATGGCAAGATCCAACAAAGACGCAGCGCCGATATCCAGCGCAGCCTCCATGGTATGTACAACAGTGACTCCATGTCCATGACGCGACAATTCTTCTTGCAGAAGGGTAGCAAATGCGACGTTCGGATCGACGATCATTATCTGTGCCATGCGTTACCTCAAATCGAAATAGTGGAACACCGAACACACCTATTCTATAAAAGCCATAGAAAAATGCAAATGCCCTCAATACTCGAAGTCGCCCAACTGCAACCCCGGTGGTACAATGAAGTCGAAAGGTTTCACCATAATGCCATCAGACCGAACCGGAGCATGTAGGCGACGCCGTGATAGAGAAACCAAGTCTTGACCCTCCAGCCTTCAGCCCCAAGGGACTGGGCCTAAGGTTTGTGCTGCTTGTTGTGGCGGGAATGCTGCTTTTCACGCCGCTTCCGACGCTACCCGGATTAGCAGCAGTGCGTGCCGGGGAACAAGCGCTCGCCGACGGTGCATTCACAGCCGCAGAACGCCAGCTCTTGCAAGCCCAGACGGAGTTGCCGGCAACCCCGGAAGTCACCTGGCGCTTGATCGAGCTCTACACCCGTTGGGAACGTTTTGAAAAAGGGCTGGCTCTGCTCCCCGATACCAATCCAGACCCGTATCGCCAACGATTGGCGCTTCGCCTGCTCGCCGGAGCCGGCGAGTGGGCAACCGTAGAACAGCAAGCCCGGGACTACCTTGCGGAGTTTGAAGTTGAACCGGAGATACAAAACTTACAAATCAAAGCGCAACTCCAACAAGGCAAGTGTGCAGCGGCGGCCCGGTCAGCAGCAGAATGGTATGCCATATCCCCCACGAATCACGCCGCTGCCGAAGTCTGGGGAATCCTGACCGTACTGGAAACAACCGCTGCTCCAACGGAAGGCGCCGCGATTTTGTGCGACGCGGAGGCAAATCAGGTCCTCTGCACGACACTCAGGACATGCCTCTCTCCCGCAGAATGCACCACCACTCTCGGTCTTGCACTCCTGAGACAGGGTGAATTTGCGCTGGCCGCCTGCATGTTGGAGTCTGCAACCGAATTGACCCCGACATCCAGCCGCAACCATCTCTGGCTGGGCGCCGCCCTGGAGCGGACGGGACGGTCGCGCGAGGCCCTCCCACATCTCAGCGAAGCAACGCGCCTTGACCCAACAATGCCGGCAGCCTGGCTCCTACTCGGAATTCACCAGCTCAACGCGGGGGAACTCAACGCCGCCGTCGAGGCGCTGCAAGAAGCACACCGGCTGGACCCTGCCAACCCACTGCCCTGCCTATCTCTAGCTGCCGCGGCCGCGGCCGAAGCACGCTACCTTGACGTCCCCGTCTGGACATACGCAGCCCTGGAACGCGCGCCGGATGACGCCGAGGTGTGGAAATCGGCGGCCAGACTGTATCTGGAACGAAGCCTCGAATTGGAGGACGAGCCACTCCACGCCGCGGAAGGCGCCGTGGCTCTGGCCCCGGATGATGCGGAGGCCTGGATGTTATTGGGGCGAGTCCGGCTGAACAACGCTGACCTCGACGGCGGGCTGGCAGCCCTACAAGAAGCCGTCGCGCGCGATGCCAACTACGGAGAGAGCTATTATTGGATAGGACGCGCACTCGAATTGTTGGGGAAGCGAAGCGAGGCACGACGCGCGTTCGAGCAGGCTGCCGACCTGGGATTTCGCAATGAGTGAGCCTGTCGCCGGCTCAAGACTCGGCCGCCGAACGAGATGCGCGATAGACATACCAGATACGTTGGGCGACGGTGAACCAGGTTCCTATGGCCAGAACCAGCAATGCGCCGTGCAGCCAACCGGCTAACGTCCCTACTCCCAGCACGACAATGCGCGGCACCCGGGTGAAAAGACCCGTATTACAGGCGAGACCGACGCCCTCGGCCCGGGCGCGGGCATAACTGACCATTACGGAGCCCAGCAACGCCACGACTGCCCATATCACAGACCACGTAGCCTGCGCCCCCAACAACCAGACCAGTAAACCGAGGAAAAGCGCGCCTTCAGAGATACGATCCAAGGTGGAATCCAGGAATGCCCCAAAGGACGACTTCTCACCGGCAACCCGCGCCAGAGCGCCATCGACGGCATCGAGGGATGAGACTAAGAGCAACAACACAGCCCCCAGTTTTAGCCGGCCACTACCCAGAACCACCCCCACCCCGCATGACAGAATCGCGCCAAGAATCGTGATAGTGTTGGCGTGAATGCCCCAGTGATGAAGTTGCCGGGCAAGGGGATGGGTGATAACCGAGGCCTGCCGGCGCAACCAATCTGTCATCGATTCGTGAAGTTCTCCGTTCGTTGGGTCGGTCACTCATTTTCCTCCAAAAGAGTCAGATAAGCGTTAGCAACACCGCTGCTTGACAAACCTCTGCATTCTACGGCAATCGAGAATCCTGTCAAACCGATTTTTAGACCACGACGAATCTTGCCATTTCAGCCGCGCTGATTTACAATCAAGGGTAGGAGGATGTCAGATGCCGATTCGACTGTTGTCCGAAGATGTCGCTGCACGCATCGCCGCCGGCGAAGTTGTCGAGCGCCCCGCTTCCGTGGTGAAGGAACTGCTCGAAAACAGTCTTGATGCTGGCGCGACTGAAATTCAGGTTGAAACCCGGGAGGGAGGTAAATCCTTGCTCCGCGTGCAGGACAACGGCGCGGGCATTCCAGCAAACGATGTCGAATTGGCCTTTCGCAGGCACGCCACGAGCAAGATCGAAACTGCCGAAGACTTGCAGCGTATCGCCACCCTGGGATTTCGGGGAGAAGCGCTCGCCAGCATCGCTTCAGTCAGCCGCATCACGTGCACCACACGACACCGGGAAGAAATGGTGGGGACGCGGCTACGGATTGAGGGGGGCGCCGTCATCGCGCGTTCGCCCAACGGGCGCGCCCCGGGGACCGATATGCACATACAGGATTTGTTCTACAACGTCCCGGCGCGGCGCAAGTTCCTGCAAACGGAAAAAACCGAACGTCGTCACATCGACAGTTTCTTGACCCGGTATGCCATTGCCTATCCTGAAGTCGCTTTCCAGGTAGTGCACGACGGTCGCGAAATCCTGCGGACTGCCGGGGGAGGTTCGGTCGCAGAAGCGCTTATCAGCGTATATGGGCTCGATCTCGGCGGCAGTCTGCTCGCCATCCCCCCGGCGCTGACCCACGATACCCCCATCAAAGTCAGTGGATTCGTCGGGCCGACCACTGTGCACCGCGCCAACCGGGGATACATCACGCTGTTCATCAATGGACGCTGGATCCAGGATTTGAGAACAACCTATGCCATCATTCAAGCCTATCACACGTTGCTCCCGGTCAACCGGTATCCGGTGGCGTTCGTCCTGCTTGAAATGCCGCCGGAGGACGTGGATGTGAACGTGCATCCTGCCAAAACGGAGGTGCGCTTCCGGGATGGCGACACTGTTTTTCGCGCCGTGCAGCGCGCCGTCCGGAGCGCCGTGATCGAGATGGCGCCGGTTACGGCAACGTGGCAGCCGCCCAATTCTCCCGAAGCGGTCACGACCGGTGATGCTCCGCACCCTCCCAAGATAGGACTGGCGACACTCAAACCGGCCCCGCTATTTTCGCCGGAAACACAAGGCACACCGCCCCGCACCGCGAGCGGGCAAAATGCAGCCCCACTCCTATCCCGAGATCCAGGGGCAGAGACTGTAGGAACGTTAGCCGCCTCGGGGGATGCTCCCCCCCAGATCCCCCCCCTACGTGTACTGGGGCAAGCCTCCACCATGTTCATCGTAGCCGAAGGTCCGGATGGCCTCTATCTTATCGACCAACACGCAGCCCACGAGCGCGTGCTTTACGAACGGCTACTCGGCGACTGGATGCAAGGGGAAGTCCAGGCGCAAGCCCTGCTTGACCCAGTCTCCGTTACGTTGCCGGCAGATGAAGCGGCGCAACTGGAATCGCAACTCGACACGCTCGCGCGCCTGGGCTTACAAGTGGAGAGTTTCGGCCCCAATACCTTCCTGGTACGCTCCACACCGGCCCTTCTCGGCGCCATTTCTCCGCAAGCTCTGCTGGCAGACATTGCGGCAACAGGAGAAGAACAGCGCTCACCGGTGCGCGAAGGGCTGGAAGCCCGGACCGTTCGCAGAATCTGCAAACGGGTAGCCATCAAGGCCGGACAGGTATTGGCGCGAGAGGAAATGGAGCAGCTCGTTCATGAATTGGAAAGATGCAGGAATCCACGAACCTGCCCACATGGACGCCCTACGCTATTGAAGCTTTCCGTCGAGCAACTGGCATCGCAATTCGAGAGAACCTGAAGAAAGGAGAGAACGCCATGGCCGTCTTTCTGATGTTGTCAAAACTTTCGGTTCATTTCCCGGGGGAGGTCAAATCCCTTGCCCAGCTCGATGGGGAGCTGGAGCAGCGTCTGAAGACCGATTTCCCCAACGTCAAACGTATCGCCAGTTACGTACTGCTTGGCGAATATGACTTTCTGCACATCTTTGAGGCCCCCGATGCTGCCGTTGCCGCTCGCATCGCACTCGTCATCCATTCTCTCGGCATGGGTTCGACACAGACGCTCACAGCGATCCCATTCCAGGAATTCCGTGACGTCATGGAGGAAGCATAAGTGCAGACCACGCTCACACCCGCCGAACAAAAACTCATCGACGATCTTGCACAAAAAATCGTCAAGAGTTACGGCATCCGTCGGCCTCCAATTCCTGTCGAAACTATTCTCAAGCATCCCCCTATCCCAGAATTGGAGGCCGTAGATATCACTGACCTGTCGCTAGTTTTCGGGATAGGCGAGCATCCGTATGAATACCGTATGGCGATAGCCAGGCTCCTATATCGTGAAATCTGCCGCAGCCAGAGCCTGGCCGCCGGTCTGCCTATCAACCGGGAAGCCGCGCGCTATTTTGCCGCATGCTTACTCATTCCCAAAATCTGGATCCTCAAAGCCTTGCGTAGACCGCGCGTGACGCTGCAACAGCTGAGTGAAGCCTTTCAAGTGCCCGAATACGTGATGACCACACGGCTTGCCTATCTGGGAAAAGAAGTACGTGGTATGTAGTCAACCACGATGCATAGCAGCGCGGATCAAGGAGGGGCCTATGAAACGCTGGTGTTGGTTTTGCCTGGAGTTGGGGCTGATGCTGGCCCTTTCCACAGGAATTGCCCTCGCGCAAGACGGAAGCGCCGTTACCGATACGGATTCCCTTTGGACCATGCTGGCGCCCATCACCGCAATCGCCACAGCTACCGAGCGCATCCTGGAGTTCTTCTGGGATCGCTTTGAGAAGAAAGACATCCGGCCAAACAAAACAGGTGTGTCGGATCCCAAAAGCGATCCGCACGTGTTTCGCAAGAAACAGTGGTCACATTGGCTTGGCATGGCCTCCGCTTTCATCATGATCGGTCTGACCAATGCACGCTTTTTCCGCCTGCTGGGAATCGACGTCCTGTTCGCCAATCTGTTGCTTTTCAATCTCAATGTCGGCGGGATATTCGATGACTTCACCATCGGTACGGTCATCGACTGGTTAATGACCGCGGGGATCATTGGCTGGGGAGGCACCGAACTGGTCCACAATCTCATCGAAGGCTTAGTGAAAGGCCGGAGTCTCTGGAAAGAAACCCAACAGGTACGGGAAGGCGAACGCGTTTTGACAGAGACGAAGTTGTTCCACCACTATCTGCTCCCCCAGGTGGAACGACTGGGGATTTCGCGTGAGGCTTTTCTCCAGATGATCAGCTGGCTTCGTGAAGCTGGCATCCCGCTGGATGACTTCGCAGGTGCGGTCATTGGACAAACCACTGACCAGCTCTTCGAGGCCATGGAAGCCAGCCCGGAAGGCGTCAGAGCTGCGGAGGCGTTGCGGAACTTGCTCGAAAGGGAAGAACTTCCCGATAGTGCATTGATCGAAGTCCCCAATCTGATGAAGGCACTGACGCCGGATCTGGCCTCACGACTCAACCAATCGTAACGACGCAGTTTGGGGAATGCTTCCGGTCTGGGTGAAGTCCCCTTCTTGCAGTGCAGTCAATGTTACAACTCGGATAGTGAAAGGCTGGCTCGGAAGACGCCGCCCGCCGCAGCTGTCCGACTCACGACCCAGGCTGTCAAAGCCAGCATGACGCCAAGATGTAGCTGCACGTTGTTGACCATCAAATTGTCAACCAGGCCGTGAACCGCATAGTGGGTCCAGGCTCCTAGAAGTCCCAAGGCCAAGCCGCGGCGCCAGCCTTCCAGAATGTGCACCGCGCGCCACAAACGCCACAGAATGGCAACTAGAAACACGCCATAGGCCATCAGCCCCAGCAAACCCGTCTCGGCCAACAGATTCAGATAGAAGTTATGAGCATGACCTAAGGCATAAGGCCAGTTCAATAACCGGTAATCGGGATAGGCAGCCTCGTAACAACCGATTCCGACGCCAGTCCAGAAATTCGCGCGCCACATCTCGAGCGCGGCTTGCCAATGCGCCATACGTTCCAACACGGCGAAGTTCTCATCAGTAATCGCCGCCCCGCGTACATCTTCGAACCGCGCATAATCAAGAAATCCCGTCAAACGCTCGGCAACTGAAGAGGGCAAAACACCGGCGCTGTAAACCCCCACTCCCCCAACGATAACGATCAACGCCAGGAGCAGCCCCCAGGTACTACGTTTTGGAAGCCCGACGACCATCAGGAGCAGCGCAGCCCCAAATCCCATCCAGGCGCCCCGCGACCACGATCCATAAAGACCTATCAGAATAATCAACAACGCCCCCACCACCAGGCCCAACCATCTCCGGAGCGCAGCGCGATCTCTGAAGAAGTCGAACAACTGCCCCAGCGCCAGACCAGCAAGCAGGGCGCCCCCCATCCCGACAAAACCGCCAAAGGGGTTGGGCTGCTCGAAAGTCCCATACGCGCGATAACGTCCGGATCCCAGCATAAAGTGTACCGGTCCGTAACCCCGCAGCACGAACTGCCAGATTCCCAACACCGCTTGAACCAGCACCGCGCCTACCAGGGACGCTATCAGGGCGATGATGCGCGGCCCGGCGCCACGGACGCAGATTCGATCGCAGACAAGCACAAACAGGAGCATGAGCTGCCCCCATTTGGCCCACTCCGTAAACCCCAGCCAGACATCCGCAGGATTCCACAGAGAGAGCGACGCGCTGATCCCAAATACCAGCAGTGGGACTGAAAACGGCAGCAAGTGGGGCAGCATGAGCGCGCGGTCGCGAAGACTGCGAAGCACCCAAGCCCCAACCGCAATGACAAAAAGAATCTGCCCCACTTCACTGGGGATTTGCGAAGGCTGAGTTGCCAACCACGCACGCCAGGGGCCTAACACCAGAGCAGCAGCGACACCGACAAGCGGTTCGACGAGACTGCCGAGCGCCACGCCTACCAACAAAAACAGGAAGAGACTTACCGCGAGGGGCAAATAGGCGACGGCCAATCCCGTGACCACACTGACCACGAAGAATCCCCCCACAAACCAGGGGGAAACGAGAACCGGAGACTTCAATACTCCACCCATTCGGTCAACCGGAGATCAAGATCATAGACGAATTTCGCCTGGAAGAATGGCGTTTCAGGTGAAAGCACGCGCGGAGCAAAAATCGCATCGGCCTGGGGGATACTAAGATGATTGAAATAGGCATCTAACGGGATCCAGGCCAGTTCCCCCTCACGAAGGTCAGGGGTCAATACACCATGAAACTGCACGGAGGCATAAACAAAGAGGAACCATTGCCAGTCCTCCCGCTCAGACACTTCGGTGATGAAGCCGCGAAAGGTCAGCGCCTCAACCACCAACCCGGTCTCCTCAAGAATCTCACGTCGCGCAGCATCAAACGGCGACTCATGTACCTCCACCTTCCCACCGGGCGCCACCCAGAGACCCAGATTAGGTTCTTTGTTGCGGCGCATCAACAGCACCTCATCGGCGCGGCGGAGATAGACCAGAACAGAGGGAATACGGGGCATCATCCCGCCCCTTGACGTGTGCGGAAGAACTCCGCAGTGCGCTTCAGTCCTTCCGCAACGGATACTTGGGGTTCCCACCCTAACAGAGTTTTGGCGCGCGAGATATCGGGGCAACGAACCTTGGGGTCATCGCGCGTACGTTCATCGGTGGGATGCAAGAACGTGATTGCAGAACGACTCCCTGTAACCGCAATGACTTTTTCCGCGAATTCCAGGACAGTGAATTCCGTGGGGTTCCCCAGATTGATCGGATCATGAACGTCGGCAGCCATCAAGCGGACAATTCCTTCGACCAGATCAGAAACGTAACAGAATGACCGCGTCCGCAATCCATCATCGTAAACCGTCAGTGGATCTGCGCGCAATGCCTGGCAAATGAAATTCGGCACCACCCGGCCATCATCAGAACGCATGCGAGGTCCATAGGTGTTGAAAATGCGCACAATACGGGTATCGACGTGATGATAGCGATGGTAGGCCATCGTCAACGCCTCGGCAAACCGTTTACTTTCATCATATACCCCGCGCGGCCCGACCGGGTTGACGTTCCCCCAGTAGGTTTCCGGCTGCGGGTGCACCTGCGGATCACCGTAGACTTCCGAAGTAGAGGCCAAAAGAAACCGGGCGCCCTTGGCGAAGGCCAGGCCCAACGTATTGTGCGTGCCCAGCGCACCGACTTTCAAAGTCTGTATAGGGAAGTTCAGGTAGTCTACCGGGCTAGGAAGCGATGCCAGGTGCAGCACCATATCCAGGTCTCCGGCTACATAGATGTAATGTGTCACATCGTGCTTGATGAAGTGAAAACGTGGATGCCCCGATAGGTGGGCGATGTTAGCGACAGATCCGGTACTGAGATTGTCCATGGCGATGACGTCATGACCATCCGCCAGGTACCGATCACACAAATGAGAACCAATGAAACCTGCACCGCCGGTGATGAGTATACGCATCTTCTGCTCCTTGTCTGATATCACGTTGCGATTATACTCCAGAGGATTCAATCAACAAACAAGAGGAAAAGATGGGCAAAACGCTGTTGCTCGTAGGACATCCCAGGAGCGGGAAAACAACCATCATCCGCGAAGTCTGCACCACACTGGGTGATCGCGCAGGTGGGTTCTATACAGAGGAAATTTTCGGGCCTGGCGGAAGAAAAGGGTTTCACCTGGTCACGCTGGACGGTAAACGCGCGGTGCTGGCGCACAAAGACCTGCGGGGTCCGAAAAGCCGATTGGTGGGGCGCTATGGCGTCGATCTCAATGTATTGGAAAACACGGGGGTTCGGGCGCTTGACGAAGCGCGAAACGCCGGAAAAATCGTGATCATCGATGAGATCGGCAAAATGGAACTCCTATCCCAACGATTCCAGGAAGCTGTACTGCGGGCGATATTGGGACCTACGCCAGTGCTGGGGACGATCCTATACAAGCCTCATCCCCATGCAGACATTGTCAAGAGCCTGGCGCCAGTAACCCTGTGGGAGGTCAATCCGCTGACCCGTGACGCGCTGCCGGATCAAATTCTGGCCTGGCTATCCGCTCAGTGACGACAGCCCCCTGGCCCAGCTCGCTTTCAACATTGAAAGTCTGTCTCCGCACGGGATTCCACTTTCCCAAGCCCCTTTTCTATGCTAGAATAGGAACGTCAGAGGTCAAACCTGTGCAACCTGGATTCGCAGGTTTGCGTATTACCTTTAGCCGGCAAACACCATTTGAAGGAGCCAAAGGAGGAACAAGGGATGAACTTACTCGACCGCATCAAGGACGACATGTTTGGTCTGGAGCGTGGAATCGCCAATGTGGTCCCAGGCTACAAAGGCTACAAGCAAAAGGAACTGCGTCGCGAAGCCGATAAGCTGCTGCGAGACACCATCGTATCACGCATGCGCACGGTCAAGACCCAGCTAGACGGCTTGCAGCAAGAGCTAATCGGTGCAGGCAAAATCGATCTGCTGGATGAGACCGGTAGCGCCGCAACACAACTTCAGATGTTTATCGATCGTGTCCGCACGGCGGCTTATGGGTACGGCGGTTTCTTCGACGCCGTCCGGATCAAGGAAGACGATTTGGATCGCGTCTATCAGTTCGACGCCGCGCTGCTCGATTACGCAGAACGCATTGAAGGAGCGATCGATCGAGCCCGCACAGGCATCCACGGCGAGGATTTGCGCGCGCATGTCCTCATGGTTCGCGACCTGGCGCGTGAGGCGAATGCCACTTTCGACGATCGTCGAGAAGTGATGACCGGGGCTTTCGATATCGGATCGAGCGCTTCTCCCGAGCTGTAACCTGTAAACCAAAAGGAGGTCATTGATGGCTCGCATTTTCGATGTAATTGAATACGTGGACGAGGGACGGGGCGAAATCGTGCACCGCATTCCGGAGCGCGGCTCCGGCGATTTTCGCATCGGCAGCCAGTTGATTGTGCGCGAGTCACAGGCCGCCGTTTTCTTCCGCGACGGCAAGGCCCTCGATACATTTGGCGCGGGTCGCCACACGATCACCACCGCCAACATCCCGTACGTAGTCGACTGGGTCGGCAAGGCTTTCTCCAACCAGACGCCGTTCAAGGCCGAAGTTTATTTCGTGACGCTGCGTGAACTCAACGACATGAAATGGGGTACGCCGCAGCCCATTACCATTCCCGATCCGATTTTGGGCATGGCCCGCGTCACGGGTTACGGGACCTATGCCATCCAGGTAACGGATCCGCAGATGTTCGTATCCAAGATGGTCGGCACCCAGGGACTCTATCGCACGCGCGATATCGAGAGCTTCTTCCGGAGTATCATCATCAACAAGATGACGGATCTCATCGGCGAGATGAAGAAATCGGTCATCGAAATGGCGGCCTTCGTGGAAGAGCTCGCCGCTGGTGTGCGGGCGAAAGCTGCTGAGGAGTTCGCGGCCCGTGGCGTGACCCTGACTTCATACTACGTCGAGTCGATCGCGCCGACCGAGGAGACCGCGAAAGCCATTGACGCCCGGGCGTCGATGGGAGCTATCGGCGATATGAATGCTTACATGCAGTATCAAGCGGCGCAGGCGCTGCGCGAAACCGCTCAGAAGGAAGGCGGCGGCGCTGCAGCTACCGGCGTAGAGCTTGGCGCAGGCATCGGTTTGGGCGCCACAATGGCGCAGATGGTCAGCCAGGCCACCCAGCGCCCCGCCGCCCCCGCGCCGGCTGCGGCCGCGCCGGCTGCGGCCGCAGCAGCGCCCACAAACCCCCAAACAGCGGATGAAATTCAGGCCCTGCTGGATAACCTGGACTCCCGCCTGGCCGCCGGCGAGATCAGCGAGAATGTCTACGAGCGACTCTACACCAAGTGGGAGACGCGCCTCAACAACATCAAGTAACCGGCAACGTGTGCAACGATAAAACATCTCGCCTGTCCATATGCGGCAGGCGAGATGTTTGTTGGAAGATAGCATTGACGTACTCAAAAAAGCTCTGTATACTAAAAGTTATAGAAAGGTATGAGAAGAGGCAGTACAGAGTTGGCTAACCTTCCAGCGCACTTGATACACCGGAGTAAAAATGCACGATGTGACCAGGTTACTACTCCCCATCACGTTCATCATTGCACTCACTATGGCAGCCCTAATCTGGAAAACGTGGCGCAGAGGACGCCTTACGAATCGCAGACTCCATGATCAGGAGCAGATTCTTGAACGCCTACTGGCGGTTCTGGATGAAGGTATTGCGCTATGCGATGAGCACGGCGCGATCGTAATATGGAGCCAGCAACATGAGGACATCACGGGCATTCCGCGCCACGAAGCCAGGGGCGAATTTGCGTGGGATCTGGATGCAAAACTCATGCAAAAATCCGGCAGCCAGCCCAACCCATCCACACACGCGATGCTAGAGGGTTGGCTCCAGACCGGTGAGGTTCCCGCAGACAGGCAGGTAGTCAAGACAGTTATCCAACGCGCCGATGGCAACACCAGCATTCTCTTACAACGGACTTTCACCGTTCCTACATCACGTGGGTTCATGATCGGCAGCATTATCCAAGATATCACAAGCGCTGAACAGACGGCCAGCGCCCTCAAAGAAAAAGAACTCCGTTATCGCGATCTTTTCGACCGCATCCCCGCCGGTCTATATCGCACGACGCCAGAGGGACAGATCCTCGAAGCCAATGCCGCATTGGTCAAAATACTGGGATTCCCGGATAAAGAAACGTTGTTAGCCGCGAATGCCGTAAGCCTCTATGACACCCCCGAGTCTCGACAAGCCATCCTACGCCAGATCGATCTCAATGGCGCCGTACAACTCGCGAAAGTGAAACTGCGTCGAAATGATGGCGCTAACATCTGGGTCGAAGAATCGGTACAGAGCGTCAAAGATGAACAGGGGAACCCCCTGTTCTACGATGGCGTTCTGGTTGACGTCACCGGGTGGCATCATGCCGAGAGCAACCTCCGTAAGAGCGAAGCGCGAAATCGCGCGCTTTTGCAGGCTCTGCCGGATCTCATCTTCATCTTTAGCGAAGAAGGTATCTATCTGGATGGCTTTGCTAATGCTCCAGACAACCTCCTGGTTCCCAAAGAGTCCTTTATCGACCGATCGCTTTTCGACATTATGCCGCCTGACGTGGCACAACGGGCAATGGCGTTGATTGAGCGCGTCCTAAACACCGGCGACATGCAAGCACTTGAGTACAGCCTGCCATTTCATAACGGAACACAGCGCCACTTCGAAGCGCGGATCGTGCCATATCTGGATGGCAATGTACTATCCATCGTTCGCGACATCACCAAACGCAAACTTGCCGAGCACGCCCAGCAAGACTATGCGATACGTTTGGCTACCCTACACGAGATTGACCACGCTATCATCGAAGCACAATCCCCGGAATCGATCGCGCAGGCTGCGCTAGGAAGAATCCGGTATCTTGTGGGCAGCGAAGGGGGATACGTGGGCCTCTTCGATGGACACAACCACACGTTAACGGTCTTTGCCGCCGATCACAGCTTCGGAAGTCTGGAAACCATGATTGGCGCCCGGATTGCACTCGGCGCAGCCGACATGTGCTCCCCGGCATTCCAGGACTTTACCCAGGGGGTGGCCTACCACGCGGCGGACGGAGTACTCGATTCTTTTGTAGCGACGACACTCCACAGAATCGGACTTGTGGACGTCCAAAGCGTTGTGGCTGTGCCGTTCATCGTGCAAACGGATCTAATCGGCGTCCTCATGTTGGTTTCCACACAGCACGCCGCTTTCTCTCAAGATCACATTGACATCACCAAAGAAATTGCCGGGTCGTTGGCCATCGCCATCCACCAGGCGCAGTTACACGCACAAGCCAAGCGCGAGGCCGAAGACAAAGCCATGCTTCTGGATGAGATCAACCACCGGGTAAAAAACAACCTGGCCGCCATCATTGGCTTACTCTATGCCGAACAACGCCGTAACGCCAACCGGTTGCCGGCGCAACACCCAGAAGTGGACAAGGAATCCCGGGCGCTTCTTGAGACCGCCCTTGACCGCGTTATGAAACGCATTCAGGGCCTCTCGGCCGTCCACGACATGCTGTCGGCATCGGCGTGGTCTCCGCTGCCCTTGCATGAGTTGGTCAAGCGCATCATCCACATGTCACTCCGCGTGCTGCCAGGCGATAAAAAGGTAAGCGTTGACAACCGTGAATCTGAAGTCGAGGTGGATTCCAGACAAGCCAGTAGTCTGGCCTTGATCCTGCACGAGCTCGTCACCAACACGCTGAAATATACGCTCGAAGGTCGCGATTCCACACATATTCAGACACACATCACGACCCGCCCGACATCACCGGATACCGGGCATCCGGCGACGACCTCGATGATCACGCTGCGCTATAGTGATGATGGCCCAGGATATCCACGCGCAGTCCTCGCCGGACAACAACGGGACTCCGGCCTGTTTCTCATAGAGCGACTGGTCCGAAACAATCTGCAGGGATCGCTTGAACTCTGCAATGACCACGGCGCTGTCGCCACGCTCGAATTCCCCGCGCCAGAATGATGCCTTCCAACCCTGTTTTGACTTAATAACCGGGATGCGTATACTTGCCCAAACGATAGACAGCTTAATACCCCCGGAGGCTTGGAAGTATGGTGGATGAACCACTGCGTGTCTCGAACTTCGACATTGACATTGGCGATGGGCAAGGCCGGGATTATCCCGTCACAGCCCGCACCCCGGCAGGAGAGGCGCAGGAAACACTACACTTTCCATTTGATCAACTTGCCCTCGAGAATGCTGAACTCCAGCTCAAATTGGCGCTGCGCCAATCGCATCACGTCGCACGCCGCATCCTATCGCCGGAAATCCAGGCGGTGCAGGATTTCGGAGCCGCGCTCTTCGATGCGCTATTCACCGGTGAGATTCGTAATCGCTACGATCTAAGCCGGGAACGGGTTTTGCAGACCGGGGAATATCTCCGCATACGGTTGCGAATCACCGCCCCGGAATTAGCTGCGCTGCCTTGGGAGTTTCTCTACGATCCTCGCACCGATAACTACCTGAGTCTGTCTTCGCATACACCCATCATACGGTATCTGGAACTCCCTCACCCACCGCGCGCGATCAAGATCACGCCTCCGCTCCGCATTCTGGGATTGACCTGCAGCCCGGCTAATCTTCCGCCCCTTGATTTAGCGCAAGAACAACGTCGTATCGAAACCGCCCTAGAGCCGCTGATGGAACGCGGGTTCATCGAATTGCACTGGGCCAAGAGACATACCTGGCGCGATCTCCAGCGGGCCTTACGCCAAGAAACATGGCACGTATTCCACTTCATCGGCCACGGGGGGTTCGATCGCGGGCGGGACGAAGGATTCGTCGTTCTGGAAGAGTCCGATCACACCGCGCAGTACCTCTACGCTACACAGTTAGGCCGCATGCTCGCCGATCATACCACACTAAGGTTGGCGTTTCTAAACGCGTGTGAGGGAGGAACGGCTGGCGATCTGGATGTGTTTTCCAGCACAGCGGCGATCCTCGCGCGACAGGGGCTTCCGGCGGTGTTGGCAATGCAATATAGCCTGAGTGATCAAGCCGCGATCGAAATTGCCGCCACATTCTACGAAGCCCTGACCGATAACTATCCGGCCGACGTCGCTCTCTCCGATGCCCGCAAAGCTGTAGAGATCTCCCTTCCTCAGACGGTTGAGTGGGGTATCCCTATTCTGCACTTGAGAACGCCTGATGGCTATCTGTTCACCCTTCCCCCAACCTCGCTCAGCGGTTTTGCTTCATCACATGGGCCACGGCATTCACCCTCCCGAAGCGAAGCTCTTCACAAACCGGAACGTGCTGAGACACTCCGGGCAAAGGTTTCAACACTGGCGCTGCTCCTGAAAGGAGAGTCTTTCATCACGATCGCAAACCATGGGGCTCCGGTCAACAGTGTAGCATTCAGCCCCCGGGGAGATATCGCGGCAACCGCCGGTGATGACAACAAGATTCGCATCTGGGACCTTGCAAACGGCACGCTGGCCCAGATACTCCGAGGACATACCGCACCGGTAAGTCATGTGGCTTTCCACCCCGACGGCAACGTGCTCGCGTCCGGTTCCCAAGACGCAACAGTACGTCTGTGGAATGCAGATCAAGGGAAACTCCTATCCACGTTTAGCGCCGGAGATGGGGTCAAGGCAGTCGCCTTCAGTCCAAGGGGCCACATCCTGGGAGCCGGTAACTGCGAACACACCCTCTATCTATGGGATACTCACCGCGCGACGATTCTGCGGCTATTACGGGGCCATACGAGCCCGGTCAATGCCCTGGCATTCAGTCCGGAAGAAGATCGCCTGGCCTCAGGAGCGGCGGATGGAGTCTTGCGATTATGGGAACTGGCGGGCGGGCAGTTCGTCGAGACACTCAAACACTCCCACGCCCTGAGCAGCATCGCATTCAGTAGAGACGCCGGGTTACTGGCTGCCGGCAGCGTCGATGGCGCCCTGCTGATCTGTCATCGCATGGTTCACGCATCACAGGCGCTAACTGCGCAGGGTGTGCAGTTCAATCTGACCGCGTGGAGTATCTACGCGCCCAAGAAGACTTTCAGAAGCACACTGGAATCGATTCGCTGGCTCGCCTTTGGACAGCGGGATACACTGCTGATCGCCGGCGGCGACGCACCGCAAATCCAAGTCCTTGACGTGACGCTGGGCAAAATCCTCCGGCGCCTGTCGGGGATCACATCAGGAGTCCGGGGCGGCGCCCTCAGTGCAGACGGGCGCCACCTCCTGGCAGCTGCATCCGATGGCGCGCTCTGCGCCTGGGATCTCGGCAGGTGAGCCGGGCATAGAACACGCAACGCGTAGCCCCGCGCTCCGAGGGTATGGGGATAGGTTTCAGGCCTCGATATCGAACGCCTTCAATACCTCGGCGCGTGTTTCTGCCGGCAACGCTGGTCGCCGCCCCGGGCCACGGAGCCACCCTTTCACTTTGCTGGCGCGCAGACTGGGAATCGGCGCCGAGTCCGCTTCCAACTGCACATCCGGATCAATGAAAACCGCAATCGCCCGAACAGGGATTTCCAGCGCTTCCGGCAAGACACGCTTCAAATACTTCACCACCTGATCGACCAGCGCCTCCCCCTGAAGTTCAGGGCGTCCTAACGACTCTTGCCCCGCCATCTGCCGGAAAAAGCGCAGCCGCTGTTGGTGCTGCCAGCGATTGTTCTGAAAAGCGACCGTTCCCCCCTGGTTTTTCACGACCAACACAGTTACACCACCGGGATCAACCAACATAAAGGGTACCGGTCCTGAATACATCAACAAGGTATGGGTATCGTCTAACCCTTTCAACAGTTCTGGCACCTTGAGGTGCTGCGCCATAGGACCGGAAAAACGGTCGGTGTAGTAACTGCCAGCCACCGACATAATAAAGCCCACCGAGCCGATGAGCATAGTGAGTGACCACATTTCCTCCCGCGTGAAAAACACAATCAGCGATCCCCCCAGCACGACTAACGCACCCAGAGAGAGCCACTGCCCTGCTTTTACCCGGCGGTCGATATATTTGTCGCGCGACACGATTTTCATGACCTTGCCCCCGGCGTACTCAAACTTGAAGACCTGATTTGATTAATCGAATGACGTCGCCCGCCGCCGCCTCGCGCCCTTGGCGGATCGCGTTCTTGACAGCCCTGGCGTTAGAGCGACCATGTCCCACAATCACGACGCCATCGACGCCCATTAACAAGGCGCCGCCGTATTCCGCGTAATCGGTGCGTTTGCGCAAACGCAAAATACCCGGAAGGAGCAGTAGGATCCCCGGTAAAGCTACCAGGAGTCCCGGTAACATTAACACCAGTCCAACCCATCCCAAGGCGCCCCCCAGCAACTCGCGCTTCAACAACCGGGCAACAAAGGAGACGACAGCCTCGCTGGTTTTCACCAGAATGTTGCCGGTGAATCCATCGGTCACCACCACGTCAGCATGCCCACGCGCCACCTCTTTGGGTTCCACGTTGCCTACAAAGTTCAGGTCACTCTCTTTGAGAACGTGGTAAGTATCACGCACAACCATGCTTCCCTTTTCGGCTTCCTCGCCGTTCGCCAGCAATCCCACCCGGGGGTTCGAGATCGCCATGACCTGCTCCGCGTAGATGGCGCCCATGCGGGCAAATTGAAGCAGATACTCGGGTTTCGGGTCAGCCGTAGCGCCGATATCGAGCAACAATACCGGGCGGTCGGCCACAGGATAACGCGTCGCAAGCGCCGGTCGCCGGATACCACGGATACGGCGCAGATCGAAAATCGCCGCCGACAACACGGCAATGGTGTTGCCGGCGGAAACAAAGGCCTCCGCCTCCCCCTCTTTCACCAGGCGCATGCCCACGCGAATCGATGAGTTCTCCATCCGGCGCACGTCGTCAGCGTGATGCTCCATGGTCAGCACCTCGGGAGCATCCACAATCCGGATATTAAGTCCGCCAGTATCGTGTTTGGCCAACTCCTCGCGGACCTGTTGTGCGGGCCCCACCAGAATGATCTCATCACCCCACTCGCGCGCCGCCAACACCGCGCCCTCGACATCAGGGCCGGGACACTGATCCGAACCGAAAGCATCAACGACAATACGCATCAGACTCTCCTCTCATTTGGCAAATAACGAATCTGCAAACGACACAAATCCGACCTGGGACAGTGCACACCGGCAGGCGATGCTCCCTCATACCCACCAGGGCGGTTCCTCCGGCGGAGGCACGCCCCAGGGGTCGTCATCAGATTGGGACATGACCGGCAGCGGCTTACCCGCCAACCACCGTCGCGCATATTCAGGCAAGTCGGCAACCGGACCAATTCTGACAGTAGGCCCTGGCAGGGACTGGATGAATCTCTGACCATAACGTTTGGTCACGATACGGCTATCCAACACAACCACAATGCCGGTATCCGACCGGGTGCGGATCAGACGACCAAACCCTTGCAAGAAGCGCAACACCGCTTCGGGCACCATGTAATCATTAAACGCACTGTCGCAAGCCTCCGATCGGGCAGCAACAATGGGGTCATTCGGCACATCAAAAGGCAGCTTGGCGATCACCAGACAAGATAGATCTTCTCCGGGAATGTCGACCCCTTCCCAGAATGAACGCGTTCCTAACAGCACAGCCCGTGCATCTCTGCGGAAATTCTGCAGGAGTTGTGCCCGTGATGAACCATTGCCCTGCGCGTAGACGGTAATCCCAGCCCCACCAAGCGGGCCCCTGATCATGTCTGCCGTTGCACGCAGCTGAGTATATGATGTGAACAGCGCCATGGCTCGCCCCTGTGTGGCTGTGAATAAGTTCAACAACGCCTCCGAGACACGTTGTTGGTAACCGGCGCGTCCTGGCTCCGGAATATTGTTGGCGACATACAACAACGCCGCGGACCTATAATCAAACGGAGAGCCAACCGCCAACTCTTCAGCATCCCAGGCGCTTAGCCGTTCACGCACATAGTCGAACGAATCATCCACACGCAAGGTGGCCGACGTCATGATGACGGTACGCTTCTTCTCGAAAAGGTGTTCCTGTACCAAGGGTCCCACGTGCAGCGGCGCCGAATGCAAGGCCAATACTCCATCGGCATACGAAGCACTCGTGTTGTTCCTTCGCGAGCTGGATTCAAGCCAGTAAATTGCATTCTCTGAAGGCTGGGCAATCAAGGCAGCCAATTGCATGTGGGCTTCGGACAGGCGCAACGATGTGCTGAGCAGACGCGAAAGTGGCGCCTCAAGATCGGGCCCCGCAGATTCCTGGGCGTCGTCCAATGCGTTTGCCAGACGTTGCAATCCTTGCACGAGCGTCCCAAACGGAATAGAAACGCTATCCCAGGTCACTGCAACGGCTTCCCAGCCTGGTTGCATCCGCGAGCCCGGCGTCAGTCGCAAACGCACGCCATAGGGGTTGTCCCCATCCTGAACGTGGTCATCCAGAAACACCGTCAAGACATCGAACAGACGCTCGAGATGCTGCATCGCCTGATTTGCGGCGTCCTGCAATCTGATCACTTGATCCGCCAGCGCGGTACGGACCTTGCGTGAGAGTTGCTGGGCGACACCCTGCAGCTCATCCAAAATCCCCGGAAAGTTTCCCCGACCCGAAAGCAACTCCTCGAATAGATACCGCAGGCTGTACCAATCCACAGAGAAGTGTAGCGCCTCCGTGGTAGCACGCTCCAGATGGTGAGCCTCATCCACAATCAGATGATTGTAGTCCGGCAGAACACGGTTCTGCGCTGCAATATCGGCCAACAGCAGCGCATGGTTGACGACCAACAGATGTACGGTCTCCGCGCGCTCGCGTGCCTGGTAGAAGAAGCAACCCGAGCCGTGATAGTAAGGACAATCGCGAGCACTACAGTTCTCGGCAGAGGCGGATAGACGCGACCACACGCCGCGTTCCCCAGGTGTAGGCAAGAAGAGACCATCGCCATCCCCATCCAAAGTGTTGGGTAACCAAAGCAGGATTTTTGCCAGAACACACATTTCATCCTGGGTGGAAGGCCCGCGACGCCGTAAAGCCTGGAACTGCCGGCGACACAAATAGTGCGAACGGCCTTTCAAAACCATGTACCTGAAGCCGGTCGGGAATAGACGCTCCAGTAGAGGGATGTCTTTCCCGGCAAGTTGTTCCTGCAAGTTGATCGTGTTGGTCGAGATAACAACACGATCGTCGTTTTGATCGGCCCACTTGAGCGCGGGCAAGAGATATGCCAACGATTTCCCGGTCCCGGTCCCGGCTTCGACCAGGAGATGATGTCCCTGGTTGAAAGCCAGAACAGCGCTGCGCATCATCGCGACCTGTTCCTCGCGAAATTCATAGTCCTCGAAAACCTGGGCCAGCGGGCCATTCTCACCCAGCAGATCTTCGAGACGGGCAACATCAATCGGAACCGATTTCTCACGAGGTTCCAGTGGATCAGACTCAACTTCAGGTAGGAATAGCGGCCCAAACACATCCTGACCACGACGGTCTGCTAACTGCACGCCGATGGCGCCCTGAAACCCCTCCCGGCTGCGGTTACGCAACGCGGATTGGAAGAAAAACCCCGGCCCCCAGTTGATGAATCCACCGAGACGATACAGCTCCTCCAATGTTTCCTGGGGGAGCCGTAGAGCACGCTCAAACAAAGCGTTGTAGAGCGCGTGTGTCATACGCGCATCATCCAGAGCCCGGTGGGTCTGTGCTGTAGTAGCGATACCCAGCTCGTGCGTAAGGTTCTCCAGGCTGTACCGGCTGGCATGTGGCACCAGAATACTGGCCAATTCGAAAGTATCGATTCGGGAATTGCCAACCAGAGCGTTATGATTACGAAGAAACGCCAGGTCAAAGCCCACGTTGTGCCCGATAACCGTGTCGCGCCCTACAAAGTCGCGTAAATTACGGATGACCGCGCGCGCTGGCGGCGCGCCCGCCACGTCACGATCCGAAATGCCGGTCAGCTCCGTTACGAAATGTGGAATCGGCCGCCCTGGGTCGACAAAAGAGGAAAAAGCCTCGATTTCTTCAGTGCCAGAAAAACGTACAGCCCCCACTTCGATAATCTCATCCCTCGCGGGGTCAAGACCGGTGGTCTCCAAGTCGAGGGAGACATAGGTGTTACGCATAGACTCCTTTCCAACCTACAGCTGCAAGCAATTATACAACGGATCAGTAAATGCAAAAGGTGCAAGACGACACAGGATGCGTTTCAAAACTGGGGCTCCTCTCGCAAGACCTGCCCCCACCCACGATAAACAAAACCACGGCAGATGCAGTTTATACATCCGCCGTGGTGATAGGCGATCTCGGAAAGACTCACGCTGGCGCGACAGTTTCAGGTTGTGCGGCAGATGTGTCTTCTGGGATGGCGCGCTCTTCTTGACTTGTGGGAGCTGATTCTGTTTTCTCAACCGGCTCCAAAGCATGCTCTAGAACCTGAAGCATATCTTCGACCAGGATGAAACGCATATCATTACGGACTTCTTCGGGAATCTCGTCGAGGTCCACCTCGTTGAGATGCGGCAACAGCACAGTCTTAAGTCCGGCGCGGTGTGCTGCCAGGACCTTCAACTTCAAACCTCCAATTGGAAGCACCTGCCCTTGAAGCGTGATTTCACCGGTCATGGCAACGTCAGAACGCACCGAGCGCTCCGAAAGCAGCGATACCAGCGCCGTCACCAGCGTGATGCCTGCCGAAGGACCATCTTTAGGGACTGCGCCGGAAGGTACGTGCAGGTGGATCTTACCTTTGCAGGCATCCTCACAGAGTCCCAACTGACCGGTGTGAGATTCGACGTAACTCAGAGCAATCCTCGCCGACTCGCGCATACCCTCACCCAGTTTACCGGTCAAAATCAGTGCACCATCACTTCCCGGCATGGTAGCGGCTTCCACAAAAAGCACTTCACCGCCGGTAGGCGTCCAGGCCAATCCCGTTGCCACGCCCGGTCGCTCGGTGCGCAAAGCGGCTTCGAAACGATAACGCGGTTTGCCCAGAAAGTCGCGAATCTCATCGGGATTGACATCGACTATGCCATCCACAACACCCTCGGCAACTTTCGTCGCGACTTTGCGGCAGACCTTGCCGATTTGTCGCTCTAGCTGCCGCACACCGGCCTCACGCGTATAATCACGGATGATCTGCCGGATACTCTCCTCCGAAAACGAAATCTCCTGCGATTGCAGGCCGTTTACCTTCAACTGGCGTGGAACCAGGTACTCCTGGGCAATACGGACCTTATCATATTCCGTATAGCCGTCCAGGTGAATCAGTTCCATCCGGTCCAGAAGCGGCGCCGGAATCGTGGACGTCGTATTAGCAGTACAGATGAAAAGCACCTGGCTCAAATCGAAATCCACATCAAGATAATGGTCACGGAACGCATGGTTCTGTTGGGGGTCCAGGACCTCCAACAAAGCCGATGACGGATCTCCGCGCCAATCGGCGCCGATTTTGTCCACCTCATCCAACATAAATACAGGGTTCTTGACGCCGGATCGTTTGATCGCCTGCATAATCCGCCCCGGCATTGCTCCAATGTAGGTCCTCCGGTGCCCGCGAATCTCAGCTTCATCACGCATACCACCGAGGCTCATGCGCGTGAACTCCCGGCCCAGCGCGCGCGCTACTGATTGCCCCAGCGAAGTTTTGCCAACGCCGGGCGGCCCTACCAGCACTAAGATCGCGCCCAGGCCCAAATCAGCACGTCCCTGCAAATCGCGAATGGTTTTATCTTCCTCGCTCTCATCTCGTTCTGCCCGCAGCTTACGCACGGCGAGGAATTCCAGAATACGCTCCTTGACATCCTCGAGATCATAGTGATCTTCATCCAAAACCCGCCGGGCATGAGCGATATCGAGCCGGTCCTCAGTCGCTTTCTGCCAGGGAAGCGACGTCAACCAATCCAGATAGGTCTTGATGACCCAATATTCAGCAGCCTGGGGCGGCATCTTCTCAAGACGCGCCAGCTCCCGCAGGGCCTCCTCACGGCCTTCTTCGGATATCCCGGCCTCTGCGATCTTCTTCCGGTACTCCTCTACCTCCCGCTTCCCGTCATCCCCCTCCCCTAGTTCTTGCCGAATCGCTTCCATCTGCTGCCGCAGATAGTATTCACGTTGGGATTTTTCGATCTCTTCTTTGGCTTTCTCTTGAATCTGCTGCCCGATCTGACGGACTTCCAGCTCACGATTCAGCACGCGGGTCAAGAACCGCATCTTCTCGGTGACCTTCTCGAATTCGAGAATGGTCTGGGCATCTTCCATGCCAACCCGCAGATTCGAGGCCAAAAGGTAGACCAACAGACGAGGATCCTCCAACTGTTGAATGAAACGTATGGCCTCTTCCGGGAACTGCGGGATCAGCTCCGCCAGTTCGGTAGCCACGTCAACCAGATTGCGGCGCAGAGCTTCTTCAACAACAGTATCATCGACTTCATCCGGTATGAGCTTGACCTGTGCTTTGAGGTAGGGAGACGTATCGGTCCACGTCTCGACGCGGAAACGCTCTAGCCCCTGAATGAAAACGGTCAAGGTGCCGTCCTGCGTGCGCATGACACGATGCACCATGGCAACGGTGCCGATCTGATGGACTTCGTCGGAACCCGGCACCTCGACAGAGGGATCTTTCATCGCCACCAACCCGACCAAATGGTTTCCCTCTTCTACATCCTCTATGAGCCGAATCGAACGCGGGATTCCAACCGCGAGTGGCATCACAATGAACGGAAAAGCTACTGTATTGCGTAGAGGCAAAATCGGTAACTCATCCGGAATTTCGCTCAGCATTGCGTCGAAATTTTGATCTTGCATATTGAACCAGGGTATCATGACTCCCCCTTCCTCCCAGTACCCAACTTTTTTGCTCCCCGGTAATGCGCTTCCCAACAACAGTATTCATGCCGGAGATTTATCGTGAGGCCATTATAACACTAACAGATTAGAAATGCATAAGAACAACGCGCCCGGCTATGTTTCACAGCGGGGGTGAAAACTCCACTACCCCGCTTTTGGGAATAATACTGCCGCCATCCCACAGTGCGGTATAATGAAAGGCATGGATATGCAAATCGTCGACACACACGTGCATCTTCAAGATCGCAAGTACGGCTCGGACCTGGAACTGGTGCTCGAACGCGCCGCCGAAGCGGGCGTTGCTGTTTGTATCATTCCGGGTACCACAATCGAGGATAGTCGCAGGGCAATTGAGCTTTCCGAGAAGTACATCAGCCGCCCCGTCGCAGTATACGCTGCGGTAGGGATACACCCCACCGCAGCGTATCGCCTGACCCCTCAGACGCTTCGCGAACTTGAAACATTGGCAACTCACCCTCGCGTTGTCGCCATCGGAGAGATTGGATTGGATTATTATTGGCCTCACCAACCCGACCGGGCCTGGCGTTGTGCAGAACCGGCAGAGCAACGGATTGCGTTGCACCAACAGCTGCGGTTGGCCGCCGAAGTCCATCTTCCGGTCATCATCCACGACCGCGAGGCGCACGCTGACACGTTGCAAGCGCTCTCTAAATGGGTTGCAGAGGACACAGCGCGAACCGGAACACTGCATGCCTACGCTGCCGGGCCACAATGGCTTTCCCAAGCGCTCGAGATAGGGTTTTTCATTGGCATGGATGGCCCCGTGACCTATCGAAAAGCTGGCGCCCTCCACGAAGTTGCAAAACTGGTCCCCCTCA
>JAFGNR010000012.1 GCA_016926915.1 Anaerolineae bacterium
AGCAGCGTGGCTTTTTGTGGGTACCCCACCACTTGCCTTCCCTTTCTCTCAAATCTCTGTTGTGGCTATTGACAAAATTCCCTTTTTATCGTATAATTTAGCCGGCTAAATATTCGCCGGCTAATTAAATCTGGAGAAGGAGAGCGTATGATACCCATGACTATGCCAAGATCCCTGGACCATGCATTGGGGCAGGTGTGCCATCTGCACCACGGACGGATACGGGAACAGTTTCATGACCTCGGGCTTTACCGGGGACAACCCAAAGTATTGGAAGCACTGGCGGAGGAAGATGGTCGTACCCATTCGGAGTTGGCCGCGTTGATGTACGTGGCGCCGGCTACCGTCACCAAAATGGTGCAACGGATGGAAAAGACCGGGTATGTGATGCGGAGAGATGATCCGGACGATCAGCGGGTTTCGCGCGTCTATCTCACGGAAGCGGGGCGCGCGGTGCTCATTCGCCTGCGTGAGGTGTTCGAGAGTCTGAACGCCGAAACGTTTGCAGATTTTAGCCCTGAAGAACGCGCGCAATTGGAGTATTTGCTCATGAAAGTGCGTGAGAATCTGCTGCGTGTCACTGCCGGGAATTGCGCGGGGTAGGTTTTTTTTAGAGATTTGGTTAGCTGGCAAACCTATTTCGGAGGTCATACCATAGAATGAAAGCAATACGTCGTCTGGGGAGATTTTTGAGACCTTACCGGCGCTGGATGATCCTGGCGCCGATCCTGATGGCGCTTGAGGTCGCCATGGATTTGATCCAGCCGGCGCTGATTGAACGCATCGTCGACGTGGGGATCGCAACCCTGGATCTGGCCCTGGTGATCAAGACCGGGTTGTCGATGATTGGGTTAGCGTTGATCGGCGCGGCAGGCGGATTCTTCAACGGTGTTTTTGCGACTCAGGCCGCGCAAGGGTTTGGCGCGGACCTTCGTGACGCCCTGTTCAGAAAAGTGCAGACGCTCTCGTTCGCCAACTTGCATGCACTTGAAACCGGTCAGCTGGTGACCAACTTGACCAATGACGTTACGCAAGTGCAACTGGCCTTGTACCTGATGCTCAGAATTCTCATCCGCGCCCCTCTGCTGCTGATCGGCAGCCTGGTGATGGTGATTTTGACGACCCCCCAGCTGGTTTTCATTCCCCTGGGATTGATGATGTTGGTATTGGTGGGGTTGTTGTTCATCATCAACCGGGCCTATCCGCTTTTCGGTACAGTACAGCAGAAACTTGACGCTCTCAACACGATTATGCAGGAGAATCTGGCGGGTGTACGGGTCGTCAAGGCATTTGTGCGGGGATCTTATGAAGAGCAGCGTTTCGGCGTCGTCAATAACGATCTCATGGCCCGCACCATCCATGTGACGCGCATCATTGCGGTGACCATGCCGCTGGTGATGTTGGCCATGAACGTCGGTATTGTCGGCGTGATCTGGTTTGGCGGCATTCAAGTGACCACCGGTGGGATGACGACGGGGGAGATCATCTCTTTTATCAACTACCTGATGCGCACGTTGATCTCCTTGATGATTGTTAGCATGATCGTGCTACAGGTTTCACGCGCGCAGGCCTCGGCGGAGCGGATCGATGTGGTGTTGGACACCGAACCGACTGTGCAAAACCGGCCTGGTGCGCTGCAAGACTTCGCTCCTCAGGGGCGCGTCGCTTTCGAGAGGGTCTGTTTCAGCTACGACGGCGCCGGAGCGCCAGGGGCGGGCAATGTGACCGTGGCGGGCGTCACGCAAACGGGCGGTTGTAGCGATGCCGTTCTCAGGGACGTCAGTTTCGTTGCCGAGCCGGGGCAAACGATTGCGCTGTTGGGAACGACCGGTTCGGGGAAATCGAGCCTCGTGAACCTCATTCCGCGTTTCTACGACGTCACGGACGGGCGGATTACGCTCGACGGCGTCGATGTGCGCGACATCGACACGTCTACGCTGCGCCGGAACATCGGCATCGCCTTACAAGAGACGGTCTTGTTCAGCGGTACGATTCGCGACAATATACGGTACGGGCGACCTGAGGCCTCGGAAGAAGAGGTGATTGCCGCCGCCAAGGCGGCCCAGGCGCACGCCTTCATTATGCGCTTCCCAGATGGATACGATTCCATGGTGGGCCAACGAGGGGTCAATCTCTCCGGTGGACAGAAGCAACGCATCGCAATTGCACGAGCGCTGTTGCTGCGTCCGGCGGTGTTGATTCTCGACGATAGCACCAGCGCGGTTGACGTCGAGACGGAGACGCAGATCCAGGCGGCTTTGGCAGGATTGATGCAGGATCGCACCAGCTTCATCATCGCACAACGCATCAGCACAGTATTGACGGCCGATAGGATTTTGGTTCTCGATGACGGGCGCATCGCCGCGCAAGGCACGCACACCGAATTGCTGGCGAGCAGCTCTATCTATCGCGAGATTTATGACTCCCAGCTAGGAGATGGAGGAACGACCTATGCCTAACCAAGCAACGCCAAAACGCAATAACGATACCCAGCCTCCCAATTTAATGGGACGGCGCGGTGGACCGGGCATGCACATGCACGGCGGCGGCGCCAAGGTCAAAGATACCCGAGGGACGCTTCTGCGTTTATGGGGCTACTTGAAACGCCAGAAATGGACGCTGGTCGGTGTGGGAGCGCTCGTTATTGCCAGCACTGTTCTCAACGTCGTTGGGCCGGCCCTGATGGGCGTGGCCATTGATCAGTTCATTGCGCAAGGGGATCTGAACGGTCTGGCGCGGATTGCACTGACCATGTTGGCGATTTATGCGCTGGCCTCTCTGGGTATTTGGTTGCAGCAGACGATCATGGTTGGGGTGGCGCAGCGCACAGTTCGGGACTTGCGTGCAGATCTGTTCGCGAAACTCCAGACGCTTTCCCTGCGGTACTTCGACCAACATTCCCATGGCGATTTGATGAGTCGCTTGAGCAATGACGTGGAAAACATCAGTAATGTTCTCTCTACCAATGCCACCCAGCTGGTGTCCAGTACCCTGATGGTGATTGGTGTGGTGGTGGTGATGTTTGTGATCAACGTGCCGTTGGCGCTGGCGACCTTATTGATTGTTCCTTTGATGGCGTTCTTGACGCGCAAGCTGGGGACCTACACACGATCCGGGTACCGGGATCAACAAAGATACCTGGGAGAGCTCAACGGTCTCATCGAAGAAACGATCACGGGCCAGCAAGTAGTCAAAGCCTTTGTCCGGGAAGGAGAGGTCACGAAGACGTTTACTGCTGCCAACACCAAATTGAAGCGGGCCGCGACCCGCGCTGAAATTGCCGCTGGCGCCATGGGACCAATCATGAACATGGTCAATAACATTAACCTGGCGTTGGTCGCCGGAGCCGGCGGGTGGCTTGCTTTACGGGAGCTGGCTACTGTGGGGACGATCGCGGTCTTCGTCAACTACACGCGGCAGTTTGCGCGTCCCTTGAACGAGATTGCACAGTTGTTCAACGTCATCCAATCGGCGCTTGCCGGGGCAGAACGGATCTTCGAGGTGTTGGACGAGTCGCCGGAGCTCTCCGATGCGCCGGATGCCCGCCCCATGGAAAATGTCAAAGGCAAAGTCACCTTCGAAGATGTCAGTTTTGGTTATGAGCCGGGTGTGCCGGTTCTCAAGTCCGTCACGATGTACAACAACCCTGGAGAGACCATCGCCTTGGTCGGGCCGACCGGTGCGGGCAAGACGACGCTAATCAATCTCCTCACGCGGTTCTACGACGTCGATAGCGGCAGTATTCGCATCGATGGGGTGGACATCCGGGATATCAAGAAGGATGATCTCCGCCGCAAACTTGGTCTGGTCTTGCAGGACAATTTCCTTTTTGCCGACACGGTTATGGAAAACATCCGCTATGGGCGGCTTGAGGCAACGGATGAGGAGGTCATGGCAGCAGCGAAGTTGGCCAATGCACATACCTTCATTCACCGGTTGCCCCAGGGGTATCAGACCGTGTTGACGGAACGGGGGAGTAACCTCAGTCAGGGGCAGCGGCAGCTGCTGGCCATTGCGCGTGCGATTCTCGCCGACCCTGAGATTCTGATTCTGGATGAAGCGACGAGCAACGTCGATACGCGTACGGAGAAGCAGTTGCAGGCGGCCTTATTGCGGTTGATGGAAGGCCGCACCAGTTTCGTCATCGCGCATCGCTTGAGCACCATTCGTGACGCCGACTGCGTGATAGTCATCAAGGATGGAGAGATCATCGAACGCGGCGCCCACGAGCAACTTCTGGATAAACAGGGTTTCTATCATCACCTGTACATGAGCCAATTCAAAGGTCAGGCAGTCGAGGAGCCGGTTCCGGCTTGATGATGGCTGCCGCCACGGTCGAAAAATAACAGACGCACCGCGCTCGATAGCGCGGTGCGTCTGCTTATGTCGTCAGCTACTCAGCCGCGCCAGTCTGGCCGGACCGTGGTTGCAGCTGCACTCCGACCGGGCAATGGTCGCTGCCAGGTATATCGGCAAGAATGAATGCCCCGGTGATGTGGTCGAGCGCTTCTTCGGCGATGAATACATAATCCAACCGCCATCCGACGTTGCGCTCGCGGGCCCGGGTGACCTGAGACCACCAGGTGTACTGTCCCTCAAGCTGGGGATATAAATGCCGGAAGGTGTCTACGTAGCCCGTTTCGAGAAAGCGATCGATCCACGCGCGCTCCTCAGGCAGAAAGCCGGTGGTGTTCCGGTTCTCCCGTGGGCGCGCCAGATCGATGGGGCGGTGCGCGGTGTTCACATCTCCGCAAAACAGGACGGTCTCGCCGGCTTCACGCAAGCGCTGGCACTTCTCGAGGAAGGCTGCATAGAATTCCATCTTGAACTGGACACGGCTGTGGTCGCGGCGACCATTCGGGAAATAGCAATTGAGTAGCGTGAAATCGGGGTAGTGCGCGGTGATAGTTCGCCCTTCTTGATCGAAGCGCTCGATACCCAGCCCGAATTCCACATTCAACGGTGCGACTTTCGAAAGCAGGGCCGTTCCACTATAGCCTTTCTTGGCTTTTGAAGCGTTCCAATAGGTGTAGTAGCCCGCAGGATGCGCGAGCCTATCCGGCAATTGGGTCTCTTCTGCCCGCGTTTCTTGCAAACATAGAATATCGGGATTTGCAGTGTGGAACCACTCCAGGAAGCCTTTATGGTAGGCCGCGCGGATTCCGTTGACGTTCCAGGAGAGCAGGGTTAAGGCGTTTGGCGTCATGCGGCTTTATCCAATGAGATGCAGGTCTGTCTGGCGCCCATGCAACCAGTGAATCTGGCCGTCTGCCAGCAGCGCATCTTCTTCCAGTCCTATTTGTACATCCTGGCCTCCCCATTCCGGCGTCGGGACCTTGACGTTGAGTTCGATTGCGTAACAGGTGTCATTGTAAAGCGGGTAGTCGCCTTTGCCCGGGACGCCGTCTTGTTGATCCCACAGTCCGATCGTTGGGCCGGCCGCGTGTCCGTGATAACCGATTGGGTGGCAGTAGATTGTCGGATTTAGCCCGGCGGCCCGGCCCTGTTCCAGCGCCTCGCGCAGGACCTGATTCCCAGTTTTGCCGGGAGCCAGCGTCGTCGTGACGCTGTCCTGCATGCGGTTCCCGTCCGCCAAGGCTTTCTTGAGACCCTGGGGCGCGTCCGATTCTCCCGGTTTGAGGACGTAGGCCAGTTGTTGTTGGTCGGTGCACAGCCCCAGGTACCGGAATCCCACGTCGCAGTGGATCAGGTCGCCCGGTAGAATTAACGTCCGCCCGCCTCCATGCGGCGCCGGCGGCATGCCCGGCGCCTGAAGATCGACGGTCGGTTGGAACCACGCGGTCACTCCCAGGTCGTGCAGGGCTTGCCGGAACCACCATACGACGTCGCCGGTGGTGGTGATGCCGGGGTGAATGACGCGGCTGGAAAGCCCCGCGGCGATGATCGCGTGGCCGAGCTCCACGATGCCGGGATAGACCGTCAGCTCCTCTGGTAGGCGGCGTTCCAGCCAGCCGACCGCGAGTCTTTCCGCGCTGCATACCCGTTCCCGGAACCTGTCATCCAGCGCCGTGACGAGCCTCGCGTGAGAACTGTGACTCAACCCATCGCCAAAGGCAAAGGTGGGGGATACATTCAGTCCGATGGTTGCCGGATTCCGTTCTCTCACGATGCGCGCCAGACATTCGAACTGGGTTTCCTCCGCGGAGTTCCAAGCCTGCTTGTAAAGGTCTCCGTAGCCGTAGCGATCGACGGTGAGGCGTTCCACTACGTCATCGTTGCCCCGGTAGAAAACGAGAAGGGCGCGGCGGCGTGCGGAAAATGCGGGCTGTGGGATCAAAGTCAGCAGGACGGGGTCCTCGTTATGCTCTTCTGCGGTCACGATCCACAGGTCGACGCCCGCGCGCGCCATCAACCCCGGTAGGAGTGTATCGAGACGTCTCTGCAGCCAGGTATTCCAGATCGCAATCCGGTCGCGCAAGGGCAGGATTTTCCAATGGCGGGTGTAGGCGAGTTCTGACCGGCCCACCCTGCCAGGGTAGCTCTCTATTGTCATCAGGGTGTATCCTTATAGGGTCTAATCAGTTCAGCAGCATTTCCAGCCGGTCTACCATCTCCGCCAGCGTGTCGAAGGTGACCTGCACCGGCTCCGGGCTGGTGAGATCGACGCCGGCTAGACGCAGGGCATCCAACGGATAACGAGCGCTGCCGGTCTTGAGGAAACTTAGATAATTCTCCACTGCGTTGGGGGCGCCGGCCAACACGCCCTGGGCCAAAGCATGCGCGCCGGAGATGCCGGTCGCATACTGGTAAACGTAGTAGTCTACATAGAGGTGGCCGAAGGTCGCCCACGTGATGCCGACCCGGTCGCGGTCTACGTGAACCTCGCCGCCATAGCCTTCCTCGAACAGGTCGGCCATGAGAGCGTTCATCGTGTCTGCGTTGAGCGCTCGCCCCTGTTCGATTCGCCGGTGCGTTTCGAACTCGAAACGGGCCAACGTGGGCATGATGAAGAAGTAGCGATGGAAGTTGGACATGGCTTCTTCGATGACAGCGATCTGGAAGGCCGGATCGTCGCGTGTGCTGAGCAGGTGATTGCGTACCAACGCCTGATGGAAGTTGGAGGCTACCTCCGCGACGAAGAGTGAATACTGGGAGTAAATGAACGGCTGGTTCTCCCACGTGAGATAGGAATGCATTGAATGTCCCAATTCGTGGGCCAGTGTGCTCAGGCTGAGAAGATTGTCGTTGAAGCTGGTCATGATGAAGGGATAGGTTCCAGGCCAGCCGGTGGAGAACGCGCCTGCCCGTTTGCCTTCGTTGGGGTAGACGTCGATCCAGCGCTGTTCAAGGGCGCCCTTGCGCACCGTCTCGACGTAGGTTTCTCCCATAGGCGCCAACCCCTCACAAATCCACGCAATCGCTTGCTCGAAAGGGACTGCTTCAGGCGGGTTGGCGGTCAGGGGCGCCCAAACGTCATAAGGGTGCAATGTCTCCACGTTCAGAGCCTTGCGGCGCAGCGCCCAATACCGGCGCCAGGTGGGGAGATTCTCGCGGAAGGTGTCGATCAGGTTGTGGAAGACTTCGACAGGGATGTTGTGGGTGAAGAGCGCCTGGCTCAAGGTGGACTCGTGCCGGTGCACACGCATCTGGAAGACATTCTGTTTGATCGAGGTGGTCAAACTGGCTGCGAGCGTGTTCTTGAATGCCAGGTAAGTATCCATGTAATTTTCCCAGGCGGTTCGGCGGGCTTCACGATCCGCGCCGGCAAGAATCTTCTGCAGACTTCCCTGGGTTACGGGCAGTTTGGCGCCCTCTTCTGCACGTGCCGGCGGGAACTTGAAGTCGGCATTGGTCAGCATGCCGGCGATGGTTTGGGGTCCGCTGAACGGATCGGATGCCAATTCCAACACTTCTTCCACTTCAGTAGACCGGGTATGCGCCTGGGTGCGGAAAAGATTGTCGATGTACTGCTCCATGAAACTGAGCCGGGGCTCGGTTTTGACCCAGTGGCGTAGGGTAGGCTCTCCGGCCTCCAGCAATTCAGGATCCAGGAATGCCGAAGCGGCGCGGGCCTGGCCGAAAAGTCCTTGCGCCTTGCCGAGCCTTCCCATGGCCGCTTGATCGTTCATATCCACGGAATGGCTCATGATGGCATAAACGTGCAGCTGTCCCACACGATGGAAGATGTCTTCGAACAGCGCCAGGGCGCCGGCAAGCACTTCGGGGCTTTCCCCCAACCGTCCTTTGAACGCCTGCATTTGGGGCAAATCCGTTGCGAGGGCAGCGAACGCTTCTTCCCAGGCTTCCGGAGATTCGAAAACACTGGGGGCGTTCCATTTGTACCGGTCTGCGATTTCACTTCGTTTTCGGACATTGACACAGGTCATGGGGGTCGCTCCTTGACTATATGTGGTTTAACGCTTCAGGGATCGTGCTTTGCGTTTATGGTCGCTTTGGGCGCACTGCCGGATGGCGGACTGCGCTCTGCAGAACGCGCGCCCCTGTTCGTTTCTGGACACTGCATGGGTGCACTGTAGCGCAAGCCGCCGGCTTGTCAATTCGACCGGCGGCTGGCAAAATATCGAGCATAGGTTGGCGTTACGGTTCCCAATCGGCGAATGCGTCGATGACCGGTTGGATGTCGTCCATCATGGGGTAGAGAATCGGGCAGGTCACGCCAGCCTTGATATATTCGGCGATCTTGGCCCGGCATTCATCGCTGGCGCCGACTGCCATAATCGTGCGCACCAGGTCATCGGGAATGACCTGACTGGCCTTGATGTAATCTTCCTCTGTGGCTGGCCATCCCATGATCGATTGTACCTGTTTGAGGAGGTCATCGCTAGCCCCGCTGGCTTTCATGATGTGGGGCTCGGTGGCGAAGTAGTAGGCGGCAAGTTTCTTGGCCTCAGCCATGGCCAGGTCAGGCCGTTCATCGGAAAGACAACAGACGATGAGTTCGGGACGATCCACGTCCGCCAACGTCTTCCCGGCTTTCCGGACGCCTTTCTCCACCAACGCGACAGCATTGCGAATGTAGTCCACCGAAACCACGTAATTGAGCACCACACCATCGCAGATTTCCCCTGCCAGTTCCAACATCTTGGGACCTGTCGCACCGATGTAGAGCGGAATATCGCGCGGCGACGTATCGCCGAAGGCGACGTCGAGACGCACACGATCCAGGTTGATGAATTCCCCTTGGTAGGTGACCTCTTCCATGGTGAAAAGCTGCCGCAATACCTCGATGTGTTCGCGCATCGCGGGCAGTGGGCGATGGCGATTGACGCCTACGCGGCTCGCGATAGGTTCCCACCAGGCCCCCAACCCCAGCATCACCCTCCCGCGGCCGTCTGGGCCTTTGCCGCCTAGCTCCCACATGGTGCTCCAACTGGCCGCAATGACGGCGGGGTTCCGCGTCCAGATGGGAAGCACCCCGGAACCGATTCGCAGTGTGCGTGTTTCGGCAAGGAAGGCACTCATCATCACAATGCAGTCGCGCGCCAGCCGGGTGTCAGCCTGCCAGATCTCGCTGAACCCGCGCTCTTCGGCATACTTCGCCATTTCGATTTCATAATGGATGTCGTGCTTGTCTTGCATGTACAAAGCCATTCGCTGAGTCATACTTGTCCTCCTGTTTCAACTGAGTCGGTTTGCCATCCCTGCCCATGCGTATGTGCTGGCTTGAGTCCTGATGTTTCTTACGTCACGTAGCGGTTCAAATCTACGTCCGGGTAGCGGATGCGCTCTCCGTAGTCGCGCCGTTCGGGTTTGTAGGTTGCATCGATCCCGATCTTGGTGTGGACGCCACGGGCATCCGCTGTGGGATCCATTTCGTGTCCCTGAGATCCGGGCACAATGAACGTGTCGCAGCTCCAATCCACGCGGTTGGTCAGAGCCCACATGACGTCTTCGGCGTCATAGATATTTACGTCAGGATCGACGACGATGACCTTTTTGATATTGACGTGCGCCGTCATGGCGGCCAACGCAACGTTCTTGGGTTCGCCGGGATGGCTTTTTGACAACTGAACGATCGCGGCAAAGCCGTTGCCATACGCCGGTATGTGCAGATTGAGGATGTTCTTACTCACGTGACGGACAAAATGGAGCAAAAGGGGTTCTCTAGGCAGCACGTTGCCCAAGTAGATATGCTCCGCTGCACCTGGAATGATAGTTTGGAAGATAGGCGCGTCACGGTGGCAGATAGCCGTTACTTCCAGTACCGGGCTTTGCCAGAGTTCCCCATAGTAGCCATGGAATTCCGCCAGCGGCCCCTCGGCGGCTCGCTTTTGTGGCGGCAGGTGGCCTTCAATAACGATCTCAGCCCCGGCGGGAATGTCGATATCAACGGTTACCCCACGACTGACGGGTATCCCCGCGCCACGGATGGCGCCGGCGATGAAGAGCTCATCAGCGTCGTATCGCGCCCCGGCAGCGATCATAATGGCGGGATCCAGTCCAATAGCAATGGCGACTTCCAGCGGGGCGCCTCGCGATTCCTGGACCTTGTAGAATTGCATCACGTGGCGCCATTCGTTGACGTTGAACCCCAGGGTATGGGGACCTAGCACTTGCATGCGGTTGTACGAGAGATTTCCCCGTCCCGTGACCGGATCCCTGGTGACGGTGACGCCGCCGGTGATAAAGGGGCCGCCATCATGCACTCCGTGGGTTGGAATCGGGAGCCGGCGCACATCGATTTCGCTTCCGGTATGCACATTGGCTTTCCAAACGGCTGTGGCGTCGCGTTGTGGTGGAATGCCGTTGCCTGGATCGAGTACACATCCCATTGTATGGGGAATGTCTTCTGGAAGACATTGTAGGGCCACGGCAGCCAAATGCCGGTTGGCAACTGCGCCTGCGAAAACCGGCCAGGCGGCGGCGTTTGGGTGCTCGAACAGCGCAGCTTTTCCCTGGCGACGGGTGATGGCCGCCGCCACGTCGGCAATTTCGTGGACCAGACTGCATGGGGTAATGACGTGAGCCAGCAGGTTTGCAGAATCAAGAACCGCCAGAAAACTGCGCAGATCATGGATTGCACTCATCTATACCTCGTAACAGCGAAGTCGGACGTGTGCAGTCCTACTACACACATCCCTTAATGGATTGAAAAGACCCCGGAATTGATCGCTCTTTCTTCCCATATGTTAAGGGTTTTCCCTTGCGATGTCAAGTATTACTTCTTAATAGTGAAGTGGTACTTGACAACGGGTGAACTAACCGTTATACTAATAACAAGTGGTTATGAATGTCTCTAAGCATACCTTGACTAGGCGAGAGGACAAGTCAATGCCATCATCCACAAACATCGGGGGCCGCCTGCGCAACCGCCGGAAAGCTGTGAATCTCAGTCTACGAGAGTTGGCCCGGAGAACGGATCTGTCGGCTTCGTTCCTGAGTCAGGTGGAACATGGAAAAGTCAATGCCTCGCTGGATTCCTTGCGGCGCATCGCCGAGGCGCTCGAAGTATCGATGTTGTATTTCCTGGCAGATGAGAGCGCCGAACTTGCCCCCGAAGATTCAGAGCGCACACCACCAGCACTCCCTGATGATGCCGGCCCTCGTGTAGAACATTTGCGAAACCCGAATTTCGTTCCTCTGGTGCGTGCTGCGGAACGTCCCAGGATATTTTTCCCCGATTCTGGCGCTACGTATGAACTGCTCACGCCGAGTTTGAGTTACAAGATGGAAGCGATTGGGCGCCGGATGCCTTCCGGGACCAGATCACTGGCCCGCCCGCTACGGGTTCCTACCGAAGAGTTCATCTACGTAGTCTCAGGTGTGCTACAGGTCGAACTTGATACCGGCGCCTACGTACTCGGCGCCGGGGATACGATGTATTTCGAGGGGGCGGCATTGCGGAGTTTCAGCGCCGTTTCGGATGAAGATGCCGTGTGGATTGCGGTCATCACGCCGCCTGTTTTTTGATGATGCCGGGTGTTCTGTCGCAGGCCCCGGGCATTTCTTTGAAGGGGACTAATGAATCAAACCATTGACTGGAAGACCATCACGACATCGCTGGACTACCTTGCTATTCCGCTTCCCGCGACGAGCCTGAAGCGTTGGGTGTCGTTCGATAGGCTTGACACAGGGGTGCGCTTTCATTGCCTGAACGGGGTTGGCGACCCTGTTGTCCTGCAGGTTGACGTTGTCACCTCAAACGTGGTGCGGGTGCGTATGCGGGCCGGCGAGATCGAAGCGCGCGACAGTGATCTATTGGTAGCGCCGGCGTGGCCGGCTGTGCCGTTCGAGGTCATCGAGCGGACGTCGGATGTCGTAGTGCGCACGGAACGTGTTGAGGCAGTTTTCCAACGATATCCTTGGCAGATGTCGGTGTATGCCGTGGGGCATGAGGAGGAGGATGCGCCGTTCTTCAGCCAGCGCATCGATGACCGGGCGTATGGAGCGGCGTATGAGGTTGCGCCCGTCGGGGCTTATCGAACGTCAGATGGCCATCTGGCTGTGCACGAAGCGATTGCGGTTCAGCCCGGGGAGGCCTTCTATGGCTTTGGCGAGCAGTTCACGCCGCTCAATAAGTGGGGTCAGACGCTTACCTCTTGGGCCATCGATTGTGGTAATGTCACCAGCGCACGCTCGTACAAGAATATCCCCTTTTTCATGAGCAGCGCTGGCTACGGGCTTTTCATCCACGCGACGGCTCCCATTGTCTACCGTATTGGCAGCGAGTCCAATCTGACCTATTCGTTCGATATTCTGGATGACCAGTTGGACTACTTTTTGATCTACGAGCCAGATTTCAAACATATCCTGGGCCGGTACGCGGATCTGACCGGACACGCTCCGGCGCCGCCGAAATGGTCCTTTGGGTTCTGGATCTCGCGATGTATGTACGAGACGCGCGCGGAGGTCGAAGCTGTGGTGCGGGAGATGCGGGCGCGTGATTTCCCATGTGACGTGCTGAGCCTGGATCCTAGTTGGATGGGGGATGCGCCCTGGTGCACCTATGAGTGGGACGCCGGGCGGTTCCCCGAACCGGCTGAGATGATGGCATGGCTGCGCGCGCAAGGGATTCGCACCTGTGTCTGGGTAACGCCTTACGTTGCGCCAAAAGCGACAGCTTTCCGAGAAGGGATGGAGCACGGCTACTTTGTGCGCAAGGCCGATGGTTCCCTTAGCCCGGTGGTGGAAGCCTTTGCCGGCGTCGATCTGGGCGCCGTCGATTTCACGAATCCCAATGCTCGCGCCTGGTTCCAGCAGCAACTCGAACGGTTGTTGGATATGGGCGTGGCGGTTTTCAAGACCGATTTCGGCGAGCAAGCCCCGGTGGATGCTGTTTACTACGATGGGCGCACCGGTGTGGAGATGCATAATCTCTACCCGCTGCTCTACAATGCAGCGGTGTTCGAGTTGACGGAACGTAAGTTTGGGCGGGGTCTCACGTGGGGCCGGTCGGGGTATGCCGGATCGCAACGTTATCCGGTTCAGTGGGGTGGCGATAGCTACGCCAGTTTCGACCAGATGGTTGGGCAGTTGCGGGGGCTGTTAAGTTACGGGATGTCGGGCGTGCCCTATTGCAGCCACGATATAGGCGGATTCGACTACCCGCCAGCGGCCTTCGACGACGCGGTTCCGGAGCAGGAATCGCAACCCGCGAGCGATATCCGGACCTGGTGGGATCGCTACGGGGAGTGTATGGCGCTGGCGAGGGAATCCCGGGATGCCGAGGTCTACCTCCGTTGGCTACAGTTTGGGGTGTTTTCCTCGCATACGCGCGCCCATGGTAAACAGCCTCGCGAGCCCTGGGAATACGGGCTGGAGGCTGAAGCGATTGCACGCCGCTATCTCAACCTGCGATATCGTCTGCTACCTTACCTCTACACAGAGGCTGTGAAATCCAGCCGTTCCGGTCTGCCTATGGTGCGCCCCCTGGTGTTAGACTATCAAGATGATCCGAACACGGCGAATCTGGATTTGGAATACCTCTTCGGGGACAGTTTCCTGGTGGCGCCAGTCATGACGCGCCACACCCGGCGCAAGGTCTACCTGCCGGCCGGCCATTGGATCGACTTCGACTCTAAGAAACTCTTTCAGGGGGGGCGTTGGATCGAAGTCGAAGCTCCCCTGGAAAAGCTGCCGGTGTGGGTCAAGGCGGGCGCGATTCTGCCCCTGGGGCCGGAAATGGCCTACGTGGGACAGAAGCCACTGGATCCCCTTACCCTGGAAATCTACGCGCCGGCAGCGTCGGGAGAGCTGATCATCTTTGATGAGGATGCGCCGGAGATTCCGGTCCGCTACGAATACCGGGGTAATGAGTTGACAGTAGAAGTCGGCCCGGCTCCCGGCGAGATCGAAATTCTTGTCTACGCCGTCAAGATAGGGGCTGCCCGTCTTGACGGACATGATGTGGGTGTTCGGCAATTGCCTGCGGGGAGTAGGCTACGTTTCGACGGGCGCCGCTCGCATAGGCTAATCATGGAATTGGTGGACTGAAGGATTGCTGACTGTGACAAATCTTGATCTGGTGATTCGCGGCGGTACGCTGGCGACCGCCACACGAACCGGACGTGAGGACCTGGGTATCAAGGATGGGGTCATTGCGGCGATAGGCCCTTCTCTTGAAGGCCGCAAGGTCATCGACGCAACCGGCCTGTTGGTGCTTCCAGGGGCGGTAGACCCCCACGTACATCTGGATATGCCGGCAGGGGCGACGCGTTCGAGTGACGATTGGTGTTCGGGAACCCGGGCCGCTGCCTGCGGCGGTACGACCACGGTCATCGACTTTGTGGAGCCGGAACCCGGCGAGATTTTGCTGGACGCCTTCAGAAAGCGCAGACAGGAAGCCGCCGGCGCCATCGTCGACTATGCATTGCACATGACGTTGACGAATGCCCGGGATGAGACCCTGGCGCAAATTCCGGATGTCGTTGCCGCCGGAATGACGTCGTTCAAGACGTACACTACCTATGAGGGGTTCCGTCTGGATGACGCTGCCTTCTTGCGCGTGATGCGGGCCGTGCGCGACGCCAGCGGTCTGGTGATGGCGCACTGCGAAAACGATGCCATCGTAACAGATGCCACAGCGAGACTGGCGGCCCTGGGGCGGATGGGACCGGGCGCCCATCCCTATAGCCGCCCGGGGATTGCCGAAGCGACCGCCATCCGAAAGATTCTGTCGTTTGCCCAGTTTATTCAGGTGCCGGTGTACATTGTTCATGTCTCCACAGCCTTGGGGTCTCAAGCGATTGCCTGGGCGCAGGTGCAAGAGGAACACACCAGCGGGGGCAGGAGAACTGTTCCCGTGGGGGGGGAGACGTGCCCCCAGTATCTCACGTTGACGGCCTCGGAGTATGATCAGCCGGGCTTTGCTGGAGCCAAGTATGTGTGCGCGCCGCCGCTCCGTACGCCACACGACCAACAAATGCTGTGGAACGCATTGGCAACCGGTACGCTGCAGACCGTGGGCACCGACCACTGCCCGTTCAACTTCAGCGGTCAAAAGGACCTAGGCCGCGACGATTTCAGGAAGATTCCAGGGGGGCTGCCCGGCATCGAGGCGCGATTGGCGTTGTTACATACGTTCGGGGTGCTCAGGCAACGGATAACTTTGAAACAGTGGGTTGCGCTCTGCTGCGAGAACCCGGCCCGTTGGTTTGGACTCTATCCGCGCAAGGGAACCCTCGAAATAGGTTCCGATGCCGATGTGGTACTGTTTGATCCTTCGAGACAGGTTACCCTTTCTACCGAGAGCTTGCACGAGAGTGTGGACTATACGCCGTATGAGGGCTTCGCTTTGACCGGCTATCCCGTGATGACCCTGATCCGTGGGAAGATAGTGATGCAGGAAGGTAACGTTGTCTCAGACCCAGGGCTGGGGCATTACCTCTTCTGTGACACCCCGGGGCTTATTTGAGAAGCCGAACCAACGACTGAGGACGGTGCGAATGACGGGGGCCTACAGATGAATCATCGAGAACGATTCTGGGCGACGATGCACTATGCCTCGCGAGATCGCGTTCCACTTATCGACTTCAATTTCTGGGATGAGACCCTCGATGCGTGGCGCCGGCAGGGATTGCCCGCGTCTGTCGATAAGTCCAACATCCATGCCTATCTGGGGATGGATTATGATTTCAGCCTGGTAACGTTCGCTACCGGCGCCGATATGGGCCTGCTGCCACGCTTCGACGAAATTGTTTTGGAAGATCGGGGCGATGCGGAAGTCGTACAACAGGACGATGGTGTGCGCGTGCTGCGCAAGAAATATCATGATACGATTCCCCAGCACCTCGGTCACCTGCTAGAGGACCGCGAAAGTTGGGAGAAATACTACAAACCTCGCCTTGACCCGGCGCATCTCGATCGCATGCCGCCGGATTTGGCACAGCGGGTCGAGGAGTGGCGTGATCCGGCGCGTGACTATCTGGTCGTTCCCTGGGTCGGTGGTCTCTATGGTTGGCTGCGCGATTGGATGGGCGTCGAAAAACTTTCCTATGTGATGTACGATGATCGCGTCTGGTTTGAAGAGATGGTAGGTACGGTCGCGGATTGCATCCTGGGGACGCTGGAGCGCCTGTTTGCTGCCGGCGCTCAGGTCGATGCCTGCGCCATGTGGGAGGATATGTGCTACAATGGCGGCCCGCTGATGAGCCCGAGGCTCTTCAAGAAAATCCTGGTACCCTACTACCGCCGGATCGCAGACCTTCTCAACGCCAATGGGGTGGACGTCATCTGGGTCGATAGCGACGGGCGCATCGACAAGCTCGTACCCCTATGGTTGGAGGCCGGGATTAACTGCATGTTCCCAATCGAAGTGGGGACGTGGGGCGGCGACCCGGTGGCTTTTCGCAGGCAGTATGGACAGCAGTTGCTGCTCATGGGAGGGTTCGACAAACACGTTTTGGCTGCGGATAGAGAAGCCATTGTGCGGGAGATAGAGCGCCTGGCGCCGCTGGTTGATGAAGGAGGCTACATTCCTTTCTGTGATCACCTGGTGCCTCCTGATGTACCCCTTGAGAATTATCTGTTCTTTCTGGAGACTGCCCGCACCGTTTGGGCAAAGGATCGCAATCTGGCTCCGGTGTTTGCGGATTTGAAGAACTGCATCTGATGCTCGTGTCAGACTATCATTCCTATGATTGAGGAGGTGCTATCGAGACGATAACGGTTTGGGAATGGGTGCTGAAAGTGGATGTTTGTAGAAGAATCAACATACTACGTAGTTTTTCAGGAGGAGAATGAAATGTCTAGGGTACGCCTATTTCTGTTGTTGAGTGTGGTGTTGGTAGCGTCACTGCTCACGGCCTGTGCCACGCCGACCCCCGAGGTTATCTACGTTACGGAGGAAACCACCAAGAAGCCCCTGCTCATGTGGGCTTCCTATGATCTGACCGATGAGGAAAACCCGCCCTCTGTTACATTGAATCAGGCAATCCAAACGTTCCAGGCCACCACTGGCATCGAAGTCATCTACGAACAGGTCGCCTGGGATCAAATGCCCACCAAACTGGCTGTCCAGGCGCAATCCGGCGGCGATATGCCCGACGTGGTGGAAGCTAGCAGCCAGCACGTATTGGCGCTTATCAATGCCGGCGCGTTGAAGGACATCTCCGGTATGGTTGAGGATACACCTTGGTATGCCAACCTGAATCCCAGTGAAGCGCAATCCTGTGTGATCGACGGTGCGCGCTATTGTGTTGCTGCCGACATCCGTGGGGGCGCCTGGTACTACGATGTGGCGGATTTCCCCGATGGCTGGCCGACCACGGCTGAAGAGTGGTTGGTTGAGGGTGAGCGTCTGGCTGCTGAAGGCCGCTTTGTCTCCACGTTCTTCGCCGGCCGGCACTACGGGGCGGTTGAACTGAGTTGGGGTCCCTGGTTCTACTCCAATGGCGGCAGCATCTTCGACGCGGAAGGCAAGCCAGATTGGGCCTCCGAGGAAAATGTCGCAGTCGTGGAATGGGCGCGTGAGTTGTTGGCGTCTGGGTACGTTCCGGAGACCTGCTTCACGGGCGATTTCACCGCCGGCGAAACCCCCTGGATCGAGGGCGCCGCTGCTTCGGTACGCGGCGGTTCGTGGTCCTATCTCTTCATTCCGGGGCTGCAGGACAAGTACGAAGCCGGCGAGACCCAACTGGGTGTGGCGCCTTCGTTCAATGGCGGAACGAATTACGTCTTCCTGGTAGGCGAGGGGTGGGCCGTCGCCGAGGGGAGCGAGAACCCGGAGGGTGCGTTGGCCTGGATCAACTTCTTCATGAACCCGCAAATCCTGGCGCAGTGGGCTAGCCAGCACTATGGCATTCCCACCATCGATGAAGCATTCACGAGCAGCGACTTTGCCGGCGCATTCTATCAGGAGACGGCAGAGAACCTGGCTAACAATGGGATTTTCATCGAGCCCAGCGGTTTCTACGTAGAGAGCCTTACCAAGCTCGCGGAGACGTTGCAGGAGTTGCTGCTTGATCCTGAACTGGATATCATGGAGCAACTGCAGGCGGCGCAGGAAGAAATTCTGAATCGCTACTGGTAGCATCTATGTTCCGGCATCACCCCGTGGTTCGACCACGGGGTGATGCATCCGGGCTTAATTTTCCGGTTGAAAGCCGCCGTGTGTATATCTTGATCGCCGCGCGCCAATCTATCGGCGATGTATGAAACGCCGCGCGCGGGTCGCGTAGATTGTGAACGTAAGGAGTTAGCCCATGCGTCAGAAGCCGATTTATCCCTATCTATTGATCACCCCGGCGTTCCTCTTGATGTTCTTGGTTACCCTCTATCCGACACTCTACAGCGTTTATCTGAGTATGAATCGCGTCAACCGTGGAGCGTTGGAGTTCGTTGGTCTAAGGAACTTCCAGGTCATCTTGTCCAGCGGCGATTTCTGGGAGAGTCTTAGACTGACGTTTATCTTTGGTGTCTTCTATGTTTCGCTCACGTTGATCTTTGCGTTCATTCTGGCGTTGTTGTTCAATCGTGGGCTGCGCTTCGGCGGCGTCTATATGACGTTGGTCTTCATCCCGTGGGTGCTCTCCGAGATCGTATCGGGTGTGATCTGGCGTTGGATGTTCTATCGGGATTACGGAGTGTTGCAGAATTTGATTGGGCCGCTGTTCGGCGGTGTGACACTGATGACCAAACCGGCGGGGGCGATGGGGGTGGTGATCGGCGCGTCGGTCTGGCAAAACACGGCCTACGTGATGCTCTTGATCCTCGCCGGCCTGCAGACGATCCCCGGCGAGGTATACGAGGCGGCATCCATCGACGGCTCGACCGGCTGGCAAGCCTTTTGGAAAATCACCTGGCCTCTGGTGCGTCCTACCACCCTGGTGATTGTGGTTCTGCTCACCATTGCCAGCATCAATGCCGTAGGGCTGTTCCTCTCCATCACCGAGGGCGGGCCGGGGCGCGCCACAGAGGTGTTGAGCTTGCATATGTACCGCGAGGCGCTGCAATTCTTCCACTTTGGGTACGGGTCGGCGTTAGCGGTCGTCATGTTTTTCCTCAACGCTATCTTGGGGTTCATTTACATCCGCTTCCTGCAGCGGGATAACGCTCTTGCAGGCTGAGGAGGTCGCCATGAAACGCACGAATACATTAACCAGCATCCTCGTCAATGG
>JAFGNR010000372.1 GCA_016926915.1 Anaerolineae bacterium
CCGATTACATTCGGCGACGTGTGGAAATCGATTATGGGCTCTACGCGCGGTACCGGCGCAAACTGCTGGTCAAGTAGGCGTGTGGGGCGCACCAGGGCAAGGTTGAGGAGGTCTTAATGCGGGATGTAGCGATCATTGGAATTGGACAGGCGCCGGTCGGAGAGCATTGGGGGATCGGGATTCGGGAAATGGCTCTGGAGGCAGCATTGGAAGCGCTCCGGGATGCAAATGTAGAACACATCGATGCTCTCTATGTCGGGAATATGGTCTCGGGAGAAGTGACCGGCCAGGAGCATCTGGGGGCGTTGCTCGCGGACGCGCTGGCGCTGAATCCGGTGGAGGCGATGAAGGTCGAAGCGGCGTGTGCTTCCGGTGCGGCAGCCGTACGTGTCGGCGCGATGGCTGTCGCCAGCGGGATGGTTGATCTGGCGCTGGTTGTCGGCGTCGAGAAAATGACAGAGACGCTGGGTGGGGATACGACCTCCGCGCTGGCGATGGCGGCAGACGCCGAATATGAGGTCAGCCAGGGCGTTTCTTTCGTGGCCCTCAATGCCCTGTTGATGCAGCGCTATATGTATGAATATGGCTGGCAACGGCGGGATTTTGCTAATTTCGTTATCAATGCGCACAAGAATGCGCTGACCAATCCCATGGCGATGTTTCATCAGCGGGTTGACGCCGACCGTTACGCTACCTGCGCGACCATCTCCGATCCGGTGGGCCTCTTGGATGCTTCCCCGGTCTGCGATGGCGCCGCGGCCGTGATCCTGGCGCCGGTCCAATATGCACGCACCCTCAGCCCGGCGCCTATCCGTATCCGCGCTTCAGCTGCGGCGACAGCCCCGATTGCCGTGCATGACCGGAAGGATCCGCTGGCTTTGCAGGCCGCCCGCGACTCCGTTGCAAAGGCTTACCGGCAGGCGGGTATTACGCCAGGGGACATCGATTTCTTCGAATTGCACGATGCCTTTACCATCATGTCGGCGCTCAGCCTGGAAGCTTCCGGATTTGCGGAGCGGGGGCAGGGGGTCCGTCTGGCGCTCGATGGGGATATTACCCTCGAAGGTCGTATTCCCGTCACCACCATGGGCGGGCTCAAGGCGCGCGGGCATCCGGTAGGCGCCACCGGGATCTACCAGATTGTCGAAGCGGTGTTACAGCTGCGAGGTCTGGCCGGCCCTAACCAGGTCGCCGGGGCGCGATTGGGGATGACTCAGAACATCGGCGGCAGCGGCGCCACCATCATCACGCACATCTTGGAAGCCATGGAATAGCGTGCGTGCCGGGGTGCGCGTATTTGGATATCAGGGGTCAGATGAGGTTCTGATTTCGAAAAGGAGACATCACGATGACAAACAAGATTGCTCAGGATTGGCGATTGAAGGGACAGCGCTATCGTTTGGAGGGAGAAGAGTGCCCTCATTGCAAGGTCAAAATCTTTCCGCCGCGCGACATTTGCCCGGAGTGCAAGCAGCCGGCCAAAGAGCCTTACCGCCTGAGCGGGCGCGGCGAGGTCTACACGTTCAGCACGGTGCACACGCCGCCTGCGGGGTTCGAAGACTACGTTCCTTACACCGTCGCGCTGGTGAAGCTGGAAGAAGGTCCCATGATCACAGCCCAGCTCACCGATGTGGCGCCGGAAGACGTGAGTATCGGTATGCCGGTTGAGATGGTTACCCGCCGGATGCGCACCCAGGGCGACGAAGGCACCATCATCTACGGGTACAAATTCCGGCCTTTGCTACATTCCGTCAGTAACTAACGGTTTGCCAGAAGTCCCCTGACGGCGGGGGGGGGGCTGCCAATGTGTTGGAGCTAGTTCGGTGCGTGAATTCCGGCGTTTTCGGGATTCGCTGCTTCTGCATTGCGCAACGCGTGGTCTCTTCGCCGGATTGCTGGCTACATCCGTCATCTAAATCCCTGAACGGATACATCCGTTCGGGGATTTGTTGCCTGTCTCGATCCTGACCGGGGCTGGCGTGGGCTATCTTCCAGCAGGGGGCGGCTTGATCGTCGCCTGGAAATCGAGCGGCACAGCGTCTCATGGTTCCAGGGGCGCGCCTAGTTTCTGCGCTTTTTCTTTGATGCTTTGCTGCAACGCTCTGTAACGTGCACTCTCTTGATCTTCAATCAGTGTCCAGGCGGCCTGCACCGTCGCGCGCGCTTTGTCCCACTGACCCGCAGCAAGGTGCAGCGCTGCTTTGTCGCCAAGTGAATTGGCCCAGTTCCAACGGTCTTCAACGGTGCGCCAATAGGCAATGGCTTGCTCGAAGCATTGCTGCCCCGATTCCCAACGCTCGAGCGCCGTGTAAACCATCCCCAAGTTGTGTCGTACCCGCGCCAGATTCAGCTGATCCCCCAGTGTTTGTAGTTCTCTTTCTACTTCGAGGTCGATGGTTTCTGCGGTTGAGAATTTCCCCTGCATTGACAAGAACAGACCGATGTTGAGACGGGCTTTGGTGATGTGCGCTTCATATCCTCCGACCTCGTAGTGTTGAATTGCTTGCTCAAGATATTCCAGGGCGCGCTCGTAGTCACCGGTATGATAATGTAGGATTCCTAGATTCTGAAGTGCACGGGCTGTCCCCCGGTCGTCCTGGGTCTCGTCTGATAGCGCTTGCGACCGAATCAGATGCACCCTGGCTTGTTCCCAGTCACGCTGGCTCAAGAAAATCAGCCCCAGGTGGTTTTCCGTATACGCTTCCCGCGTTTTGTCTCCTTGTTCCCTGAAGACATGTATGGCCCCTGTGCACAGCGCCTGTGCGCGCCACACCTCACCCCGTAGGCGATAGAGATCCCCCAGATTAGATAGTGCAATAGCATATTCACTGCGTCTGCCCAAGTCCTGGCTGAGTCGCCAGACACGCCGGTAGCTGGCGACTGCGGCATTAGTCTGCCGACGTTGGTGCAGGAGGGCGCCACGTTTCACTTGCAGGTCAAGTTCTGCTGCCCGGTCATGCCGTGCTTGGGCCAGGGTTACGAGATAGTATAGCATTCTTTCCCATTCTCCCCATAAGCCGCGCTGCTCGAAAACGGGATGTAGCTGTGTCGCAAAGGCCAGGGTCAGCGGCCAGGCATCTGATATGTTGAGGAGGGCTGTCAGGGCGCGGGCTGCCCCTGCAATTTCCGCTTTGGAGAGAGCAAGCGGCTGCGACTGTTCTACACGCTGCACCCAGTACCGGGCGTTGGCCATGACAATCTGCGCATCCATGGTGTGCTGTCCCTACGTATGCTTATTCGGCTTGCTGTATAAGGAAGTGACGGGTCAACGGATGCAGTGCGTACCATTTCTCGTGCAAGTTCCCCCGAATTTGAATGAGCGAGAGCGTGGCAAGGCGCGCCAGGCAGGCTGCGGTCGCATTGAGTGAGAGCCCTGCGGCTGCCGAGATTTGCTCCAATTGCCCGCCATCATCCGCAACCAGGATCATGGCCTGCAGCACCCGCTGGCAATCCG
>JAFGNR010000013.1 GCA_016926915.1 Anaerolineae bacterium
CCTGCGGACGTTGCCCATCTGGCTTCGAGGTATCCGCAATAGGTGATGCTATGAAAACCAAATCACATGATACCCTACGCCAGCGTATCGGACGGTTTCTGGGTCTTGCCGGCGGTCTGTTCGTCGTTGTCGTCGCAGTCGTGGTAGGCCAGCGCTTGAGCAGAGATGCCCTGGCGATGTTGGTGGGGTTGGCTTGCGGGGCTGCATTGTTGGCGCCCACTGTGGTCTTTGCCGTCTGGATGTGGCGCCGGCAGGAAGAGCGTTTGGAAGAGCAACGGCGTTCTCAATCTCAGCCTTCATCAACGCCCCCCATTATTGTCGTAACGCCGCCGGCGCTTCCGGGATATGGGGTGCAGCGTCCGGATTGGGAGACAACCGGTCGCCAATTGCCGGTAGCGCAGCAGCGCGAGTTTACCATCGTAGGTGGGGAAACCGATATGGATTGATGCGTTTTGACCCGGCGCACGATGATAGTCCACCCCCCCATCTTTGCGGTGGACAACGTCGCCCAGAGCACGAGTGCACTCGGGCGACGTTGTCTTTCCTTAATGCAGTTATTGTGTCTGCGGCGACATAGCCAATACTGCTCCTGTGTGCAACTGCTCGACGTTTCATGAATTCTGACAGGATGCGCGGAGTTTTGTATCGACTATCCTGTAAATCCTGTTGAAAACATCTTATTCAAATCTGGGGCTCTGTCCATGTGGTATCTTTACGTTCTGCGCTGCAACGATGGTTCATTTTATACCGGTTCGACCCATGACGTGGGGCGTCGGGTGGGTGAACATCAGGCCGGGCGTGGGCGCGCTACACGCGTGCTCACCTGCCGGTTTCTCTTATATTGCCGCCTGGCAGTATGAAGATTGGGCGTCTGCCATGCACGCGGAAGCGCAATTCAAAGCGTACCTGAGGCTGGCGACGACGTCATAGCCGTACAGTGGTTTCCCCTCGACGATCTGCCGGACCAGATCGCCTTCGAACATGCACCACAGGTTCTGGACGACCTCAAAAAGTGGGGGCAAAAAACGAAACCTGTGGTATAATATGCAATCCTGTCGCCGGCACATCCTGTTTTCCTATAGTTCCCGCATTGCGGGAACTTCTTCATGAATCCAAGAAGGAGGGAAGCGAAATGCGCGTCGGAGTTGATTTCGGGACGACAAATTCCTCGGTTGCTTACTTCAATGGCGAAACTTTGTTTCCGGTGGAACTGGATTGTGGCAATGAGAACCGCCATGTGTTGCCCTCTTTGATTTACATCAAGCGCGATCACACGCTGGACCTCGGCAGTCAGGCTGCCGCGACGTATCTTGACGAAGAGACAGGGCGCCGGCCTATCTGGGAGCGTCGCTACATGGGGGCGGTCGAGATGATCGTAGGGGGGGCTGGATCGGGACCGATCCAGTATTTGCACGACATATATGATCTGGTCGACACTGCGGCAAATGGACGCCTGTTGCAATCGGTCAAAACGGTGCTGCGTGATCCTGGCTACAAAGGCACGGTCATTTTCGATCGCTACTACACCGTCGATGAGTTGATCGCCATCATTCTGGGCGCCATGAAACAGCGCGTTGAAAGCCAGGTGGGGGAATCCTGTGATGCGGTCGTGTTGGGACGTCCCGTGAAGTTCTCCGATGATCCTGCCATTGACCAGCGCGCTGAAGAGATTCTCTTCAAGGCGGCCCGGTTCGCTGGATTCAGAGATGTCACTTTCCAGATGGAACCCATCGCAGCGGCTTATCTGTATCATCGCACCTGTGCGAAGCGTGAAATCGCGTTTATGTTCGATTTTGGGGGAGGAACGCTGGATCTGACCGTTGCCGAGGTGGGCGGACAGAAACCTCCGCGCGTCTTAGGCACACGGGGCGTGTTAGTTGGAGGCGATGATCTGGATCGCCGGATTATGGAATCTCTGCTCAAGTATTTCGGCCAGGGCAGCAAAGTTGCGTCTGATGTGGATTTCCCCTTCTACATGCTGGATCTACTCAAAAGCTGGCAGACCATGCCGGACCTTTCGCGACCTTCGGAGCTCGGAAAAATCCGTGAGTTTCAACTAACGAGTAATCATCCCCGCGCCATGCGTGCGTTGGAGACCCTGGTATCGGACAACGTCGGGTTCTCGCTCTTCAAGACGATCGAAAGGGCCAAAGTTGCCCTGTCTGACATGCTTCTCGCCCGTCTGGATTTCGTCCACGGTTACATCGACATTCATGAGCGCATTCTGAGAAAGCAATTCGAACAGCTGGTCGCACAGGAGCTGCTCAAAGTCCGGCAGGAGAGCTGGTCGGTGTTACAGGAGGCCGGTGTGCGCCCTGAACAAGTGAACGTCGTCTTGCGCACTGGCGGGAGTTCGCTCATCCCGGCCTTTATCGATTTGCTTGCGGAGATTTTCGACTATCGGAAGATCCGGGCCATGGAGCCTTTGACGTCGGTAGTGGGGGGGATGGCGGTTGTCGCGCATGAAGGCAGCGGGCGGTCCCCCGGCATTTACGCGCAATACTACGAATCGCCGATTCGCCGAGCTCAGGTTGCCGGCCCGCACCGTTATCGAAAATCGCGACTACGCACTTTCCGGGAAGCCTATACCGACCGGCCTTATAAGATCATGCGGTTGCCTCTGGCATTGAGTGGTCTGCCCTCGATTCAGACGGCAGACCTGGATTATGCATCGCGGCGGCGCGCGCACTTGCGCTTCGAACTTGATCGCCCGGCAACGGTCTACATTGCCTACCTGGCTTCGGCCAAAAGACTGCCGAATTGGCTGCACACTTTCCACCCGGAACCGCTGCATGTGGAGATCGATCATCCTGGTGGGCGCATGATGTTTCCGGTGTACAGCCGTGAATTCCCGGCCGGTCAGGTCACGTTGGGAGGCAATCAAGCCGAAGGTGTGCAGGGCGCGGCGTTCATGAATTATCTGGTGGCAGTCAAGCCTATACTTCAACCTTGAGTGGGGGACAATTTCACTAGGGTTGGATGGCGGTCTCGAACTGCAAGCGCGTCGATCTCACCTGGATCACGGGGACGGGACGTATAGGGTTGTGGCCAGCGTCGAAGTGTAGGGCGCCATCATGGACCGGAAACGTCTCTGTTTGCAGAATGGAAGCGACGGCCTCCGGCTCAAGCGTGTTGGCGCTTTCGATGGCGGCCAGCAGAACGTTGACGGCATCATATCCCAGTGTTGCCAGGGCATTCGGTTCCACACCGTAACGGTTGCGGTACCGGCTCACCCAGGCCTGGACTTCAGCGCGTGTATCGCCGGTAAAGAAGTGGGTGGTGAAATAGCTGCCGGTCAAGGTCAACAGATCGAGTGACGGCGCGTGCCATCCATCACTGCCCAGGAAGACGGCGTTGACGCCCAGCGCTCTTGCCTGGAGCGCCAGCCGGTTGACGGCGTCGTAGTACCCCGGCATATAGACCACATCTACTTTGGCCTCCAGGACATTTTCCAGGATTGAGGTGAAATCATCTTGATCCCAGGTGTAAACTTCTTCCAGAATGACGCGCGGTCTGGCATCCGGATTGTCAACCTGGTCCTCTAGTGGACTGAAAACACCGGCAAAGGCTGTGGCCGCAGTATTCGCGTAGTCATTACCGCTCATACGGATCACGGCGGCGGTTTCGGCCTCGAGTGTATCCAGGGCAAAGCGCGCCGCGGCCCGTCCCTGAACACTGTCTATCACGGGGATGCGAAAGGCCAGCACGCGTGTATTCCCGCTGTCATCCAGCGTGAGCTCAGGCGCCACGGATGCGGGACTGATCACCAGCACACCCAAATTGGCTGCCGTCTGGGCGACGACTTCCGAGACATTTCCGCAAACCGGTCCGACGATAAAGGCCACATCTTCCAATTCGACCAGGATCTCGATGGCTTCCCCGGCGCGTTCGGGATCGCAAGGATCGTCTTGCAACACGACGGAGATCTGGCGTCCCAACACGCCGCCGCGTTGATTCCATTCTTCGGCTGCTAGCAGCGCGCCATTGCGCGTGGCTTCACCCAGGTCGCCATAAGTTCCACCCAAAGGGGCGAAGAGGGCGATTTTGAACGGCGCCAGGGGCTGTGCTACTTTTTCTTCCCTACACCCCGTTAAGATGCCCAGGCTGACCGCCGCGAGTATCAGCAGGTAGCTCAGTTTCGCCTGTGCATTGGGGAAGCGGGATGCTAGATGGCTTTTCTCATGGATGAGGTTCGTCAGACACCTCCCAGGTAGGCTGCACGAACCTGAGGATTGTTTGCCAGCGCCTCAACAGAGCCTTGTAGCGTGATCTTCCCGGTTCCCAGGACATAGCCACGATGGGCGAGGGAGAGCGCTACATGGGCGTTCTGTTCTACCAACAGAATAGTGACGCCTTCGCGGCTGATTTCCTGGATGATGCTGAAGATCTCTTCTACCAGGATAGGCGCCAATCCCATCGATGGTTCATCCATCAGCAGCAGACGCGGCCGGGCCATCAGCGCGCGCCCTACGGCCAACATCTGTTGTTCGCCGCCGGAAAGGGTTCCGCCGGTTTGCTTGATCCGTTCCTTCAGCCGGGGGAAAAGCTCGAAGACGTGCGCCATAGTTGCTGCGATTTCGTCTTTGTCATCCCGTGTGTAAGCACCCATTTCTAGGTTCTCACGCACCGTGAGGGTGGCGAAAATGCGCCGTCCCTCTGGAACTTGTACGATACCTTTCCTTACAATTTCGCTGGCGGGCACCCGGGAGATGTCCGCGCCTTCGAAGATGACCTTTCCCATCCGCGGGCGTTGCAGACCCGAGATGGTGCGCAGGGTGGTTGACTTTCCGGCGCCATTGGCGCCGATGAGAGTCACGATTTCTCCGGCATCCACCGTGAGGGAAAGCCCTTTGAGTGCGTGGATATTGCCGTAAAAGGTGTGAACGTCGTGTAACTCTAACATCGCCATCTGGGCACACTCCCTAATCATTGGCAAAGACTGAACCGCGTCCCAGGTAGGCCTCGATGACGCGGGTATTGCTCTGGATCTCGGCAGGTGTGCCTTCGGCGATCTTCATGCCATAATCCAAAACCACAATGTGCTCCGATACACCCATCACCAACCGCATGTCATGTTCGATCAGCAGAATTGTGATCTGTAGTTCATCCCGGAGCTGGCGAATGAACGTCATCATGTCGTCGGTTTCTGCTGGATTCATCCCGGCCGTGGGTTCGTCGAGAAGCAACAGTTTAGGCTTGCAGGCCAGCGCGCGGGCGATTTCCAGACGACGTTGATCGCCGTAGGGAAGGTTTTTGGCAAATACATCGCCTTTTCCGCTCAGGCCCACGAATTCGAGCAGTGTATATGCCTCTTCCAGGGCCTGGCGCTCTTCCCGTTGGGTGCGCGGGAGTTGGAAGAGGGCGCCCAGGACGCCCGCGTGTAGCCGGTGATGTTGTCCTACCAGGATGTTTTCGATGGCCGTCATCTCATTGAACAATCGGATGTTTTGGTAGGTACGCGCGACGCCCAGGCCGGTAATTTGATCAGGCCGCCGTCCAATTAACGGCTTGTCGTCGAACAGCAATGTGCCCCGTTCCGGTTTATAGAAGCCGGTAACGCAGTTGAAGAACGTCGTTTTCCCGGCCCCGTTGGGACCAATGATGCTGAAAATGCTTTCTGTAGGGACATTCAGCGTGACTGCATTGACCGCCAGCAGTCCACCGAATTGTTTGGTCACGCTTTGTGCTTGTAGGATGTGCGTCATGCCACACCTCGCGCCGGTTCGGTATGCTCGCTGGTTTCGGCTTTCTCCTCATCCCCGTGCAGCTCCATTTTCTGCCGCGTCGAGGGCCACATACCCTCCGGACGCAGGATCATCATCAGGACCAGCAGAGCGCCGAAGGCTAACATGCGATAATCCGAGAGCTCGCGCAGGATTTCGGGGAGTCCTTTCAAGATAAGCGCGCCCATGATTACGCCCGGAATACTGCCCATACCCCCGATGATGACCAGACTGAGGACATTGATCGAAACCAGCAATGTGAAATCTTCCGGTCCCGTGAATTTATTCCGGGAAGCGAACAACACGCCGCTGAGTCCCGCCAGGCCGGCGGCAATGGCAAAGGCCAGAAGTTTGTATTTCAACGTCATGATGCCCATGGCTTCCGCAACATCTTCGTCGCCCCGAATGGCCATCCACGCGCGACCCACCCGCGACTTCTGTAATTGCGCCGTGATGTAGGCTGCCAGAATGATGCCGATGATGATGAAGTACGTGAAGTAGAATTCGTTGTTCATTTTGATGCCGAAGAGACTGGGCCCTCCCACTGCGCGGACGCCGCGTGGCCCACCTGTGAACTCTATGAGGGCATCGCTTTTCAGCAAAATACGGATGATCTCGCCGAAGCCCAGGGTGACGATGGCCAGATAATCTCCGCGCATGCGCAGGACAGGCAACCCGAGCACCACGCCGGATAGGGCGGCCAGTATGACGCCAATCGGCACGACGAGCCAGAAGTTCATCATGATGCCGTGCGGGGTTGGGGCGGTCAACAGCGCCACGGTATAGGCCCCGATAGCAAAGAAAGCCCCATATCCCAGCACCAATTGTCCCGCCATTCCTACGACAATGTTCAGGCCCAATCCTAAAATGACGTAAAGCCCCACCGTGCCCAGTGTATAGTTCCAGTACCGTCCCAGGTAGAGGGGGGCGGTCAAGAGAAGGATGGCGCCCGCTGCGTAGGCAAAAGTTGTGGCGCTTGGATGCCCGGCGATCCGTTGGTAGACCTGGGTTTGACTGATGCTATGTCCGGCGTCTTGAAGAACGCCTTTGACTGATGCTTGCCACTGGTAAGTAATGGCGGCAAAGTACAGGGCACTTCCCAAAAGGCCCGCAAGCGCGTGTACGCCGGCGACCAGTAGTGTCGCGAGCCACGGTGCAACGCCAAACGTCAGAAGTGCGATGGCTTCAGGGGTGAGTTGGACAAGCCACTGTCGGATTTCGACACTTCCGGCATCGAGGGTCGCGAGTAGACCCACCAGTAGCCCCACGATGCCCCCCGACAGTAGACCGGAAAGCGCTCCGCCGGCCAGCGCTTCGCGCCAGGATTGCGTCCCTGACGCTTTGGTTGCGCGGGCTGCGCTCCAAACAACGACGCCCAGGAGCGAGACCCAGACGCCAAACGCAGGAGAAGGGAGCCCCAACCATCCTTGTAGCAATGTTCCGGCGAGGCCCGTCAACCCTAACAGGATGAGGAAGATATTGACGATTCCGCCGACCCAACCATTGCGAAGGTTGCTATGTTTCATGTATCTACTCCTTCTATGGTTCCGGCAGAGTCACGCCTTGTCGGCCAACACCTGACCCACCAGGCCGGTAGGTCGGAAAATAAGCACCAACACCAGAATGGAAAAGGCCAGCACGTCTTTCAACTGGAAGGGTAGACCCAGGATAGCCGGCCCGGCGGCTTCCAGGATTCCCAGCGTTAAACCGCCAACCATGGCTCCCACCACGTTCCCGATCCCGCCCAACACCGCTGCTGTAAATGCCTTTAGCCCCGGGATGAAGCCGACATAGTGGTAGAGAATGCCCATGTGCAGGCCCCACATGACGCCGGCCGCCCCGGCCAGGATTCCGCTAATGGCAAAGGTGTTGGCGATGATGCGATCGACATTGATTCCCATTAGTGCGGCCGTTTCTTTGTCTTGGGCCACGGCGCGCATCGCTTTCCCCATCTTCGTCTTGCGCACCAGCAGGAGCAGCCCGACCATGAGCAGGAGTGAAAGACCTAGCGTGAGCATCCCGGTATAGGTGATCAGGACTTCCTGTCCCTGCACCAAAAAACTGATGCCGGTGCTGCGATCAATGATGTCAGGGTTGGCGTATGTGTGCCGTTCGGCGCCGAACATCAGCTGCGCCGCGTTTTGCAGCACTAGCGAAGCGCCGATAGCGCTGATCAGCGGCACCAACCGCGGCGCCTTGCGTAAGGGCCGGTAGGCAATGCGTTCGAGTAGCAGGGCGACAACCATTGATAGGGCCATTCCTACCATGAACGCGGCGATGACGGAGAGGGCCGCAGTCCCGGCGTTTTGGTTCAGGAACCCCCTGCCCTTGAAGGCTTCCAGGGTGAAATAGCCTGCGAAGGCCCCTAACATCATCACGTCGCCATGCGCGAAATTGATCATGAACAGGATGCCGTAGACCAATGTATATCCCAGGGCGATGACTGCGTACACACTGCCGAGAATGATGCCGGAAATCAAAAAGCGCGTCCACGTGTCTAGACCGTATTCTTGTTGCACGAAAAAGACATTCCACATTCGCCAAAGCGCAAACCCTGCAACGATGATTCCCATGCCGAGTCTGACCCAGCGCCCGATATCGACATAGCGTCGTTGCGGGCGTTTTTCCGTTGTCTCTACCATAGTTGCTCTCCTACTTCCGAATCAACAAAGAACAGGGGATGAGGGTAGCCCTCATCCCCGTTCTGTCAAGCGAAGTCAGATACTACTGACCGGGTCCGAGAACCCATGCGCCGTTCTCGACTTCCATGAATATGATGGAGGCGGCAGCGCATTCGCCGGTCTCGGAACAGGTGATTGTCCCCGTGAGTCCGGAGAAGTCACTGGTGTTACGGACGGCTTCGGCCAACGCCTTGCGCGGGATGTACAGGGTATCGCCCTCTTGAATTGCCACCTTCTCGATGGCGGCCAGGATGACGGCCATGGCGTCGTGTCCATGGGGGCTGAACGGGCTCAGCTCACCCTGTTCGTCGCCATAGGCAGCCTGGTAATCCTCGCGGAATTTCGTGAAGGCGCCGGATTCGGGAATCGGGACGAAGGTGGAGTAAGCGCCTTCAGCAGCGGCGCCGGCCAGGTTGATGAATTGCGTGCCGTATGTGCCATCGCAACCAAAGAACCACGCGTCGGTCAGGCCGGCGCCATCCATTTGGGAGACCAGCACAGCTGCGTCGGCGTCATAGCCTCCGTAGTAGATCAACTGGGGATTGGCTGCCGCAATCGCCGCCAGCGGCGAGCTATAGTCAGCCTCGCCGGGGGTAATCGCCTCTTCGGCAACCACTTCACCGCCGAGGGCCTTGAAGAACTCTCCGGTTCCCACGGCCAAACCTTGCCCGTAGGCGCCGCCATCGTGCATCAGGGCAATCCGCCGAATTCCCAATGTGTTGTAGATGTAGTTGGCTGCGGCTTCGCCTTGCATCTCATCGGTGAAGGCAACGCGGTTGAACACCAGGGAACTGGTCTTTGTCAAGTCAGGGGTCGTTGCCGAAGGCGAGACCATGACGATGCCCGCATCTTCGTAGATGGGGATTGCAACTTCGGTCGATCCGGAAAAGGTATGACCGTCGATGGCTACGATACGTGGATCCGAAGCCAGTTTGTTGGCCACAGCTGCACCTTGTTCCGGCGTACCCTGCGTGTCTTCGACTACCAATTCGATTGCGAACCCGTTGATTTCGGGCTTTGCGGCAACTGCCAATTCGGCGCCCCGGGTAATGTCGATGCCGAAGGCCGAATAGTCGCCAGTCGTGGGACCCACGTACCCGACTTTGATGGTTTCGCCTTTTTGGATGGTGGCGCACCCCCACTCATCCTCACACTCGAAACTAGCTCCCCCACAGGCTGTGAGGGCCAATGCCGCCAGAACAACTACTAAAGTCAGAAAAACTCGGGACCGCATTTCTCTCCTCCTCATTTCCAGTTTAGTCCAGGTCAGATATGTGTCATTGCCAGCCGCTTGTCGATAAATCGTTCCATGTGTCCTCCCTTATTCAACTGGAACCGGGGCACTTCTGTGCTCCCGGCCCGGTTGAAACGAAAATAGCCCACAAGCTATTATTCTATCAAAGATCAGGCGCCTGTCAACTGTCATCCAGATAAAAGACGATTGTCATATGGCCGGTAAGACTTTCCCGGGAGCTGATCAGCTCCCGGGAAAGCGAATACTGCAATGCCGGCAAGTATAGTTAGTTCGCTGGCACCCATCCATTTTCGATAACGACGTTTTGACCATGTTCACTCAGGGCGAAGTTGACAAACTCTACGGCCAGCGGTTGCGTCAGTGGGCCTGTCAGCAGGAGCAGGGGGCGTACTAGGATATAGGAACCGTTCCTGGCTGCTGTTTCGGAAGGTTGGACGCTGTTGATGGCCAGGGGCTTGATTCCCGGCTCGAAGTTGCCGAAGCCTACGTACCCGATTGCTGCCGGGTTGTTGGCGACTGCGACGGCCATGTCGCCGGCGGTCAGCGCTTTTTCCAGGTTGGGGGCATCCGGTTCTTGCCCATCGAGCACCAGATCATCGAATGCGCCTCGGGTCCCGGAGTTAATATCCCGGGTGACAACCACGATATCCCGGTCAGACCCGCCTACCTCGCTCCAGTTTGCGATTGTTCCGAGATAGATGTCGTGGAGCTGTGACAGTGTCAGGCCATCAATCGGGTTATCGGCGTGAACCACAACGGCGATCACATCTACAGCGATCTGTGAGATGGTGATGCCCTCAGCCTCATTGCCTTTCAACGCACGGGAGGCCATGCCGATATCCACGGTACCATCGTGAACGGCTTGAATTCCTACGCTGCTTCCCCCTGCAGCAATGTCAAGAACCACATCCGGGTGCTGTGCATTGAATGCTTGCCCGATTTTGTCCGCCAAAGGCTGGACCGTGGTGCTCCCGGCAAAGGTCACGCGACCGGAAAGGTCGGGGGCAGTCGTGGGGGTGGGGGGGGCATCAGGTGTGCCGCTACATGCCGATAAGAGCAATACGATAACTCCGATTGTCGTGATGAGAAATTTAATGCGCATAGCTAACTCCTTGTGTAAGTGCTTCCTTAAGTTCCAGTGAAACGCTGGAATCAGGGGTGTTCAAAGGCAACTGGATACCGAAGTGTGATCCCTTTCCGACTTCACTCTCTACCCAAATTGATCCACCATGCAACTCTACCAGTTTTTTGGTGATGGACAGCCCTAATCCTGTGCCGCCTGTACGCCGTGTCATCGAACTGTCAACTTGTGTGAATTCTTTGAAGATTTCCGATAATTTATCTCGCGGGATGCCGATCCCTGTGTCATGCACCTGGATTTCTACCATGGACTCGAGGCGTTCCGTTACCGGGTTTATTGCTTCGGTCTTGCGGGCATAGACAGTGATAGCGCCCTGCTCTGTGAATTTCGCCGCGTTGGAGAGCAGGTTGAGCATAATTTGCTTGATACGGCGCCGGTCTGCGTACAGCATCGGCAGCTCCTCAGCGATCTCGGTCCGGAGGGTAATCGGTTTCTCTTTGATCAACGGCGCTGTCGTTGCGATTGCGCTCGCGATGATCCCGGACAAATCGACGGCTTCGTAGATGAGATCGACTTTTCCGGCGTTGATACGGGAAATGTCGAGCATGTCATTGATAAGGCTGAGGAGATGTTGCCCGGCATTGTTGATGATCTGTAGCTCTTGTGCCTGGGCTTCGGTAAGCGGGCCTTCCAGGCCCTTGAGCAGGATTTTGGAGAAACCGATGATCGAATTCAAGGGCGTTCGTAGTTCGTGACTCATGTTCGCCAGGAATTCGGTCTTGAGACGGTCAACCTTTGCCAGGTGCTCGGCGATTTCGCGTTGTTTTTCGTAGAGATGTGCATTTTGGACCCCCACGGCTATCTGATCTGCCAGGGTATCCAGGAGGTTGACCATGTCCGGATGTAGACTATGGGGTGTCTCATTCTGCACATAGAGCACCCCCATGAGGACTTCGCCGGCGTGAAGCGGAACTGCCGCTGCTGCCCCTACGCCGGGCAGCGTAGAAAGATGGTGAAAGAAAGGATCGTTTTGCACATTCTGGCTGACCCGGGGTTTTCCGGTCGCTGCGGTCGTACCGACCATCGAGCGACTGCCGATGGTGAGCTGAACTTCTTCTGCGAGAAGCGCCGCAGCGCCAATCCCGGCCGCGCTACGGGCCACGACAGCGTTGGCGCTGCGCTTGATCAGAAACACCGAGACGTGCGAAAGGGAAAGCTGTCTCTGGATGATAGTGACGGACTCGTTGAGCACTTTCTCCAGATCAAGACTCGCTGAAACCGCTCTGGCTGTATCCGCCGCCGTTTGCAGCTCGAGGGTGCGCGCGGCGACCTTGGCTTCGAGGTGTCCGTAGAGATCGCGCAATTGCACCACCATGCTATTGAATGAAGCGGCCAGCAAGCCCAGCTCGTCGTTGTCTCCGATTCCAAAGGAGAAAGTGAGGTTTTTCAGATTGACCTGGTTGTGTAGATTGCCCCGGGCTACTTCTTCTGCCGCAGTTGAAAGCCTGAGAATAGGCCGCGCGATGAGCCGGGTGATGACGATGCTCAAGAGGATGAGCAGGGCTGTGGTCAACAAAGTACTCACGATCATCACGGTGCGCCCGGTGCCCGTGACCTGCGCGATGTCTGTGGCCGGCCGGGCGAGTGAAAGCCCCATGGATTCGCTGCCGATCTCGACTGTGGTTTTCTGGATGAATAGCTCGCCCGGGCTCTCGGCTGTGGTATTGAATACGATATCCTTGGCGGTCGCGACGCGCGTGTCTTCGAATTCCAGACCCAATTCTGAGGAAAGGCGGAATGCGGAAGCCATGCGGTTCAATTCCGAGGCCAGATCAATGCCCATGACAATGGTCCCTAATCCATTCGGGATAGAGCGGTTTTTGAGGATCAGAATACGGCCATCGATCGCGACGATATGAACGGAATCGGTTGCTACGAGTGACAGCAGCGAGGATTCGCGATAGAGACTCGATAACACCAGATTGGCGCGGGGAGTATTGGCGGCGTCGTAGACCTGGATGAGATCCAGGTCGAAACGGTCCCGTATCACTACGGCGCGCTGGTTGAGAGTTTGCATCGCCGGGGTTCCCTCACTCTGGATGGCATCCTTGGCCAGAGGATCATTTGCCAGTAACTCGGCGGCGATCTCGATCTCAGCGACCCGCGACAACAGGGCTTGGGTCACTTGCCGGGCCTCGCCGGAAACCTGTTGGTGAAGCAACTGCGTTTGCGTCATGGCCGTGCCGATAGTGAACGCGGCGGTGCTGGCGAGCAATGAAATCACCATCAGCCCAATGATCGGCGCCAACAGCTTACCTCTCAGCGACCGCAGCCGCCCCCCACGGTATAGCGTCTGAAGGAATCTAGTAACCATCGGGATCCTTGGTTTGAAAGTTTGCTATGGCAACCACTGTCAACAGGTAGTATGCCGCAAGGGAATTAAGGAGGGTTTATCCCGGCGTTAATATTTTGCTAACGCCGTGTAAACACCCGGACGTTTCGTCAGGGGAAGGCCGGCCAGCACAGGCGGGCCTGTGGTGGGGGCTTGCTATGCGGGAGTGAGCTGGCGATAGAGCGCTGCGCGATCGAGACGCAGGCGTAGCGGCCCAACGGTTTGGATTTTGATGGCCGCAATTTCCAGGGCAAATCGTGTGGCGAGTTCTAGGGATGCGCCGTCAACCAGTGCGGTCAAAAACCCGGCCCAGAAGGCGTCACCCGCGCCGGTGGCATCTGCAACTTCGACGGTGGGGGCTGGGAAAGCTGCTACCTGATTCCGGTATGAAAGGAGCGCGCCCCGGCGGCCCATGGTGAAGACGACGACGGCAGCGCCCATCTCGTGGTAGCGGCCGATGTAATCGGTTGGGTGCAGACCGGCGCCAAAGAGCCGCTCGGCGTCATCCAACGAGGGCTTCGTGACGTCCACGTACCGAAAGACCCGGCGCAAGGTTTCCATTGCCTCTTCGCGATTCAACCAATCTGGCGGATTGTAATTGGGATCAAATGAGACGATTTTCCGGTATTGATGGGCCAATCGCAGGGTCTCTTCGATGGTCGTTCGTGAGGGCTCCCGCGCCAGGGCAAATGTCGAGGTGTGAACGATTTTCGCTTTCCGGATAAGCGTCTCATCGACGTCTTCGGGATGGAGCTGAAAGTCGGCGTCGCGATAAGCGATAGCGTCGGCGGTGCCTGCAGTGCGGGAGATGAAAATGCACGTAGTGTGGGCCCCTGGAACGTTGCCCAGGGCATTCGTGAATACACCCGCCTCGCGCAGTTCCGCTTCAAGGAAGCTGCCGAAGGTATCGGCGCCGGTTTTGGCAATCAGCGCTGCCGCTCCCCCCAATTGGGCGACGTAACGGGCCAGATTGGCGGGAGAACCGCCCTGGTATTTGTGGAAAGCCCGCGCGGCTTCGAGCGCCGTTATTTCTTCCTTTGATATCAAATCGACGACGATTTCCCCTATGGTCAGGAGATCGATGTCGCCATCGGGTAGGGGGAGAAATGTCATGCTGCCCCCTGTCGTTCTGAGGCCAGGATGCCGCGAACTTCTTCCGCCACCTGTTCCGGGGTGTTTTGGCAGACCCAGAGGCCCAGGTGTTCGAGCCCCCCGGTTTCCTGGGTGTAGGGTAGAAATTCGAAATACAGTCCGGCGCCTGGTCCGTTGTGGGTGATGACGTTATATGCCGGTTCGCGACCGCGAGCCAGCAGCATGGCCCGCATGACACGTATGGCATCGCGCCATCCCTGACAGATGGCGTCTCGTTCCGCCCCCTCAAGGGCGTGAAGGTAAGCGCGCGCTGTGTTTTTCACGATGAGAAAGAGATCGCCGGGCCGTCGCATGAAATAGGGGACAACGAGCACGACCGGCCCGTAATCTTGTATCTGCAATGGCTCAGGTGTATGGCGGCGCACATAGGATGAAAAGGTCTCGCCGTGGCGTTGGTGGAACCGCCAATTGTCGATGATCCGGCGGGGGGCGCTGGTGCTAAGAATGATCTGCTGGTGACCGTGCGCCAGAGATCCGCCCACCAGGCGGCCGTAATTCTTGATGATGGAGACGAAGACGGGGGTCCCGGTAGGATTATGTTTGCTGGGGGTGAAATGGATCTTGCCTCCCTCGATCAGGTAGTGTTCTAACGCTGCCAGCCGGTCGAAGACCGCGCGACGATCAATCAGGGGCAACGTGTGCCAATCGGCTGCATGAATCGACGAGGTCCACTGCAAAAGGTGAAGACCTTCGGCGTGCGGAGATGCGCGGTTCCCCGCAGGCGTATGTTGTGGAGAAAGCACCGGGAAGAGATTTTTGTTGATAAACGTGAAGCCTTCCGTCAGCGGCGCGACGTCGATGATCCCCGTGGTGTGTCCTTCGCAAACGACGCACCGGGGTGGGGCGTTGTCAGGATGGGTAGGCGGGCGGTTGTCGTGCGGGCGGCGAGCTCGCGCGGGATTGAACAGGATGCGATCTTCTGTGCGGGGATCAATGGCGTAACGTCCCGCAGTCCGGTGTTGTGCGATTTGAGCATCGCGTTCGAACAGCGCCAACAGTTCAGCGAAGGTGAGGGTTGTGATATCGTGGGCCTCTACCAACGTCTGCAATGTTTCGGTCGTCATTTGTTGCGGGGGCGTAGCGCCTTCACGCATGGGCTGACTCCATTTCAATTGCTTCCAAAAACGCGGATACCCGGGCCTGCCAGGTGAAGTAGGGCGCCGTAATTTGGTGAGCGCGCTGCCCCATCTGCGTACACCGCTCCGGATTTTGCAGGAGAAACTGCAGCGCCTCGGCAAATCCTGCTACGTCGCCTGCTGGAACGACAAAGCCTCCTTCACCTTCCTCTATGGATGCGCGACGTCCCGGCGTAGTATGCGTCTGCGGAGTTGCGCCTAGCAAATACTCGACAGCGAAGGGGACCTTGTCGCTGGCGACAACGGGCACGCCGGTAGCCGCGGCTTCCTGCGCCGACATGCCGAAACCCTCCATGATTGAGGGGGTACAATAGACATCGGTTACCGCGTACACCTTGGGGAGCCATTCCCAAACTGCCCCCAGGATAATCGTTGCGTCTTCCAAGTCAAGTGCGTGTAGCAACGTCCGCAGTTCAGTCGCCAGGGGTTGTTGGGCATCGTCGATGGTGAGGATGAGCGCCGTTTCCGGCATCGCGCTGTGTACCCTGGCAAATGCCTGGATCAAGATGTCTTTCTGCTTAGTGGTATCGGTGCGGCTGATTTCGGTCACGATCTGGCGTTTCTGGAGTTCCGTTGGAGAAAGGTGCCCCCGTTCACTCAGGAATTCCCAGAGCGGATCTGCTCTGGAGACGTGCTGAGGTCGGAAACGATTTGTGTCGACACAGGGCGGCAAGAACAGTTCTGGGCCTGTATAGCCATAGTCTTCGCGTAGTGATTGCCGGATACGACTTGAGGTTGCGGCGATAGCGTCGAGGTAGATAACTAACTCGAATTCAACCGCAATCCGTTCATCGATGCGCAAGTCATCCCACCGCGCCTTAGGCACGTTCTGTTTCTTGACGGCGCCCAGCGAATGGGGAACCCAGACGTGCTTGACCGGTGCATCTTGACGGCGATTCCAGAGTAGCCCCAAACGGGCGCCATCCCAATAGTGGGAGATTACCAAATCGACCGGTATACCATCGGTACTAACGAAGGCGTCCAGGGCATCGACCAACCGGGGCGCGCGGTCATGCATGTCTTCCTTGCGAACAAAGCTGGCAAGACCATCTTCCAGAAAGACGACGCGCTGGTGCGCGTCCTTGTAATCTACTCCGCTGCGTCGTTCACCGGTTCGGGGGTGGGGATAGCCTCCCCGGTTGGCGATAGTGACCCGGTAGCCGAGGCGCGCCAGTTCCTCGGAGAACTGGTTCACGAACACATTTTGCCCGCCGGTATCCGGTAATCCGGGGAGCACCTTCCAATCGTGCATCCCATGATTGCTGATCATCAGGATGTGCGGGCGCCGGGATTCGCCGAACTGTGTTGCTGTCGTAGTCATGGCATGACGAGCACAGCTTTGAACAGACCGGGTTTTCTGCCGGTCAGATCCTCAAAGGCGCGCTGTATTTGATCGAGTGCATACAGCGTCGCCAGCGGTTCTGTTGTCAGGATGCCCTCTTGCATCAGCGCCACGCCCTTGCGCATGGCGGCGAGTTTTTCGTCATCGCGGCGGACGTGACCGTTGATCACATCGATGGCCTTGTAGTTCCACAGTTGCATATTGACCGTGCGCAGCCCGCCGTTGGATTGATGATAGCCGACCACGATGATTCTGCCGTGTTGCTTGACCATATCCGTGCTCAGGTCGATGGCGGCGGGGACCCCTGCGGCTTCGATAACGACGTCAAATTCTCCCTTGTAGGGGTCGGCAATCACGCATGCTGTGGGATCGAGCGCTGCATCGGCGCCGAGTTGCAGGGCCATGGCGCGTCGCTCATCAATGGGATCAACTGCCAGAATATGCCCCGCGCCCTGGTAACGCGCCAGTTGCATGCACACCAACCCCATGAATCCGCATCCGACGACCGCCACCCGGTCGCCGGGGCGAATGCCGAACCGCTCTGCTGCATGCACGCAACAGGCGAC
>JAFGNR010000373.1 GCA_016926915.1 Anaerolineae bacterium
GAGCACAGCTCGCGCGTGAGCCATCCCGCCGGGAGCCGATTTTGCACTATTTTTGTGTTTGTGGTATATTTGAAAAAATGCCTTGACACACTTCTTCCCACCATGAAGGAGAAGACCAATGCCTGACGATCTGCGCGACGCTTTTGGAGATGATGTTTTTCTGGAAACGGAAGACGAGGCGATAGAGGAAGAAACCGGAGAACGGCAGAACCGCACCTTTCTCATTGCCCTGGCGGTGCTGGGAGGCTTGCTCTTCTGCGCCATCGCAGCTTTCATTGTGTGGGCGGCTGTGATCAACCCGCGGCAACAAGCCCAACTGACCTCTAGTAATGAAGCCATCCTGGCAACCAACGAGGCAATCGAAATCGCCATGGCGATGACCGCGACAGCCGAATCGCAGCCGGTCCCCGAGCCGGAAACCGAAGAGCCTACGGAACCGCCAGAGCCGACGGCGACCGCCACCCCGGTGGTCAGGCCCACCAATACACCGGAGCCTGAAGCCACGGAGGCCACAGAGGGCGAAGCAGTGGGAGAAAGTGAACAGGGCGAAGCGGGAGAGGCGACGACGGAGGCCGGCGAAGAGGCGCCTGGAGAAGCAACCGCAACTCCCAGACCGCGCCGAACCCCGACCCCACGACCGGAGCAGACTTCTTCAAACCAGACTTCCAGTGAGTCCGAGGCGACGCCCGATACCGGCCTGGGCGATGTGCTGCTCGTCATTGTCGCTCTGCTTTTGCTGGGCCTGATCGTGTTCGCCCGGAGACTGCGCAAGGCCTGATATTCGCCGCCGCCAATCGCAAGACACGGGTCTTCGGACCCGTGTCTTTTGTTTGAACCCACCAGTCAAAACGGGGAATGGCTACCGGCCCACGGATAACGTCAGGCGCCTCGGGAGAGACGTGTTTTCGAACGCATCCGATGGGCAATCCCGCTTGCGGAATAGGCCGTCCCGGTTATAATGCCGCTACAATTCGAAGGGGGGAAACATGGAAGGCCTTTGTGGAAAAGGTATCTGGCTGGCCCATTCCTATGACATCCAACGCGCCGTTGAAATGGCGACCAAGATTGACGCAGCTTACCTCTTGATCAAAACCGGGCATGGGCCTTACTTCTTCCCCGAATCTGCCCGACTGCTACTACAACGAGCGAGATCACTGGGATTCCACCCCCTGGCATGGATCCAACTGACGCCCAAGGCCCCTCAGGAGGCCTTAGTCGCCATCGAGCGCACTTTGCAGCTGGGCTACGAAGGTTTGGTCCTATTTCTGGATTCACAAGGACTGGCTCCTGCCGACACATTAGCGCCTCTGGTTGCATCACTGGAAAAAGCGGATATTCCTCTCAGCCGGTTGGCGCTGGCTACGCCGCCGCCAGAGATGTTGCCGGATCGCACGGCGCTCGAGATGCTAGCCCCGCTCTGTCGGGGAGGATGGATGCCACTCTGTTTTCCCAGTTGGGGGAAACCGGCAGAGGTGGTTATCGACAAAGGTGTCTACCAGGCGTTGAGTGATTTGAGCCTGACGTGGGGTACAACCCCGGAAGTCTATCCCGTCCTGGCCCCTCTACCCCCTGCTTCAAGGGAGACGCCCTTCCTGCCCGAAGATCTGATCCCCTGGCTCGAAAGCATGCTGCGACATGGAGTAGATTTCTTCAGCGTTTTCCACGCCGATATTGCCGAAAAGGCCCTCTGGCCCATTTTGGCATCAACCGTTCTGCCCTGCCAATCACAAGCCGTCCCACTGACGCAACGAAACGATACCGGCGTCGTCGTGCCGCAACCGGTTTACATCTCAGCAAGCGCCAGCGATACCGTTTGGGGACTCATCAACCGGCATAGTATGAAACGCGAGATATTTTGGGAGTGGAACGGACATCTGTGGGATAGCAGAGGATTGCCCCGCGACCCAGACTATCTGCAGGCCGGTTGGCGCATCCGCGTCAAATGAGAGCGGATAAATCCCACGAGGCGCTTTCTCTGATCGCCCTCCTTGCACGACAAAGGGCTGTGCGGAATGCTGCCTTCGGAGACTTGCGTAGTCTTCAGCAGCAAATTCCAAGGTTGCCATTCCCAGGGCCTGTGGTATAATTCCCAACTGCCCTTGGATGAAGAGAAGTGGCAAATTTGTGGGGAGAAAGTCACGATGAACCTGGTAGAATCCTTAGAACGCCAGATTGAACCTAATCCGAATATTCCGGCCCTCAGTCCGGGCGATACCGTCAAAGTCCATCTGCGGATCGTGGAAGGGGACCGGGAACGTGTGCAGTCCTTCCAGGGCACCCTCATTCGTCTGCGCGGCGGCGGCGCCAATGCGAACTTCACCGTGCGGCGTATTGCTTCGAACGGTGTCGGCGTTGAGCGCACTTTCCTGCTCCACTCCCCGCGCATCGAGAAGGTGGAAGTCCTTCGCCACGCCAAGGTACGGCGTGCGCAGCTTTACTTCCTGCGCGACCGGCGCGGGAAGGCGGCGCGCTTGAAGGAACTGCGCAAGTAGCTGCACCTGGTGAGGCCTTGGCGGTTGTGAGGCCCATAATTGGGATTACAGGGCGGAAGGACACTTCCGCCCGTTTGCTTAATAGCCCGATGTATTCCGTGGGCCAGACCTACGTGAACGCCTTGCACAACGCCGGGGGGACCCCCCTCATTCTCCCCCCTCTATTCGATGAACAGGATTGGCCGGGCGTTATCGCGCGTCTCGATGGACTGCTCCTTTCTGGCGGTGAAGACATCCACCCACAGAACTACCGACAAGAAGAGCTAACGTGGATGGGTGGGGTCGATCTGGAACGAGATCACTCGGAATTGGGATTGGTGCGCAGCGCCCTGGACAGGGGACTGCCCATTCTGGCGATATGCCGCGGGCACCAGCTGCTCAATATTGCCTTGGGGGGTACCTTATTCCAGGACCTAGCCGCGCAAATTCCAAACGCTCTGGATCATGCATACGTCCCGGGACGGCCCATGGAGCAAACCGTGCACACAGTCACGTTAGACCCCGACAGTCACATAGCAAACCTTCTAGGCGGCGACACTTTTGCCGTCAACAGCGTCCACCATCAAGGGGTGGACGTACCAGGACAGGGACTTACGGTAGTCGGATATGCCCCGGATGGCGTCGTCGAAGCCCTGGAGCTCGCGGGGTATCCGTTCTGTTATAGCGTGCAATGGCACCCGGAGGCCATGCTCAAAGTCAACGACACCATGCTGCCGTTGTTTGCTGCATTTGTCAACGCAGCAGGACAGCAAGCAACACACGCAGAATCGGGATAAGACGTCCCGTGTGTGCGTTGAGAAAAACGGAACCTCTTGCACCCACCAAACGTCTCTCTGCCTGACGATGGATGTGGGTCTCACTCCGCGAGGGTAATGGGTTTCCCCTGCTTGAAAGCCTCGAGCTGCGTCTCCAACTCTAGACGTCGCGCTTCGGCCGCGGCCTGTCCTTCCTCGATGAGATGATTGACGTAGTCGCGGATCTGCTGTTGCAGCTCGGGACCGGATTCCGGCGCAAAAAGAAATGCGATCACACCCCCGGTGGCAACACCAGCGAATAATCCAGCGATGAATGAAAGTGCCTTGCGCATGACCAACCTCCAGTTTACTTGTGATTCCACCATTCCGATTATACTCTAGAGCCCCTAGAGGCGCAATGTAACACGAAAGAATAACGCTCCCCAGGCAGCAACAGGCTACAAAACCTCACCCGGAGTTTGCTCCAACCGGCGCCGCCGTAGAGTCTTGTAGGCTCTCACGAGGTCATTCTCCTCCAGTGACTTTGAGGATCACGAGCCAGGATGTCCAGGCATCCTCCTCACCCGCGCCACAATCACCGGTATTCACTACTGCCACCGGCGCCCCGGTCGGCGATTCGATATACAGATTATACGTTTGACCAGGTTCCACCAGAAAATCGGCATACCCCAGACCCATGCCGGGCCGCAAACCGGTCACAGCCCGGTCCGCCCCCTCAGTCCACAATAGCCAGACCTCGACGCCCGGCAATCCTTGAATCTCCCACTGCTCGCGTCCCCGCACGGTCACTGTAACCTCTTGAGTCACCGAAACGGCGATACGGGGTTCAGGAGCGCATGTCGTAACGGTTCCGATAATCACGTATCGGGGCGGTGCAAGCGTCGGGATAGGCAGTGTTGCCGTGATGGCGTCTTCCGGCGTCGGGGTAGCCGTAGGCAGCACCAACGTGATCTGCTGAAGCGGCGTGGGTGTAGGGGTGACGGAAGATGTAGGAGTGGGCGTTGCCGCAGGCGTTTCCGCAGGTGTTGGGAGCGGCGTCGCCAGAGAAGGCTGTGTGACCGCGACCTCCTCGGTGTAGATCCTCACGGCAGTGGTGTCGAGGCCATAAGCAGAAGCGAGCTGCGCAACACGCTGTAATACAACGACATCCCGGCCTTCCGCCACGGCCTCGTCCAGCGCGTCCGCCAGAACTGTCTCAATCTCGTTGCCAGACAGGTCGTGCAGAAGGACTTGGGCGCGTTCCAGGTCCATGCCGCCGGCGTGGGCCAACGCCACCATACGAATCCAATCCATCCGAAAATCGGACCGCATCAAAGGCGGATACGTATCGTAATATTCCACCGGATTCAGCTGCCAGGCATACAACAATCCCGCAGCGACTCCCAAGATGAGGCCTACCAGGAGGAACCAGCGTCGCTTCACGGCTCCTCCGTATCCAGATAGAGCTGCATTGTATCGGTAGCCACACCGAGGTCGCGGGCCAATCTGATCAATGGCCTTAACGCTATCGTCTCTGCCTGCGCTGCCATGGCGTGTTCGATCAACACAACCAGAGATTCGGTCGCTGGCGTCGTTCCCAGGGCAGCCAGCCGCGACCGGGCCGCGTTTAGATCCCCTTCCACCTCATAGGTTGCAGCGATCAAGGCAATGTATTGATCTCGATAGTCGGCCCGCAACTGAGCAGGCGCTGTGTCATAGTATTGGATGGGCCAAACTACCCAACCGAGAAGCAGCCCCAGCAAAAGACCGGCAAGCATGCCCACGCCCAGCCATCCCCACCACTTCATGCGTGCCATTCCTCGGCATAAGCAAATAGAGCCGGAGTGCCACCGGTGTGCCAGAACAGAACACGTTCACCCGCGCCCCAAACTCCCTGGCGAATCAGATCCACAAGACCTCCCAGCGCCCGCCCGGTGTAGACAGGATCGACCAGTATTCCTTCCGTGCGCGCTGCCAGCGCAATCGCTGCGCGTTCGAGATCGCCAACCACGCCGTAGCCGTCGCCGAGATAGGCATCGAAGACGTCAAAGGCGTTTTCCTCTACAGCGGTGTCCAACCCCAGCAGCGCCGAGGTTTGCGAAGCAAGATCGCCCATTCGGGCGCAAAAAGGCAAAGCGGGGTCGGCAATACTGATCCCCACAATGCGGGTTTCCAGCGCCAGCGCGCGTGCGCCCACGACCAGGCCAGTCTGCGTGCCGCCGCTGCTCGACGCCACGACAACTGCATCGAACGCGATACCGGCAGACGCCGCTTGTTGTTGGAGCTCGACCAGCGCTTCCACAAAGCCACAGATGCCCAGGGGGCTACTGCCGCCATAGGGAACCACATAGGGTCGTCGCCCGGTATCGCGTACCAGCTGGGCTTCCTCCTCAAGGGCTTGCATCAAAGAACGCCCGGAGGCCCAACGCACCTCCGCCCCCAAAAGCCGATCCAGCAAGTAATTCCCCTGGGGAGCAATCTCGGGCCTTTCGCCGCCCAGCACCAGAATGGCGGGCAATCCCAAACAACGCGCAGCAGCAGCGGTCTGCCGGGCATGATTCGACTGTTGGGCCCCGGTGGTCATGATCACGCCGGCGCCGGCGCGAATCGCATCGGATAGCAAGAAACGCAGTTTGCGGACCTTATTGCCGCCCATGCCCAAACCGGTCAGGTCATCCCGCTTGATCCAGATCTCAGGACCTCGTAGGGCTGCGGAAAGACGCGGCATTCGGTGCAGCGGTGTCGGCAAAGTTCCCAGGGGTAGTGGGTTCAGCCGTTGTAAGCGCCGGGTAAGTTCTTGTGTGTGCATCTTGGCTTTGTGCTCCTTACCGGTATCATACATCGGATTGTGAAGAGAGCAAAAACGGGTATTTCTTCCCCTGTTGCCCAGATCGAGTATACTACACCTGATCTTATGCAGGGGAGGCAGCGATTGCGGATTCTGATGCTCTCCAAAGCCTGTGTGGTCGGCGCCTATCAACGCAAATTGGAGGAGATCGCGGCAGACCCGGAGCTCGAACTGGTCGTTGCCGTTCCTCCCTTCTGGAAAGATGAACGCGGCATCACCCGGCTGGAGCGTGCGTATACAGAGGGATACCGGTTGGAAGTCCTGCCGATGGCATTCAACGGTAACTTCCACCTGCATTTCTATCCGGGGTTTGCCCGATTGCTTGATGAGGTGCAACCTGACCTGGTGCATATCGACGAGGAACCCTACAACTGGGCCACGTACCATGCCAACCGCCTGGCCCGGCAACGCGGCGCCAAAACCCTCTGGTTCTCCTGGCAAAATCTCTTACGCCAATATCCCTGGCCTTTTTCACAGATCGAACGCTACAATCTGGAACACAGCGACTTCGGCATTGTGGGCAGCCAGACCGCGGCCCAGATATGGCGCGGTAAGGGGTATACCGGACCCCTGGAGGTCATACCGCAATTCGGCGTCGATCCGGACATGTTCTCGCCGCCTGAACAGCCCCGGAATGGAGGCCCGGTTCACATCGTCTACGCAGGCCGGCTGGTCCCCGAGAAGGGAGTCGATCTGCTGCTGAAAGCATTACAGCTGCTTGCGGGAAATTGGCGAGCCACGATCCTGGGAGGGGGGCCGGAAGAAGCCCGACTTCGAGAATCGGCCAGCGCCTCTAGCATTGCAGAACGCATCATGTTCCGCGCCCAGATCCCTTCGATTGCGATGCCAGACTTCTATCGCCAGGCCGATATCCTCGTCCTACCGTCGCGTTCGAGACGCAATTGGATCGAGCAATTTGGACGTGTCCTGGTGGAAGCCATGGCCTGCGAAGTGGCCGTTGTAGGATCGGAAACCGGTGAAATCCCTTACGTCATCGGCAACGCCGGTCTGACCTTCCCCGAAAACGATGTCGCGGCCTTGACCGGAGTTCTGACGCGCCTGATCGAAGACGTAGACCTACGACGCACGTTGGCAAAACAGGGGAGAGCGCGCATTCTCGCCGCCTTTACACAGCACAGAATCGCGCAGGCAACGATTGCGGTCTACAAGAAA
>JAFGNR010000374.1 GCA_016926915.1 Anaerolineae bacterium
CCCGCGCTGCACAAACCGTTGTCATTTTGATGGAGCGTGTTATAATGCTCTTTAGCTAGTCACCCGGAAACCGGCGTTGTTGCTGGCGTGATGGTATTGGCTAGGATTTGATAGGAGGACAAAACGGCATGCAAGTCCAGACATACTTGAATATCGCTCAGATCATCCTGGGAATTGTGTTGATCACGTTGATCCTTTTCGAGGTTCAAAGCAGCGGCTTGGGCGGCGTCTTTGGAGGCTCGCAGACTGGAATGGTGCGGAAGCGGCGTGGTGCAGAGCTGTTGTTGTTCCGCCTCACCATTGGGACATCCGTGCTATTCTTCCTGGTGGCGATTATCAGCATTCTGGTTGTGGGATAGTGATTCCAGCGAGATCAACAAGGCCCACGGTTGAACAACTCTTGTGCGCCAGCTGTCGGCTTTGGGTCCCGGATTTCCCGGAGTCTTGTAATCTTTTTGCTGGCGGCTCCTTGTTGAGATCACCAAGTTTGTCATTCAGGTAATCGACGCGAACCTATGTTTCGTCGTATTGGTTGGCAGGTTTTGCTCGTCGGGTTAGGGTTCGTCCTGACCGCGGGTATGTTGGTCTATTTCGCAGCCACCTATACGACAGAGTTCCGCCCGGCTCCCGGCGGTACTTACGTCGAAAGTGTGAGCGGCTATCCTCAGTCGCTTAACCCATTGCTCAGCTACTACAACGATGCAGATAGCGACGTCGTGGCCCTGGTTTTTAGTGGCCTGACCCGCGTGACGATGAACGGTGAAGTTGCTCCCGATCTTGCCACCGGGTGGGAGATCGAGCCGGGTGGGATCACCTATACATTCCATCTGAATCCTCGCGCTTTGTGGCACGACGGTACGCCGGTTTCGGCAGATGACGTGGTGTTCACAGTGGGACTGATGCAGGATCCCGATTATCCAGGCCCGCCGGATATTGGCGCGTTGTGGCAGTCTGTTCTGGTTGAGCGGGTGGATGAACTTTCGGTGCGCTTTACGCTTGCGGAACCCTTTGCGCCCTTCTTGGATTACACGACGTTTGGGCTGCTTCCGGCGCATCAGCTGGCAGGGATTCGAGCTGCGAATCTGGCATCGCTGGAATTCAACCGCTCGCCGGTCGGCGCCGGCCCTTTCCGCATGAGCGACGTACTGGTCGAAGAAGGTCAAATCACCGAGATCACGTTCAAGCGGTTTCCGCGTTATTACGGCGAAGCGCCCTACATCGAAAACCTGATTCTCAAGTTCTATCCTACGCCGCGCGCGGCTTTCGAGGCTTATGAGGAGGGACTGGTCGAAGGAATTGCCCAGGCGCCAGCCGAACTTCTGCCGGAAGCCTGGATGCTGGAAGATTTGAATTTCTACTCGGCTCCCACTGCGGAAATGGCTATGCTTTACTTCAATGAGATGATTTCCGCGACGGTACCTTTCGACGAGACGCCGGTAAGGCAGGCTTTGCTTTACGGGTTGGACCGGCAGGCGCTCATCGACACTGTGTTGATGGGACAGGCATTGGCGCCGGCAACCCCGGTGCTTCCCGGTACCTGGGCTTATGTGACCGAGGAGGTTCCAGAGTATGTGTACGACCCCAACCGGGCAGCGACGCTCCTGGCCGAGGCGGGATGGTCTCGGGATACATTGACGGGAACTCTGAAGAATGCCGGCGGAACTCCTCTCCATTTTACCTTGATGGTGGCGGCTGATCCCCAGGATGTGGCCTTGGGAGAAGCTATTGCCGCGCAGTGGGCGACAATCGGAATCTCCGCCACAGTCCAGGTGGTGCCGCCTTTGGCTTTGGGCGGCGCGCTCGAGGCGCGGAGCTATGAAGCCGCTCTGGTCCATCTGATTGTACCGGGTGATCCAGACCCTTACCCATTCTGGCACGAGACGCAGGCCTTGATCGGGCAAAACTATGCCGGCTTTCGTCACCGCCGTATCAGTGAACTGATCGAAGACGCGCGCCGGACGCTCGATCGCGACCAGCGGTACCTGCTTTACCGGGAGTTTCAGCAGTTGTTCATGCAAGAGGTGCCTGCGATCCCGTTGTATGTCCCGGTGCATACCTATGCAGTCGATGCTCGCATCAGTGGCATCCAGATCGGGCCGTTAGTGCGGACGGGAGACCGGTTCCGGAATATCGCTACGTGGTACGTTTTGCAGCGCCGGATTGTGGTCAGTCAACAATAGGCGTTGCTGTTCTATGGCGTGTGCTTGCTGGGGAGCGAGCATTGCTTCCCAACTTGCTTTCGAGTATAATTCCGAGTTGTGTGTTTACGATAAAAGAGGAGGAAAAGGATGTCCAAAAAATGGGTATATTTGGCGCGTAATGCCAAAGAGGAATATGCTGCGGAGCTCGGTCATGAGCCCAGCTTGAATGAGATGAAGATCCTCATGGGGGGCAAGGGGGCCGGCTTGGCTGCTATGACCGCGTCCGGCGCGCCGGTGCCGCCTAGCGCCACCATTACCACGGAAGCGTGTGTGGCCTACATGGAGACCGGGGAGTTCCCCGAAGGGATGTGGGAACAGACTTTGGAAGCGTTGCGCGACATCGAAGCGCAGACCGATAAGAAGTTTGGGGAGCCCGAGAATCCTTTGTTGGTCTCGGTGCGCTCTGGCGCCCGGCAGTCGATGCCGGGAATGATGGATACGGTGTTGAACCTGGGCTTGAATGATGACACCCGCGTGGCTCTGGCTGAGCTCTCCGGTAACGAATGGTTCTCCTACGACGCCTACCGCCGGTTCATCACCATGTTCTCCGACATCGTGATGGGGTACTCGCGCCACCATTTCGAAGAAAAGCTCAATGAGCTCAAGGCAAAAGAAGGGGTCAAGGGCGACACCGAAGTGAGTCTCGAGGGGCTGAAGTGGCTGGTCGAAGAATACAAACAGATGTACAAGGAGAAGTTCGACGAGGATTTCCCCACCGACCCGTACAAGCAGTTGGAACTGTCGATCAAGGCCGTGTTCGATTCGTGGAACGGCGAGCGGGCCATTGCCTATCGCGATCACGAGGGCATCCCCCACGATTGGGGTACCGCAGTGAACATCTGCACCATGGTGTTCGGCAACATGGGTACCGGTTCGGCGACCGGTGTGGCCTTCAGTCGGAGCCCCAGCACGGGTGAGAACAAGCTCTATGGCGAGTTCCTCATCAACGCGCAGGGTGAGGACGTGGTAGCGGGAATTCGCACCCCGCAGAAGATCACGCTCGAAGAATCTCGCCGGTGGGCCAGGGAAAGCGGTGTATCTGAAGAGGTGCGCAAAGCACGCTTCCCCAGTTTGGAAGAGGCCATGCCTGAGTCCTACGCTGAGTTCATTGCAATCGTCGATCAGCTTGAGGACTACTACCGCGATATGCAGGACATGGAATTCACCATCGAGAACGGTCGCTTGTGGATGCTCCAGACACGGACGGGCAAGCGCACGGCTCCTGCCGCGGTCAAGATTGCCGTCGAGCAGGCGGAAGAAGGCTTGATTACCCGGGAAGATGCGATCATGCGCATCGAACCTGAGTTCGTGGACATGCTGCTGCGCCCGACCTTTGACCCTGAAGCGACCAAGACCGTGATTGCCCGGGGGCTTAATGCCTCGCCCGGCGCTGCAGTCGGTATCGCGATTTTCGATGCCAAGCGCGCCAAGGCTGCCGCCGCTGAAGGTAAATCTGTCATTCTGGTGCGCCCCGAGACATCTCCCGACGACGTGCCCGGTATGTTGGCTTCCAAGGGTGTGTTGACGCAGAAAGGCGGCGCCACGTCGCACGCTGCCGTGGTTGCGCGCGGTAACAACATCCCCTGTGTAGCCGGCTGTGAGGATATTTCGGTAGACGTCAATCGCGCCCAGTTCACCATCAATGGTCAGGCCGTGAAAGAGGGTGATACGATCTCCATCAGCGGTTTCACCGGCGAGGTCTACGCGGGCTCCGTATCGATGATCCAGGCCAAGTATGAAGATCAGGCCGATCTCATCAAGCTGCTTGGTTGGGCCGATGAGATTCGCCAGATCGGCGTGCGCACCAATGCCGACTATCCCAAGGACGCCAGGCGCGCCGTTGATTTTGGCGCTGAAGGTATCGGTCTCTGCCGCACCGAACACATGTTCTTTGACGAGCGCGCGCGCGATGCCGTGGTGCGCATGATTCTGGCCAAGACGGACGAAGTTCGCGAAGCGGCTTTGGACGAGATGCTGCCCTTCCAGCGGGAGGACTTCGAAGGCTTGTTCGAGGCTTTGAACGGCCGGCCGCTCATCATGCGCCTCATCGACCCGCCCATGCATGAGTTCCTGCCTCCTTATCACGAGTTGATCGAGGAAGTTGCCAAACTGCGTGTGACGGCCCCTGATTCCGAGAAATTGCAGGAAAAAGAGACGATGCTTGAGGTCGTGGCCGGTATGTGGGAGGTCAATCCCATGATGGGCCTGCGTGGCTGCCGCGCCGGCATTATGTACAAGGGCCTGACCGAAATGCAGACCCGCGCTTTCTTCCAGGCTGCCTGCCGTGTTGCCAAGAAGGGCATCAAGGTGCACCCTGAGGTCATGATTCCTCTGGTCGGTCACATCAACGAGCTGACGCTGGAACGCAACAAGCTGGAAGAGGTTGCGAAGGAAGTCATGGAAGAAGAAGGCATCGCGGTGCCTGCTATCTTCGGCACGATGATCGAGGTTCCGCGCGCCGCCCTGACCTCCGGCGAGATCGCCAGGCACGCTGATTTCTTCTCCTTCGGCACCAACGACCTGACGCAGATGACGTTCGGCTATAGCCGTGACGATGCTGAGGGCAAGTTCTTGCTGAAGTACGTCGAGGAAGGTATTCTGCCCGCGAACCCGTTCCAGAAGCTGGATCAGACCGGTGTTGGGCGTCTGGTGGAGATTTCCGTGAAGGAAGGTAAGGAAGCCAACCCCGATCTGGAGATCGGCATCTGCGGTGAGCACGGCGGCGAACCCTCGTCCATCGATTTCTGCTATCGGGCCGGGCTAGACTATGTGAGCTGCTCCCCGTTCCGCGTCCCGGTGGCGCGTTTGGCGGCGGCGCAGGCCACGATCCGCAACGGTCGCCGGAAGTAGTTTTCTAAGATATGTCCACACCCCCAGGAATTTCTTTCCTGGGGGTGTTCTCGTTAACGAGGGAAACAGCGGGTGATCCCCACGCTATGAACCGCCGTTTCCCTGCGCCCCCACTATCTTTGTCGTACAATACGCGGAATTCCTGCGCAAGTTTCAGCAAATGACTGACAATCGTCACGAAACCGGTAGAATACTGCTATGAAGTCCGGTACGAAACGTCGTAAGTGGATCGCGTGGTGTCTGTTGCTGCTCCTGGCTTCAGCGCTCCGGTTGCCTGCGCCTGCTTGGGATGGCGGGATTGCTGCGCATCCCGATGAACGGTTCCTGGTGGGTGTTGCGGAAGCCACTCCTTTGTGGGGTGATCCGAATGCGGTCTCGCCCGATTTTCCCTATGGTCATCTGCCCGTTTACGTGCTGCGTCTGTTGATTATCGCGGCTCCGGGTAGGGATGCACTTTTTGCCGCCCGGTTGTTATCCGGATTGATCGGGGTACTCTGGGTCGTTGTCACGGGTGTTTTGGGAGCTTGTCTCCTTGGCGAATCTGGCGGTCTGGTATCCGCTGCTCTCATCGCGGTGGCGCCATTCCCGCTTCAGCAAGCGCGCTTCTATACCGTTGATCCGTTGGGGACGGTCCTGATTTCCCTGGCAGTCGTGGCTGTGCTGCGACGGCGTTGGCTAGGCGCCGGGGTATTGCTGGGGTTGGCTGTCGCCTGCAAGGCGTCCCTGGCGTGGGGTGGGGGTGCATTGCTGTTCGCTGTGTGGGAGCATCACCGGACACGAAGCAGGGTAAGGTTCCTCAAAAGCTCCCCGCTTCGATCTGAGGTCTGGACTGTGATTCGGGATGTTTGCAACGTCCTCGCAGGGGCGGGCGGCGCTTTTGTTCTGGCTTCACCGTGGGCTGTGTTGCGTCCTGCTGTTGCCTGGCGCGCAGTTCTGATTCAAGCAGGTATGGCTTCGGGTCGGTACGATTTTCCATACACGCGCCAGTATGCAGGAACGCTGCCTTTCGTATATCCGTTGACACAGCTGGCTTTATGGGGAATAGGTCCGATTGCCTTGCTCCTGGCAGGGGCGGGACTGGGCTGGGTCTGGCTCCGGTGGCGACGGGGGACATTTCGAAAACGCGTGGTCTGGATATGGACGGTCTCTTTCTTTTTGGCGACCGCCGGATGGTTTGTGAAATTCCCCCGGTATTTGCTGCCGGTTTACCCGGCGCTGGCTGCCTGGGCAGTATGGGGCCTCACGGGGGTGAACCGTCTGTGGCGTTTTAGCAGATTCAGGCGTATGTTGGGCTACGGTCTGGCCGCGTTGCTGGTGGTCTCGACTGGGACGCTGGGGTGCGCTCAACTGTCGATTTATGGCGCGCCGCATCCCTGGGTGCAAGCCTCCCGGTGGATCTACGGCACGCTGTTACCGGGTGAACAGATTGCCATCGAGCATTGGGATCACGCGCTGCCGGCGCCGCTGCCGGACTTACCGGAGCATAGATTTGAGGTCATGACGCTTCCGGTGTTGGATGAGGCCTCGGCAGCGCAGCGCGAGGCATTGGAAGAGGCTGCCGCCATGGCCGATTTGATCATTGTTGCCAGCCGCAGAGGGTATGGGGCGTTGGCGCGCTCCCCCGATAAATATAGCGAGACCCTGGCCTGGTACGCGCACCTGTTCGCGTCCCGTCACCCCGTGATGTTTCAACGTTGCCCGCGTGTGGGACCGGTGGCAATAACAGACGACCCGTTGGCGGATGCCGGTTTGGATAGCGGGACGTCATTGGCTGTACGGTGCGGCGCTCGCTACGCCGTGCGATTCCCACGTCTCGATGAAAGTTTTCGGGTCTACGATGCGCCGCTGGTGGTGCTGTTTCCAAAGCCGTGAGCGCTGTTTCCAAAGCCGTGAGC
>JAFGNR010000375.1 GCA_016926915.1 Anaerolineae bacterium
CGTCGGCGCCCGTGATTCGAATCCCCTCAGGCGCGATGGTCAGCCGGTAGCTTTCCGGCTTGGGCAGCCCGGCAGCATCCACCGCTAACGTGATCGTAGCCGCGCCGGCCCACGCGGCGCTGGCTGTGATCTCTGCCGGGATAGCGTTTGTGACCAGTTTGGCTTTGAGGCGCTGTGCGATGGGAAACATGCATTGTGGCGCGTTGGCGATCATGAGGGTGGCGGTTGGAGGGAATGTGAAGATGCCTTGCCCCAGGGTCACATCTTGAGGTTCCGGGAACAGTTGAATGTCCATAAAGGATAGGCTCCTTGCGCCGGTCACTTGGGGGGCAGAGCGGCGACGAAAGAGGCCGCCTGGCGCAGCCACTCGTTTAGCGTTGCATCGTCCTGAAAACCCTCGGATGCAACCATGACCCAAGCCCGCATTGGACGTCCATTGCGGTCGAAGGGGTAGACGTGTGGGGCCTCAAGCGCAGCCCGCGCTGCTTCCTGGCCGATTCGCAAGATCAAGAAGTCATCGAGAATCCCGCAAAGCATGTTCCCGTTGTGCATGGCAACGACCCCTCCGAACATCTTGCGGAACGTCACCTGATCCCATTCCGACACAATCTCTCGGACGCGCGCTTCGATCTCGTGATTGTATGCCATCCTTTTACCTCCATCTCGTTTGTGGCCAAGTTGTACCCCCATTATACTCGACTCGCTCTCCGGTCGAAGTCATGCACACGGATGAACAAGGTCTTCTTGGCGATCTCGGCGGTCTTTGCGGTGAATCCCCGCTTTTTGCAGTAGCATCGTTGGATTGGATTTGACGCGCACTCCCTAAACGTGTATCATTAAGCGCAATGCGAAAGACTGGGATTGCCGATTGTCCGTCCAACGCAGAAATCTGGCTGGCGGTTGAGGACTGACCGCCATTCGCTATTCATCATTCTTAATAGGAGCCAACATTCATGAAAATCCTGGTCACAGGGGGCGCCGGCTATATCGGCAGCGTCGTCACAGAAGAACTCATTGCTGCTGGTGAATCCGTCGTTGTTTTTGATAACCTTTCCCAGGGACATCGCGCCGCCGTTCATCCGCGCGCGGCCTTCGTCTATGGGGATCTGGCGGATCGTACTGCTGTCGAGGCGCTGTTTCTCGCTCATCAACCCGCTGCAGTCATGCACTTCGCGTCGAACACGCTGGTGGGCGAATCCATGAAGGCGCCTTTCAAGTATCTGGGGGACAATATCACCAACGGGTTGAATTTGCTCCAGACGGCGGTGGCGCATGGCGTGCGTCGCTTCGTGCTCTCCTCAACGGCTAACCTGTTCGATGACCCGGAGCGGATACCGATTGATGAGAACGAACGGATCGTCCCCGGCAGCCCTTATGGCGAATCCAAGTACATCCTGGAGCGCTATCTTTACTGGCTGGATCGCATCTACGGATTTCGCTACGCGGCGCTGCGCTATTTCAACGCTGCCGGCGCGACGGAGGAACGGGGGGAGGATCACGATCCGGAGACCCACCTGATTCCCCTGGTATTGCAGGTAGCTCTTGGAAAGCGCGAGCAGATCAGCATCTTTGGCGACGACTATCCCACCCGCGATGGCACCTGCATCCGCGATTATATCCACGTCGCCGACCTGGCCCAGGCGCATATTCTGGCGCTGAACGCGCTGGATTCCGGAAGCCGTCGTTACAATCTGGGAAACGGCCTGGGATTCTCTGTCCGTGAGGTTGTTGCTGCTTGCCGGAAGGTCACCGGGCATCCGATTCCCGAAGTTGTGACGGCCCGCCGTCCCGGCGACCCGGCGACGCTCATCGCGTCTAGCTCGACAATTCGCGAGGAGTTGGGGTGGGAACCCCGTTTCCCCGATATCGAGACTATCGTCGCGACCGCCTGGCAGTGGCACAAAGCGCACCCGGACGGTTACACCGGCTAGGTGATGTTTCTGTAAGAGACATGCGATGGGAACACATTTGCCATTTTGGGGAGCCGTTGCGCCAACAATGATGAGAACCTATGCTCCGCCTGTCCTATGTGAATTCTGGCTGGCAGCTGAACGCTGACGGCTGTGGGCTATTTTCGAGGAGGTGATCAAGATGTTGTTTGAACGGATCGTGTCCCCTGGACTGGCGCAGTTCTCTTACCTGATCGGGGATGGGGTGACCGCCGTCGTCATCGACCCGCGCCGTGACGTTGATATCTACCTGGAGAAGGCTGCGGCGGCCGGTATGCACATCCGCTATATCCTGGAGACGCACCGCCACGAGGATTTCGTCGTCGGATCCATCGAGCTGGCGGCGCGTACCGGCGCCGACATCTACCACGCCGACGCGCAGTTGTCCTATCAATACGGCCAACCCGTAACAGAAGGACAGGCATGGGCCATCGGGCAGTATCGTCTTGAAGCTCTTCACACGCCGGGCCACACGCTTGGCAGCATCAGCTACGTGCTGTACGAGCCTTCCGGGGCGCCGTGGATGGTCTTCACGGGGGATGTGCTGTTCGCGGGAGACGTCGGGCGTGTGGACTTTTACGGGATGGATAAAGCGCCCGAAATGGCGGGCATGCTCTACGACGCGATCTTCGACCGGCTGCTTCCCTTGGGCGATGGCGTTCTGGTTTGTCCCACGCACGGGGCCGGCTCTGCGTGTGGGGCGGGCATTGCCGATCGTCCCTGGACCACCCTTGGCCTGGAGCGCCGGCTGAATCCCTTGTTGCAGCATCACGACCGGGAC
>JAFGNR010000376.1 GCA_016926915.1 Anaerolineae bacterium
CATCCGTGAGCCTCTTCGCAGCGGGATGGAGAATGATAAGACCCTGTCCGTCCGACAAGGTCTCTTGACACCATGCGAATTCTCCGCTAGAATAGACTCATCCATAATCACAGGAGCGGCGCGGGATGAAAACACATATTCATACGGTGACGAATAACAATCATAACCCTCGCGCGCGCCTGTGGGAGGGGGACAGCTAACCCGGTAACTTCCCTTCACCCACCCGGCCACGGCGCGCGAATGCGAACCGTGGCTTTTTCTTTGCCGCCACGGCCCCCGCACCTTACTATTCGCCCATTTATCATTCTAACGGAGTCCCTATGAATTCTGGTTTCGCTAACGTGAAAAGGACCTACCAACCCGGGAGTATAGTCCTGCTGTGAACCAGGCTGAAGGCTGAAGCCTGACCGCTGATGACTATTTGTAAAGGAGATTCCCATGGCCACGCGACTGACCCTTCCGAAAACCTATTGTCCCTTGTTGGATTCTCGCGAGACGGAGGCCGCCATCCGGCGGATTAAGACCTACTTCCAGGAGAACCTGGCCTTCGAGCTCAACCTGATGCGAGTGACGGCGCCCCTGTTTGTGCAGGCCGGCGCAGGCATTAACGATGACCTTAACGGCGTGGAGCGGCCCGTTGCCTTCCCCGTCAAGGCTCTGGGTGAAAGCCGGGTGGAGATTGTCCAATCGCTGGCAAAATGGAAACGCTTGCGTCTGGCCGATCTGGGAGCGCCGGCCGGATCCGGTATCTACACTGACATGAACGCCATCCGTCCCGATGAAGACCTCGATAACCTTCATTCGCTCTACGTCGATCAGTGGGACTGGGAGCGGGTCATAACGCGCCAGGAACGCACTGTGGACTTCCTTAAGGTGATCGTGCGCCGTATCTACGACGTGATCTGGCGCACGGAGAAATACATCTGCCACCAGTTCCCGGTATTGGATCCCCAGCTACCGGAAACCATCACCTTCATTCACGCGGAGGAACTCGAGGCCCGCTGGCCCAACCTGACGCCGAAAGAGCGGGAACTGGCTAGCTGCCGCGAGCATGGCGCCGTCTTTATCGTCGGCATCGGCGGAGCGCTGCCCGGCGGTGCACCCCATGATGGCCGCGCCCCCGACTACGACGACTGGTCCACCCCCACGTACCACGGCTACCGGGGATTGAACGGCGACATTGTGGTCCATTACCCCTTGCTCGATGTTGCCTACGAGCTTTCCTCGATGGGGATTCGTGTCGATGCCCCGGCTTTGCTGTACCAGCTGGCGCTTCGCGATGCGTTAAATCGCCGGGACTTGTTTTTCCACCGGCGGCTGCTCGCCGCAGAACTGCCGTTGACCATCGGCGGGGGAATCGGCCAATCGCGGCTTTGCATGTTCTACTTGCACAAAGCTCACATCGGCGAGGTGCAGGCGAGCTTGTGGCCCCAGGAGATGGTCGACGACTGCCGCGACCACGAGATCATTCTGTTGTAGGCCGGCGTACTACACAAATGTAGAGGGCGGATTACCAATCCGCCCTCCATGCTCCATCTTCTGAGCGCCTATCTTTGCTTTACCTTCAATTCGTTCCGAATCCGTTGCACACTCAACGACGCATCCGACAGCAGCGTATCCGCGCGGAAGAACCGCGCCGCCAGCAGCACCAGCCCGTAAGCCGTCGCCGCCAGCAGCCCCAGACTCAACAGCGTCTGCCAGAGCGGCACACGCACTGCCGTCATGCGCGTCACCATCGATACCGGCGCCGTCAGCGGGAAGATGCTCAAAAAGGTCACCAGACCGCCGTTGGGCGCCTCGACGAAAATGCTCTGGAAGAACAGCGGGATCATCAACGGCATCAGCACGAAGATGGTGAACTGGCTGCCCTCCCGGGCCGTCGGGGCCAAAGCCCCTAGCGCGCCCAACAACGACGCAAAGACCAGATACCCGAACAGGAAGTAGAGCAAGGCCCAGCCGACGAACCCCGTGGGCAGCGTCACCGCCTGAATGGCCTCGCTGATCTGTTTACCTCGATCCAGCACCGTCAGACTGCCGCCTAGCCAAATGCCCATCTGCAGCAGCGCCACCGTACCCAGTCCCAGGAGTTTGCCCAACATCAGCTCGCGGGGACGCAGGCTGAGCAGCAAGATCTCAACCACGCGGTTCTCTTTCTCCTTGGTGACACTCTGCAGCATGAAGCCCCCGCTCATGGTGAGCACGAAATAGAAGATCATCAGCACCACGAACGGCACGATAAACGTCGCGAAATTATCGTAGCTGGCGCTTGGCCCCTCCGGCGCCTCATCCGGCGGCAGAATTGAGGCGCTGATGACATTCGGCAGCGGATTGAGCAGTAGTTGGGGCGTTGCTGCTTGGCTGGCGACGTTATAGTCCAGGATATAGATCATAATGTCCATCCCGGCAAAGCGATTGAATGGCGCGTACTCCTTTTCGACCGAGAGCACCTTGCCGCTTTCGACGTAATCCGCCGGGATCAGGTAGTAGCGATCCAATTCGCCGGCCTCCATAGCCGCCTGGGCGGCGTCTTCATCGGGGAATGCCGTCAGGAATTCCGGCGGCACGCCCGGCGGCAGCGTGTCGATGATCCCCGCCTTGTCGACATAACCCAGCTGGGTGAGTTCCGCCGGCGTCTCGCCGCTGAGCAAGTCGTTGTCCGCCGAATCGCCGATCATGGTCTGGCCCACAAACTGGGACCCGAACGTCAACAACATGACGAACAACGGCAAGACGAACGTCGTGAGCCAGAACGAAGGCTTCCCCAGCGTCGTGAGAATTTCGTGTTTGATGACGAGAAAAACGTTTTTCATCTCGAATACTCTCCTACCGGCTTTCCTGCATGGCCGCGAGCAGCCCTTTCAGACGGAGGCGCTGCCCGTAGCGCAGCATGCCGATGCGGAAGGCGCGCGCCGCAAACCAGATGCTCGCCACAGCCGAGGCGACCAGCAGCGTCCAGCTCACCGCCAGCTGCCAGAACGGAATCACGCCAAAGCCCCAACGCATCAGAATTGTGATAAACGATGTGGTCGGAAACAGGCTGAAGGCCACGATCACCGGATGGTTGGGACTGGCGAAGACGACGGTGGTGAGGAACATCGGGGCCGTGAACAGCATATTGACGAGACCGGAGATTTGCTGCCCCTGTTGTAACTCGGTGACCATGGCGCCGATGGTGATCATAAAGCCGGAAACCAGGGCGAAGGCCGGGAAGAAATAAAGCACCATCACCAGCACCATTCCGAACGGCAGGGTCACGTCCTGTAATTCGGGAATGAACTGTCCCCCGATGAGGACCGCGACGATGAGGGTGATCGTCCAAAGCCCGATCTGGGTCAAGACCACCGCGATCAATCCCAGGGCCTTGCCGCCGATCAGTTGCTCCGGCGAAAGCGACGTGCTGAGGACTTCCATGGTGCGATTCTCTTTCTCGTCGGCGATGGCCTGAAGCATGTAGCCCCCGGCGCTCAGCACGGCGATGAAGAAGAAGATCGCGGCTATGAACGGCGCCATGATCGCGATGAAATCCTCCTCGCCCGTCTCGCGTCTCCCATCCACCGAGCGGATAGAGAGTGATGCGCCGTGGAAAGCCCGTTCCTGGAGCCTTTCTGGCAGCTGTTGCGCCAGGTTCGCGCGCATAAAGTTCCAGAAATCCTGCCGCGCCTCGTCGCTCGGTTCTTCATCGAGATAGAAGTTCTGGACGGTCGCGGTCTCGAGATAATCCTCCGGAATCACATAAAACGCCTGAATATCCCCTTCCCGCAGCGCCGCCTGGGCGCCGGCTTCGTCCTCGAAGGCGATGATGTCGAGCCGCTTGACCCTATCTTCCACCTGCTCGAAAGCGCCGGGCGCCAACACGCCCGCGTGATCCACGTAGCCCACCGGGCGCTTGTCCTCCGCGCTGATGATCACCACCACGATCACCACCATGAGCACTATGATGAGCACGGGAATGCCCACCGTGGCGATAAGGAAGGTTTTCTTGCCCGCGATTTTGCGGTACTCCTGCCGTGCAACCAGCCACAGTTTATGCATCGTCCGCTGCCTCCTCGCCCGCGCCGCCTTTCACCACCGTGATGAAAATGTCATCCAGGGAGGGTTCGGCGATTTCGAAGCGTTCGACCTTCACATCCTCGCGCGCAGCCAGAGCGCGGAAGATGTCCTGCGGGTGGGCGCCGACTGCCAGCGCCAGGTGGAGGGCGCCGTTGCGCTGCCGCGCTTCGAGCACGCCGGGCAGGTTGGAGAAGTCCCCCTGACCTTCCAGGATCACCGCATTGCCCGCAAACTTCCGCTTGATCTGATCCACCTCGCCATAGAGCACCGTCTCGCCCTTGTCGATCAACACAATGCGGCTGCACAGCGCCTCCACCTGGTACATCTGGTGGGTGGACATGATGATCGCTCGTCCCGCCGCCTGCTGTTCCTCGATAATCTCCTTGACCAACCGTGTGTTGACCGGGTCGAGACCGGAGAACGGCTCGTCGATAACGATCAAATCCGGCTCGTGCAGGAGCGTCGCGACAATCTGCGCCTTCTGCTGCATACCCTTGCTCAGCTCCTGGACCTTCTTTCCCCGGTGATCCCAGAGATCGAACCGTTTGAGCCAGCCTTCCAAGCGCTCCTTGGCCGCAGCCTCGCTCAACCCCTTGAGCGTGGCGAGATACACCAGCGTTGGCTCCAATTTGAGATCCTTGTACAGCCCGCGCTCCTCCGGCAGATAGCCGATACGGTTCTTGGCTTCCTCCGTCAGGCCGTCGCCAAAGAGCGTCACAGCGCCGCTTTCAGGCTTGAAAATATCCATCATCATGCGGAGCGTCGTCGTCTTGCCGGCGCCGTTGGGGCCGAGCAGCCCGAAAATCTCGCCGGGGTGCACCTCGAAACTGACATCGCGCACCGCCTTCACGGTGCCGAACGACTTGCTCACATGGGAAACCGTCACAGTTGGTGTCATGCTCTTAACTCCTTGAAAACGCAACACATGGGGTGACCCGCTGATCACGCCTTATCTCCATTATACGCTGGGCCGGGCAACCTCACAACAGCCGAAAGAAGGATATCGAGCTTGTACTTGGGTACAGGTTGTCTTGTGTGGCGTCGTCATCCCCCGCTTCACAGGGATCGCGTCACGGCTTGGGAAGCGCGCTTGGAAGTGGGCCAACTGCAAGGGGCAGTCGCCGCAGAGAGAACGCCGAGATCGCCAAGAAGGCTTTA
>JAFGNR010000377.1 GCA_016926915.1 Anaerolineae bacterium
ACAGGTCACAAAGGACAGTTGGGCCAGGCGTTATTGTCACTATTGCACGATCACGAAGTGCTGGGCGTCGATCTGCCGGAACACGACATCACCGATCGTGAGGGTCTGGCGGTCGTGGCTCAACCCTTCCGGCCGGATCTGATTTTACATCCGGCCGCCATGACGAACGTAGACGGTTGCGCGCGCGACCCGGAAGCCGCCTATCGCATCAACGGCATGGGCACGCAGAACGTCGCCCTGGTCGCCGCTCAAACTGGCGCGGAGATGCTTTACGTGAGCACCAACGAGGTTTTCGACGGCTCCGCCGCTGAACCCTACCACGAATGGGCGATCCGCCATCCCATCAACGCCTACGGGCGCTCCAAACTGGCGGGCGAATGGTATACGCAACACCTCCTCCGGCGTTTCTACATTGTGCGGCCCTCGTGGTTCTTCTCGGCGCGCGGGCGCAACTTCCCCCATCGTATCATCCAACTGGCCGACGAACAGGGGGCGCTCCGGGTGGTCACCGACGAGGTCGCCTGCCCCACCTACGTGGTCGATCTGGCAGAAGCTATCGTGCAGCTGATCCAAACCCACGCCTATGGCATCTACCACTTCACCAATGCGGGCATCGCCTCGCGGTTCGAGTTTGCCCAGGAAATCCTGCGGCAGAGCGGCAGGGGCCACATCCCCATCGAGCCGATCACCATGGCGGAATTCAAGCGCGCCAGCACGCCGCCCGCGTATGCCCCACTCGCCAACAACGCCGGCGCGGCCCTCGGCATCCGGCTGCGTCCCTGGCAAGAGGCCCTGTCGGAATTCCTGACGCAGACGGGATACAAGGCGTAATCCCCGGCAGCCCCCATGGCGCAGATTTCGGTCATCATTCCCAATTGGAACGGCGCACAGCACCTCCCCGACTGCCTCGACAGTCTGCGGCGGCAGACCTTCGACGATTTCGAGACGCTGGTGGTGGACAACGGGTCCACCGACGCCTCCTTCGACGTGCTGGCGCGGTATCCCGAAGTCAGGGTATTGGCGTTAGGCAAGAATCGCGGCTTCACCGGGGCATGCAATGCAGGCTTTCAAGCCGCTGCGGGTGACATCCAGGTGTTACTCAACAATGACACGGAAGTGGACGCTCACTGGCTGGCGGCGCTTGCCCCGGCCTTTGCAGTCCATCCCGAAGTGGGATTTGTGGCCTCGAAGATGCTGCTATTCGACCGGCGCGATACCTTTCACACCGCAGGCGACTACGTTACCCCGGATGGCAGCGCGCATAATCGCGGTGTATGGCAGAAGGATGAGGGACAGTACGATCATCCGGCTTACGTGTTCAGCGCGTGTGGGGGCAGCGCGGCCTACCGCAGAACAATGCTCGAGGCCACCGGGCTTCTCGACGACGATTTCTTCTTCTCGATGGAGGATGTGGACCTGGCATGGCGGGCCCAGCTCGCCGGTTGGCGCTGTCTCTACGCGCCCTCCGGCGTCGTCTACCACAAGCTGAAGGCCTCCGGCGGCGGCGCCACCGCTTCATACTACGATGGACGCAACCGCATCTATGTGCTGGTCAAGAATTATCCCGGCGACCTGTGGCGCGCGCATCGCGGCGAGGTTCTGAACGCCCAATGGAGTATTGTCTGGGAGGCGCTCAAGGCCTGGCGGGGAAAAGCCGCCCGCGCAACGCTCCGTGGCGTCCTGGCGGGTCTCGGCGGCATGGCCCGGATGCGCCGCAAGCGTCGCGCGATTCAAGAAGCCCGCACCGTCGACCGGGCCTATCTGGAGCGCCTGATGACGCCCCCCTATGAAATTCCGCTCACCTGACTATCCGGCAATGGGCGCCGCATTGTGTTCACACTGCGGCACAAACGGCAACCCTTCCCACGTAGAAGGCGCAAATCCCCAATAGACCCTGAGAACACGGGCCGTATCCAGGCGCGCCTCGACTTCGAAACAGTGCAAGGCATCATGTAGCGCGCGGCTCTCGGGTTGGTTATCCCAATTGCGAACCGTATCCACCACCGTTTCGAGGCGCGCGACCGGCACACCCATCCGCCGGGCAAACACCTCTGCCGTCTGCACGGTCGCCGGATCATCCAATTGCGCAAGGATCCAACGCTGCCACCGGACGAGAGCGCCATCAGGGGCAAAGGGCAACCAGCCATTGGGCACAGTATGCCGCAGGGACTCCGGGATTTCGGGGAGACGCCGCACAGCAACCTCTGCCTCACGATCGAGAGACACCCGCAATGCATTGTGGTGCAAGTGCAGAGTCAAGCGATCTGGCCACCGGGGCGAATTCAGGAAGAGAGGGCAAAACACCCGCCAGGCCCAGACCTCGTCCCACACCAGGTGCATCAAATAGCCGCTGACAAAGGCGGCATGTTCGGGTTCAAGCCGGTAGGGATCGGCAAGCGCCGGGTGGGCCGCCAGCATCACCTCACCCGCCCGGGGATGGAATGCGGGCGGAATCGTGTAGAAGTGGGTTTCCTGGCGTCGCTGCCCGGTGATCGACTGCACATCCGCCGCAGTGTTGCCGAGATAGAAGGCGCCGGCCTCCCGCCGGAGCGCACGTCGAATCTCCCAGGGCAGCAGCGGATCATCGAATAGTCGATGTGCATACGTTAAGTGTTGAAATGGCGTTGGCACGAGGGCCATTCTACTCCCGGTCAGGCTAAGATCAAGAGAGAGCCCACAACAGGGCTGTATCATGCCTTATCCAGATGCGAAGAGGCTCACGGATCAACACGGATGCACACGGAGTTTCCCCCTCCGTGCATCTCTGAGCCGGCTCTGTGCATCTCTGTGTAAGCCTCTTTGACCCTTTCTCGGCGCCGCACATATCAATATCCTAAAGTCGTGCCATCTGTGAATCTGCTTGCGTCTAGCGGAACGACCACAAGCCAGAGAATGCTGAAACTCCGGAGGTCACTCCCCAAGAGTTGTATGCTTTGTCTGGCATGTTACAATTACAGCGTATGTACATCAAGAGTCTAAGCTTGCGCCATTTCCGCACCTATATGCGCCTGGAGCTCGATCTACCCACGGGACCGATTCTACTGATGGGCGCCAACGCCCAGGGTAAGACCAGTCTACTGGAAGCCATCGCCTATCTGGCCCTTGGTCACTCGCCGCTGACGCACATGGACCAACAGCTGCTTCACTGGTCGGCGGTGGAATCCGGTATGCCTTTCGCACAAGTGCGCGTCGAAGTCGTCAAACGCGACCGCGTGGAGACCCTCGAAATCGCGTTGCAACACGCGCACCTCACCAACGGCAACACACGTCTCGACAAACGCATCCGCGTCGACAATCGGGCCATACGGCGATCGGCGCTCTCGGGACATCTCAACGTCGTGCTGTTCCTTCCAGAAGATGTGCAGCTCGTCAGCGGCCCACCCTCCGGACGGCGGCGGCACCTGGATGACCTGCTCTCCCAGGTCTATCCGGAATACGTCGACGAGCTCTCCGAATATCAAACGGCAATCTCGCGGCGCAACGCGCTACTCCGCCATCTGCGAGATCACGGAGGGGATCGCCGCCAATTAGAACCGTTGGAAGAAACCCTGGTGCGCACCGGCGTCACCCTGACCCTCTTTCGCCGCCGCGTATTGGCGTTGTTGTCGCTCCACGCCGACCGGTATCACCAAGAGCTCACCGGCGGCGCCGCCTGGCTGCACCTAGAATACCAACCCAATTTCGACCCGCAGGCGCCGCCGCAGGTCGATTATCAGATGGGCTTGAGACTGCGAGAACGACCGGAGGTCATGGTGGACGTCGCGACGCTTCAGAACAGCTACCGGAAAACACTACAGCAACGCCGAGAACGCGCCATCCAGCGAGGCGCCACGCTCACCGGACCGCACCGCGATGACGTGACGTTCATGTCTGGGGGGTACGATCTGGGAACATACGGCTCCCGGGGACAGCAACGGACAGCCGTCCTGGCATTGCGGCTAGCAGAGTTGCAGTGGCTAGAACAAGAGACCGGCGAGTCGCCGGTCTTGCTTCTGGATGAAGTCCTTGCCGAGCTGGATCGCACCCGGCGCGCTTACTTGCTGAACCTGCTAGGGAAGGTCCAACAGACCATTCTCGCCACCACCGACGCGGAGATGTTCCCTGCCGAGTTCCGGGAACAGGCATTGAAACTACGAGTCGCCGGGGGCATCATCACCCCGTCATGAGTTCACCTGAGTCTTCGGAATCCGCTTCGGCATCGATTAAAATCACCCAGACCGGCACTGCAGGAAAGTGACGTTTCAAACGATCAATGTCGTAGATGAGCTGTTCGCCATAGGAAACCCCTGAAGACATCTCGCAATGTAAATGATGACACGGGACGATTTCCACGCCTGCCACAGCCCGATTCTCATTGAAGAAATATTGGAATTTAGCAAGATCATAAAACATGAACGCGTACTTACCAAACTGCACTTCAATCAAAATGTCATCTTTGACGAAGTCAATCTGTTTATAAGCCCCGGAAATAGCAACAGGGCTATTGGGAATCACAATCGTATACGTGTCTCGCAGCTCCTGGTAACCTAACGCTTCAAACCCTGCA
>JAFGNR010000378.1 GCA_016926915.1 Anaerolineae bacterium
AGCGCTCCTGGGCGGAATGTGCAGCGGGAACCATGATCAAAGAAGTGCTCAAGACCGTCAACGCGGCGGCGGTCACCAGATTGGTCCCGCAATTGGGATGGATAGCAAGGCCGCGCCGGCCCTGTTTGAGCAGGCGCAACGCCTCTTTCACCGCCGGATAGACTTCTTGAACCGAGAGATTCGTGTATAACGTCACAGCGCGCGGCCCGGAAAACCCGACAATCTGCGCTTCAGGATGCTGGCGGTTCAACAATGTAATAGTAGCGTGTTCGAGAGCATGATTGCGCCGGATACGACGGAAGAAATCCCAGGCCATCCCTATTCTCCTTGCGAGGGCGCAATATCGGTCGGATATGCGATAACGACGAGGCGGTTGGCCGTGCTGCCATAAGGATGACACGTCACGAGCGTCAGTCGCTCATCGGCGGTCTGCTGAATATAGCGCGCATTTTCCAGACGAACATTCAAAGGCTGACCGGCTTCTGGGAGGATGTAAATATGTTCAACCCGATACACATAACTCTGGTGATTTTCACCCTTCACGAAGACCAGCGCGTCTTCTGTCAAACGATAGAGATCTCTAAATACCTCGCCGCGGGTGGTATTGTGTCCATTCAGGACCGTATTCCCTGACACGCCCAGAGGGGCCGACGTGTAGTGCCAGCCCGCAGCACGCCAATCGGGAACCAACCACACACCTTGCGTCGTGCCGTCGGCAGCCGTAACGGTTTCCCACTCGATGGGCACAACGGGGGCTTCCAAAGCAATATCCGGGATGCGAATTTCTACGGGTGCGATCCCGGTAGGCTGGGGAATGGAAGTAGGCGTCGACGTAGGCCTGCGCGTCGGCGTGGGTTCGGCAGTTGCAGTTGGCGGTATCGCGGCCGGAGTCAGAGTGGGCGTGGGCGGCAAAAGCGTGGGAGTAACGGTTGGTGTAACCGGACGCAGCAGCGTAGGGATCTCACCGGCGCCGTTACCCGACGCAGTATGCTCATCAAAGGGAAGCAAAGCCCGCGCTTCTGCTTCATCGACTACCAGCGCTGCGTCCAAAGGCGGCGCGGTTTCAAGTTGAGAACCGCGAAGAAGTGTAGCGAAGTAAGGGTAAAATGTGGGAAACTGCCACACAATTCCCACAATCAACACCGCGATTCCGGCGCCGATCAATAGGTTAGCAATTTTCAAGTAACGAGTCTTCATTGACCTTCGAGCTCCTACCCTACGCATTATACCGTATACTCACGACAGATTCAACTCCCACATCATATACTACAGGGTCCTATCATTCTCCCGCCAGCTGCGCAGAGGCTCACGGATAGACACGGGTGAACACTGATGTTATCCTTCTGTGTATCTCCGGGCCGGCCCTGTGCCTCTCTGGGTAACCATCTTCCCAGGTTCTTCTGACGTGATGAGGCATGCACTTCTTACAGCATCCGCCCTGGCAACAAAAACCCCACAGAAGACCGTGGGGTTTTTGCCGGACACGTACTATTTATCTTTGATAGACTTCAGGCTTCAATACCCCGATGTAGCGCAAGTTGCGGTAGAATTCGGCGTAATCCAGCCCATACCCCATGACGAACTCATCGGGTATCTCGAATCCGACGAAATCCACCGGCACCTGCACTTCACGGCGACTGGGCTTGTTCAGAAGCGTGGCGACTCGCAAACTCGCGGGATGACGCGTGCTGAGGTTACGCAGGATGTAATCGAGCGTGTGTCCCGTGTCGACAATATCCTCGACGATCATCACGTGACGTCCTTTGATATTGGATTCCAGGTCGAGCAAGATGCGCACAATGCCGCTGCTTTTGGTAGAACTGCCATAGCTAGAAACTACCATGAAGTTGACCTCGTGGCGGAATTCCAGGTGTCGCACCAGGTCGGCGAGAAAGAGAAAGGCGCCCTTCAGGATGCAAACCAACATCGGCGCATCATCATCACTGTAGAGCGCATTCATCTCACCGGCCAATTCCTCGATCCGCGCCTGAATCTGCGCTTCCGACAAGAGGGTCTTCTCGACATCATTGTGCATAGACATCCTACACCTCTTTCCAGGGTACCCCGCCGCCGAAACAGTCCTTATTCACTTCCGGTATACACGAGGTTTCAACGCTGCAATGTAGGGCAGCGTGCGGAAACGGTCGGCAAAGTCCAGGCCGTATCCGACAACCCACACATCGGGAATCTCGAACCCCAGATAGTCAACCTTCACATCCACGCGGCGGCGTTCCGGTTTGCTCAACAACACACAACTCTTCAAGGAAGCCGGTTGGCGCGCCATGAATAGACGTTGCAAATAATCGAGGGTATATCCCGTGTCGAGGATGTCCTCGACAATCAGAATGTGGCGACCGGCCATATCGGCGCGGGTATCCATGATCAACCGCACGGATCCCGTGGCTTCAGCCTTTTCAGCATAACTGGAAAGGGCAATAAAGTCCACACGATGGGGAACTTCGAGACGACGAGCCAGGTCCGCCAGAAAGATGAATGAACCTTTCAACACGCCCACCAGAGTGAAATCTTCGTTTCGAATACCGCGATAGTCCGCGCTAATCTGCGCCGCGAGCGCTGCGACGCGCCGGGCAATAGCCGGTTCATCGAGGAGCACATAGTCGATTGAATCAGGCAACACGCCCATCAGGTTAGCCCCCCTCAGCAGGATGACGATGCGGGACTTCGTGACAGCCCCGGCAACGCGCCTCGTAGACCTCGCTGGCGCCCACGAGGAGAACGGGATCATCGTAATAAGCCGGTGCGCCATCGATAAGCCGCTGTGTCCGGCTGGCAGGCCCACCGCATTTGACACAGATCGCTTGCAACTTGCTGACCTGCTCTGCCGCTGCCAGCAGCTCGGGAAGCGGGCCGAAAGGCTCGCCGCGGAAGTTCAAATCGAGCCCGGCGCAAATGACGCGCTTGCCTGCACTTGCCAGCGCGTTACACAATGCCACGACATCCTCATCGAAGAATTGCACCTCGTCGATCGCGATGACGTCGGCCTCTGGATCAAGACGGCGTCGCATTTCTGCCGTATCATGAACGGGAATTGCCGCTTCCTGTAGCCCGTTGTGCGAGGCAATGGCTGTGTCGCTGTATCGCCGGTCGATAGCCGGCTTGAAAACCTGAACGTGTTGTTTGGCAATCTGGGCTCTACGTAACCGGCGGATGAGTTCTTCAGTCTTCCCACTGAACATGCTGCCGCATACGACTTCAATCCATCCACCTTTGGGAACACCATACATAGTGTGCAAAGCTCCTGAATACGTGTAAATCGGACGAAAAGAGGGGAAGAGAAAACAAACCGGGCAGAGGTGTGAACCTCTGCCCGTGCTACCCGGTTATGCAGCCTCGCTTGCAGGCGCTTCCGGTACGTCGTCGCCCGGCAAGGCATACCCGCGCGCGCGCATCGCTTTCTTCAAATCCGCCAGGGCCTTGAGACCAAAGCCACGGATATCCGTCAACCCTTCATCGCCAGAGGCTTCCAGGCGTTCCAGAACGTCGCCGGCCTTTGTGATGCCCGCCTCTGTCAGCATGGAGAGCAGACGTGTTTTGACCCCCAGGTCCTCCAGGAGCACCTCAGGAGAGGTCCGCTCATCGCGACGACGCTGCTCGGCTTCCAGAACTTCCTCGCGCGCCCGAAGACGTCGCATGAAGCGGTCCACCTGCCCCTCACTGTCCACAATGCGCTGTTCGCCCGTGAAGAAGGGATGACACTTGAAACAGACGTCGGTTCGAATCTCGGCGACTGTAGCGCCGACAGTCCAGGTATTGCCACAGGCGCAGATGACCTGGGCTTGAGGATACCACTTAGGATGAATACTAGGCTTCATGCTTCTAATACCTCAACGGGACTCACATTCACCCGTTTCCGACCATGGATGACGTCATACTTGACTTTGCCATCTGTCAGAGCAAATAGGGTGTAATCTTTTCCCATACCCACGTTGATGCCGGGTTTGATGTGCATGCCAACCTGGCGCACGATAATGTTACCGGCCCGCACCCGCTCGCCGCCATATTTCTTCACGCCACGGCGCTGGGCGTGACTGTCACGACCGTTGGTACCGCTTGTCTTCTTGCGACCCATGTGATCTACGCTCCCTTCACAATCTCGTCGACCCGCAGGCGCATATACGTCTGGCGGTGTCCTTGACGACGGCGATACCGCTTCCTGGGATGGTGCTTGAAAATGCGAATCTTGGGGCCGCGGAACTCTTCCACGATCGTTGCTACGACCTTGGCGCCGGAAACGACAGGGCGCCCGACCATCACCTGTTCGCCGTCATCGACCAGATAGACCTCGTCGAGTTCGATCTGCGAGCCCACGGGTTCGGAGAGCCGTTCCACAACGAGCTCGCCCCCGACGGTTGCTTTATACTGATGTGAACCTGATTTCACAACTGCGTACACGATTGCTTCCTCCCCCGATACACACAATAGGAGCCAACCCGCAGGGGTCGGCTGCGTGTCCATTATATCCGGCCTGATGAATTTGTCAAACGCTCCGAAAAGCGGGCGGGATGCGTTTCAACGACGCCACATGGCTAGGACTGATGGCTTGCGACGGCTGCCAGAATACGGTCCAGGCGCGCTTGGATTGCAGGCCAGTGCGTAGCCATCCAGGTAATGCGACCACACCGGGCGCAGCGATGGAAGACTTCTTGCGTTTCGAACACGTAAGGGGGTACCCGGGACCGGGCCTCCGCACGCGAGATCTCTTGAAGCAGTCCATTGCAGACCATGCACCGTGCAGCCACGTCCTCGGGAGGCAAGCCCACCTCTCTCACAACCTGTTCCAGCTGCGCATCCAGCGACTGGGCTTCGATAAAAATAGCCTGAAGGCCCCGGCGTCGCGTGAGCTCGTGATCTCTGGTCAACAGGATTCGGCCCTCCGCCCGGGCGCGGTGAGCGATAACCGCATCGGCGGCGTGCATGTACAGTGTATCATAACCCAGCAACCTAAGCCACCGCGCCAGTTTCCCCAGCATAGCATCTGCCAGTAGCCGGGGAGTTTCGGATGCGGGCGTCTCAGGGAATAGGGGATGCATGCCGGTTCCGTCCATAACCCCAGTATACAGGGGAACCCGGCAATCCACCACCGCGTTTGCCTTTGCCCGGTTTGGATGTACAAACAAGGCGACTTCGTGCAAAAGAACATATGTTCTGGTATAATGGGGTTGGAGAGAGAGATGGCAAAATCGGAAACGCGGTGGATCTGCCAGCAGTGCGGCTGGAGTTATGTCCGGCAGATGGGCAAGTGCTCACACTGCGGCGCGTGGGATTCACTCATCGAAACCGTGATCGAATCAGAGAACGTATCCACACACGCTACAAGCATAGCTACAGCGCGCGCGCATCCACAACCCCTCAACGAAATCAAGGCGTCCGGGGAAGATCGTATCCCCATTGCCTTGAACGAATTCGCCCGCGTGCTGGGCGGCGGTCTGGTGCCGGGATCAATCGTGCTGATCGGTGGAGAACCCGGAATCGGCAAATCGACCCTGCTGCTACAGGTCGCGGCATTGCTAGGAAGCGCGACGCGCCCGGTGCTTTACATCTCCGGGGAAGAATCTCCACGCCAGATCAAGATGCGCGCGCAGCGGCTCGGGCTTCGAGAGGACACCGTGCACCTGCTGCCCGAAACGGCAGTCGACGCCATGTTGGCAGAAGCCGACGCCTTGGGAACGCTGCAAGCCCTGGTTGTCGATTCGATCCAAACCACCCACGCGGAAGACCTCAATTCGGCGGCCGGAAGCGTGAGCCAGGTTCGAGAGTGTGCGTCACGTTTGCAGCGATGGGCCAAAGTTCAGGGGGTTCCCGTCCTCCTCGTGGGGCATGTGACCAAACAGGGCGCGATTGCCGGCCCCAAGGTCCTGGAACACATCGTGGATACCGTCCTTTACCTGGAAGGCGATCCCTTTCACACCTACCGGCTGCTGCGCAGCGTCAAGAACCGTTTTGGCGCCACCTCAGAAGTAGGTGTTTTCGAGATGCGCGAACAGGGATTGGTGGAAGTTGCGAATCCTTCGGAAGCCTTTCTCGCCGAGCGCGTGGTCAATGTGCCGGGCTCCGCTATCGCCGTGACCATGGAAGGCACGCGCCCGCTGCTTGTGGAGATTCAGGCCCTCGCCAGCCACACCAGCTTCGGAAATCCCCGGCGCACCGTCAACGGGTTGGATTTCAACCGGCTGTTACTGGTCGTTGCCGTGCTCACCCGGCGCGTCGGCCTGCGACTTGCCGATCAAGATGTCTTCGCCAATGTGGTAGGGGGGCTACAGATCGAAGAGCCGGCCGCCGATCTGGCATTGGCCGTCGCATTGGCGTCTACCCTCAAGGATCGACCGGTTGCTGCCGACCTGGCGCTTATCGGAGAAGTAGGACTCTCGGGAGAAATCCGTTCCGTGGGTCAACTCGAAGACCGTATCAAGGAAGCCTCGCGATTGGGGTTTCGCAAAGTGATCATACCCAGATCGTTGGGCCGTCAAAAGCCGCGCCTGCCCGCAGCGGTGGAAGCCGTAACGGTACGCTCGGTACACGAGGCGATCGATCGGGCCCTGGCCTAGACTGCCGTCGAGTACGATGCGCCGCTTCGCTCAGGCAGGTGTTGACGCGATAGAAACCGGAAAACATGGCTAAGAAATCATCTTCATCCCGCTCGCGCGGGCGCAAAAAGACGCCGGTTATCCGGCTGACTCCCGACCAGTGGTTGGATCTATTGGGCGGTATGTTGTTGCTGGTAGCTGTGCTGACCATCCTGAGCCTCCTGTCGGCGCAACAGGGCGCCTTGACCGGGCTCTGGATCTCGGCATTGGAGCATATCTTTGGCTGGGGAATGTATCTCGTTCCACTGTTCATTGGCGCCGTGGGTCTCTGGCTCATCCTGCGACGATTTGGGGATAAGCTTCCCAAATTCGAACCCCAGCAAATGGCCGGCGCCGGACTGGGATTCATCGTCGCGCAAATGACCTTGCACTTCCTGGCAGCGCGCATTCTCTGGCCAGAAGTGGATGCGTTTGCCCTCGTGGATGTGGGAAATGGCGGTGGAATCATCGGCGCGACGCTCCTGGGTCTGACGGTCAAAGCGCTCGGTCTGGGCGGGGCAATCGTCAGCCTGTTCATGGGCTGGCTGGTTGCCGTTACACTCATTGCCGGCGCGACGCCGGCAGAGATCATCAGCGCGGTGATGAAAAGAGAGATCCAACCGGAAGACGAACGGGATATCTCGCAAAAATCCCCTCCTTTAGCCTCTCCTGCTGAGACTGCCGGTAGTCCCAAGTCTGCCACACCGCTGATCCTCGGCGACCCGCAGCCTCCCCCACCGGCCGTGGCGAAATCGCAACCGGCAGCGGAGCCAGCCAGGGGTAAATCAACAGAGGCCGAAATCAACGGGCACAAGAAACAAGACGACACGCTTGGTTTCTCTCCCCCGCCATTGCCGCCAGGTTCGAAATGGAATCTACCGGAGATCGAGAAGATTCTGGAAGTCGGAAGCGAGCAAGACTACAGCGACGACCTGATTCGAAAACAGGCGCGCATCATCGAGGAGACGCTCTTGAGCCTGGGCGCCCCTGTCAAAGTTATGGAGATGAACACCGGGCCGGTCGTGGTACAATTCGGCGTCGAGCCACAATTCATCGAGACCCGGAGCGGAAAACGTACCAAGGTCAAGGTGAGCAAGATATCATCCCTCGCCGACGATCTGGCATTGGCGCTCTCTGCACGTAGCATCCGTGTCGAGGCGCCTATCCCGGGGAAAGGTCTGGTAGGCATTGAAGTCCCCAATATCGAACCCTCGGTGGTCGCCTTACGGGACGTCATCGAGTCCCAGGCCTTTGGCAAACTCAAAGGGACGCTCCGCATGGGACTGGGACAGGATGTCTCAGGACAGGCGGTCGCCGCCGACCTGCGAGCGATGCCCCACCTGCTGATTGCCGGCACCACCGGTTCAGGGAAATCCGTCTGCGTCAATGCAATTATCACGGCGCTCCTCCTACAAAACACGCCGGACACCTTGCGCATCATCATGGTCGATCCCAAGCGCGTGGAGCTCACACAGTATAACGGCATACCCCACCTGTTGACCCCGGTCATCGTCGATGTGGATCGCGTGGTTCCGGCGTTGCGCTGGACGATGCGAGAAATGGACACCCGGTACCGGCGATTTGCCAGGATTGGCGCCCGGAATATCGAGGATTTCAACCGGCGGATGCACCAATCCGGCGAGGACGATCCCCTTCCTTACATTGTTGTGATCGTCGATGAGTTGGCGGATTTGATGATGCAATCTCCGGAGGAAACGGAGCGTGTAATCTGCCGGCTGGCGCAGATGGCCCGCGCCACCGGCATTCACCTGATCATCGCGACCCAGCGCCCTAGCGTCGACGTGGTGACCGGCTTGATCAAAGCCAATTTCCCGGCGAGAATCGCCTTTGCAGTGGCCTCCTCGGTGGACTCCCGCGTCATCATGGACACCCCCGGCGCCGAGCGGCTCCTGGGACGTGGTGATATGTTGTTCATGCCCCCGGATATCGGACAACCCCTCCGCTTGCAAGGCACCTTCGTCTCCGAACGAGAGTTGGAACGGCTCATCGAGCACTGGCGCCAATCGTCGGGAAGCAGCACGGTCACAATCCAGGCATCCATGCCGGAGACCCCGCTGCCCTTGCAAGAAGCCCTGGTACAACCGGCGCTATTCCCGGAGTTTACCGAGCCGGAGGGAGATTTCGAAGACGAGTTGCTTCCCGCTGCCGTGGAAATCCTGCTGGCCGAAGATCGGGCCTCGGTTTCTCTTCTACAACGCCGGCTCCGCATCGGTTA
>JAFGNR010000084.1 GCA_016926915.1 Anaerolineae bacterium
CTCAGGGTCAGCGCCCACGAAGAAGCCACGGCGCTGGTCCTGCGCCTGCTTCAAGCGGACGTCCAGACCATCGTCTTCACCCGCTCTCGTCTCGGGGTCGAGCTGTTGTTGCGCGAGATTCGCCGGCGGGTGACAGGGCTGGAACCGGAGGCCATCCAGGGTTATCGGGGAGGCTATCTTCCTCACGAGCGCCGGGCCATCGAGCGCGACCTACGCACTGGAAAGACACGGGCCGTGATCGCCACCAACGCCCTGGAATTAGGCATTGACATCGGCGACCTGGACGCCTCGGTCCTCGTGGGCTATCCGGGAACCATCGCTGCCGCGCGGCAACAGATGGGCCGAGCCGGACGACGCGCCGGCACGTCGCTCTCGATCCTTATCGCCACACCCGCTCCCCTGGATCAGTATATGATCACCCATCCGGAATACTTCTTCGTCCGCTCGCCGGAGGTCGCCCGCGTCAACCCCGATGCCTTGAGCGTCCTGGCCTCACACATCGCGTGCGCAGCATTCGAGTTACCGTTCGAGCAGGGTGAACCTTTTGGAAACGCTCGAAACCTGGAACCACTTATGGACGCGCTGAGCGCCGACCACGTATTGCACCGGAGCCACAATCGCTACACCTGGGTGGGAGAGACCTACCCGGCCCAGGCAGTCTCGCTCCGCTCCGGCGGCGCCGACAACGTGGTGATACGCGCCACAACAGGGGGCATTATCGGTATCGTTGATCGCCTCAGCGCCGCCCGCACGGTTCACGAAGGAGCTGTCTACTTCCATGGCGGCGAGGGATACCTGATCCGCGCACTCGATTGGGAGCAAGGCATAGCGCAGGCGGAACCCGGCGGCCTCGACTACTATACGACAGCGACGGATACCGTCCACATCGAACGGCTGGAGCTGCGCGAGACGCGCCGTTACGGTATTGTGGCCTTGACCGACGAGGAAGTCCTGGTACGTAGTAAGGCCACGGCCTTTCGCCGGATCAACCTCGAGACTCGGGAAACCCTTGGATGGGGCGAAATTGATCTACCGGAACAGCTTCTCGAAACCGAGGCTTGCCGGTTGAGTTTAGACGAAGTCCTGGTCGAGGCATTGGCGCAAGAAGGAGTCCACGTGACCCCGTTGGACTACGGTCCCGACTGGCCAACGATTCGTAAAGCGGCCCTGGAGCGCGACGGACATCGCTGCCGGTTGTGTAATGCCGCCGCCACATCCGGACACCCCCTGGAAGTTCACCACCTTACTCCCGTGCGCACATTTCTCGGACAGTATCCCCAGTCGGTAGCCTTGCGGCTGGCTCACGCGACCGACAATCTCCTCACGCTCTGCCCAACCTGCCACCACAAGGTTGAACAAGCGCGAGGAGCGCGCACGGCGCTCAGCGGTCTGGCCTATTTGCTCACGAATCTGGCGCCCGTCTTCTTGATGTGTGATCCCGGAGACCTGAACACCATCGTACAAGCACGTGATCCAGAGACCCAACAACCTTCGATCATTATCTACGATGCAGCGCCGGGCGGAGCCGGTCTCAGTCCCTACCTAACAGAGATCTGGCCCGATCTGGCCCAGGCTGCAAGCGAACGTTTGCAGACCTGTCCTTGTGCAGCCGGATGTCCATCTTGTGTCGGCCCTGCCGGAGAGAGCGAACCGGGAGCGAAAGCAGCTGCGCGTCGGTTGTTGGAACTGGTCGTAACCGGGGAAGGAAACGCATCGGCCACCGGAATTGGAACGCTTGATGCTTTGTAGTATAATAAGGATACCTTCAAAAAGATGAAGACCCGATGCCAATCCTGAGTCAAGACACTTTAGAGTTCATCAGCCGGAATGCAGACCAAACGCGTCGCCTGGGGGCGCGTCTGGGAACATTGTTGGTCGGGGGCGATGTGATTGCCCTCGAGGGGGATTTGGGGTCAGGGAAAACCGTCCTGGCCCAGGGAATCGGTCGGGGATGGGGCGCAAATACTCCCCTCATCAGTCCTACGTTCGTGCTCATGCGCCGTCACCTGCGGTTGCAAAACAACCACCGGCTCTACCATATCGACTTCTACCGCCTGGAAGCGACCACAGAAATCGAGAATCTGGGATTGGAGGAACTCTTGGGCGAGCCGGATATTGTCTGCGTGGTCGAGTGGGCAGACCGCGCGCCTCACATTTTCCCAGAGGAACACCTTTGGGTGACACTGCGGTGGCTCGACGAGTTCCGGCGCACCCTAACCTTCCGGGCGCAAGGCAAACGTCATAACACCCTCCTGGAACAATTCCGCAAGGAGATTATCGGACGCTAATGCTTCTAGCAATCGATACCGCGACACAATATGCCAGTATTGCTCTCCATGACGGTCTGAACCTACGTGGGGAGCATACATGGGAGGCCGTCAATCGCCATACGGTCACTTTGCTACCTAACATCGTCACACTTCTGGAATCTTCGGGAGCCACGGCCAAAGATCTCGATGCCCTGGCAGTCTGCATCGGTCCAGGCTCATTCACGGGTGTGCGTATCGGCATTGCCGTCGCCAAAGGGCTGGCGCTGACCCAGCATCTCCCCGTAGTCGGCATCACGACGCTGGACATTCTGGCCGCCGCGCAGCCGCGCGACGAACGTCCACTCTACGCGCTTTTGGCTGCCGGGCGCCGGCGATTGGGATATGCCCGTTACCGGTGGCAGGACGAAGAAGGATGGACCGTCGAGACGGGTATTCAACTCAGTGATTGGACAGAGTTTATTGAGGCCCTCCGCCTCCCAGCTCTAGTCGTAGGTGAGATTGATTCCCGTGGTCACAAAGCCCTCGATGCACTCGGCGACGACGTTACGATCCCCCAGCCAGCCCGGCGGCTGCGGCGCGCCGGCTTTCTAGCCGATCTGGCCTGGACACAGCTGCAAAAACGGTTACGGACCGGCGAAAGCTCCATTTCAATCGATCCGGCGCAACTAAAGCCGCTATACGCACGTTGAGTTACCATGGCGGTAGGAACGGACATCCGCACGTACACGATCCGGCGCATGGAACCACGGGATATTCCCGCAGTCGTCAAACTCGATCACCAGGTATTCCTGGATCCCTGGCCGGAATCTGCTTACATCCAGGAACTCTATTTCAATCCCAATGCCTGCTATTTTGTCCTGGAAATCCCAACGCCGGCCAAACTGCGGGGCCGGTGGCCCTGGAAAACGGAAACCGCCGATCCCATCCAAGGATTCATCGGCATGCGGGTGGAACGAAGCAATGGGCATATCAGTACCCTGGCCATCCATCCCGAGCTGCGCGGCCACGGATTCGGCGAGTTTCTTTTGATCACCGCACTGAGGCAGGCTATCGAGATGGAAGCCTGCTGCGTCCTGTTGGAAGTCCGGGTCTCTAATCACCCGGCACAGAACCTTTATCGTAAATACGATTTTGAGGTCGTGGGACGACAGCCGCGGTACTACCAGAACGGGGAGGATGCGTTATTGATGGAGCTGGCGCCTTTAGGCCCGGAGCTGCGCCGGCGATTAACTGCGCGACAACGCGTTCTGGAATCCCGCATTCGAGGAGTGCGCGAATAAGGTTTGCCTGGGAGAGCAACACGAGCCGCCAAAAGGCAACACGCCTACGTGTACACAGACAACGTGTAGACATCTTGAGACCGATGGCCAATCGCGAATGGCGATTTCGCAGAAGGAGGCATCATGCAGACTGACCGGAAAGAAGCCCTGGAGAGAATTCATGATGAAGTGCGCCGTTGCACGAAGTGTCCCTTGCATCGCGGCCGCACCCACGCGGTTCCAGGTACCGGGCCGATCGAGGCAGACATCATGTTCATTGGCGAAGCGCCCGGCTTTCATGAGGACCAACAGGGCATACCTTTCGTGGGAGCGGCAGGCCAGTTTTTAAGCCAACTCCTCGAACAAGTGGGCATTGATCGCCAGCGGGTATTCATCACCAATGTCATCAAATGCCGCCCCCCGGGCAATCGCGACCCTCAAAACGAGGAAGTCCTGGCCTGTAAAGACTATCTGGATCAACAGATTGCCCTCATTCAGCCCAAGATCATCGTGACGCTAGGGCGCCATTCCATGGCGAGAGCGTTCCCCAACGAGAAAATTTCCCTCGTCCACGGACAGGCCCGGCAAGTTGGCGACCTGGTCTACTTCCCCATGTTCCACCCGGCCGCTGCCTTACACCGTCCCACCTTGCGCCCGACCGTCGAGGCCGATTTCACGCGTCTGCGTGAGTTGCTGGATGGAAAAATCAAGCCCGACGTGTATGAGGCCCCGCCCGAGGCGGAACAACTCTCGTTGTTTTGATACAGTCCGGTAGTATGCGCCGGACCTATCCAAGCGAGTCATCCCATGGTAAACAGGATTCTTGACACAAACCAGGAACGCCTCCTGGAGGAAGAACGTCGCCGGCTGCGTGAACTACAAGCCGTCCTGGCGAAATTCGATAGCCGGGCGGAAGACCGCAAGACCCTCGAAACCTCGCTCCAGCAGCTAGATAAGCTGTTCTTACTGGTCATCGTAGGTGAATTCAACGCCGGCAAGAGCGCCTTCATCAATGCCCTGTTGGGTCAAGGCGTGCTGGAAGAAGGCGTCACGCCCACGACAACACGAATCCAGGTCCTGGCCTATGGCCCAGACGTGCAGGAGACCCTCCAGGATGCAGGTTGCGCCCTGGTCTCAGCGCCCATCGAGTTGCTGCGCGAGATCAATATCGTTGATACACCCGGTACCAATGCCATCCACCGGGAGCACGAAGCGCTTACCCGCGAATTCGTCCCGCGCTCCGATATGGTACTGTTTATCACCTCTGCAGACCGCCCTTTCACCGAGAGCGAACGACAATTCCTAGAACGCATCCGGGATTGGGGTAAGAAAGTGGTGTTGGTGGTCAACAAAATCGACATTCTCGAAACAGTGGATGAAATCGCCAAAGTCGAAACTTTTGTCGCAGAGCATGCGACCCGGCTCCTGGGATTCACGCCGCAGGTATTCCCTATCTCGTCGCGGCAAGCGTTACGGGCCAAATCTACCGGCGACGCGGTGCTCCAGGCCGCGAGCCGCTTCGCCGCCCTGGAACGTTACGTTAACGACACCCTTGACGAAAAAGAGCGTATCCGCCTCAAGCTCCGAAACCCCCTGGGGGTGGGACTCCGGCTGATCGAACAGACACAGGCCATGATCGAAGCCCGCCTCGAATTGTTGCGTGATGATATCCAGACGCTGGACAACATCGAGGGGCAAATGCACATCTATCAGGAAGACACCCGGCGAGATTTCAGGTTCCGGATGGCCGACGTTGATAACGTCCTGCAAGAATTCGAGAATCGCGGGATGGCCTTCTTCGACGAAACCCTGCGATTGGCCCGCGTATTCGACTTATTGAACAAAGCGCGCTTAAAATCCGACTTCGAGGAACAAATCGTGCAAGACGTTCCGAGAACCTTGGAAGCGCGCATCGCCGACATCATCGACTGGCTGGCAGCAAGCAATCTCCGCCAATGGCAAGACGTGATGGGCCATATCAATCAACGGCGCACGATTCATGCAGAACGCATCGTAGGCCACGTAGGAAGCAATTTTGAATATGATCGCGACCGCCTTTTGGCAACCGTGGGCCGGGCCGGCCAGCTGGCCATCGATACTTATGATGAATCCGCCGAAGCCAACAAAATGGCAATTTCCCTGCAACTGGCTGTCGCCGAAACGGCTATTATGGAAATCAGCGCGATTGGGCTGGGAGCTTTGCTGACGACACTCTTTACGACAACCGTCCTGGACGTGACCGGCATCGTGGCCGCGGGCACGGTCGCCGCGCTGGGACTTTTCGTCATTCCAACCCGTCGTCGCAAAATCAAACAGGAATTGCGCGAGAGAATCACCTTGATGCGCGAGCAACTTACACAATCGCTTACCGGACAATTCGAGCGAGAGCTACAACACAGCCAGCGCAGCATAGAAGCCGCGATTGCCCCTTACACCCGTTTCGTTCGCGCCGAACGAGATCGCCTGACCGAGACACACGACGCCCTCGAACAGATTCAGGAAGCCCTCGCCAGACTGGCTGCCGAGATCGAACGTCTGTAGTCTCCTGACACAAGGATCGTAACATGCAACTGTTTTCACAAACACTGCACCCAGAACGGTATCATGGACGGAACAAAACCCCGCCCTTCTTCGAAGGCTGGTACTTCAAGTTGGTCGATACGTCTGAAACGCATCGTTTCGCGATCATCCCTGGGGTTTCATTGAACGAAGGCGGTGAGGGGCCTCATGCCTTCGTTCAGATTCTCGACGGCGCCAGCGGACTGACGGCTTACCACCAATACGAACTAGATGACTTCTGGGCCGCCCAAGATGCATTCGATATTACGATCGGGCCAAATCGCTTCTCCACACACCATATCGCGCTGGATATCGCTCAAGGTCCCCTCTCCGTGCAAGGAGACGTACAATTCACCAACGTCACCGGCTGGCCCGTCACCCCGACCTCACCCGGCATCATGGGGTGGTATGCCTGGGTTCCGTTCATGGAGTGTTACCATGGTGTGCTGAGCTTCGATCACACGATTCAAGGCACACTCCGAATCGATGGAATGCCCAGCGATTTCTCCGGCGGGCGTGGGTACATCGAAAAAGATTGGGGTAAGGCCTTTCCCTCGGCCTGGGTGTGGCAACAGACCAACCATTTCGAGACTCCCGGCGTCTGCCTGACGGCATCTATCGCCATGATTCCATGGATTGGGCAAACCTTCCGGGGATTCATCGTGGGGCTGTGGCACAACGGGATTCTGTATCGTTTTGCCACCTACACAGGCGCCAGAACCGAGCAGCTCACCATTACGGACGAACAGGTCAGGTGGATCGTGACCGATAGACTCTACCGTCTGGAGATGCTCTCGCAACGTTCCGAGGGAGGAGAGCTACGCGGTCCAAGCATCGCAGACATGAGACGGCGGGTGCCTGAGACCCTCAACGCCTTGGTACAGGTGCGCCTAACCACACGCCATGAGGGAAAGATCCTGTTTGAGGGGACAGGCCGAAACGCGGGCCTCGAAGTGGCCGGAGAGCTCGAGAAGCTGCTGGCGGACTCGCCCGGTTGACGATTGAGGACTACGGTGACGCAAAGCGGTTGAACAAGGAGAAAACACATGCAAATCACGCGCGTCGAAGTTGTTCCGGTCGAATTACACCTGCGTATCCCACACCGGGCCGCCTACCATGAAGCTGCTCAGGTCGAGCGTGTGTCCGTCGTCTTCATCCGCATTGAGACGCGCGAAAGCAAAATCGCCTGGGGATGCGCCGCATTCGACACCTCCATCACCGGTGAGACGTTGGAAAACGTCCTGGAAGTCTGCGAGGCCTGCGCAATTCGCGCCCGGGATCTGAACCCTCTCAATACAGAATACGCGCTTTCAGAACTCGCCCGGCTGACAGAAGGGACGCCCTCTGTGCAATGCGCGTTCGATATCGCTTTCCATGATCTGCTGGGACTGGCAACCGGATGGCCGTTGTACCGTTTGCTCGGCGGATTCCGGGACCGCATTCAAACCTCCGTCACCATCAACGTTGGAACCGCGCGCGAAACTGTGGAGATGGCGCGGAATCGCGCCCAGCAGGGTTTCCGCATTCTAAAAATCAAGGGAGGACTCAATCCCGAAGAAGACGTCTACCGGGTACGCGCCGTCCACGACGCACTACCCAACATCACCCTGCGGCTGGACGCAGATCAGGGATACGACATCCAGGAAGCCCTTGCAGTAGCGCGGGCGCTCGAAGGCCGCCTGGAAATGCTCGAGCAGCCGGTTCCCGCAAGCGCAGGCGTCACAGCCTTACAACAAGTAACGCGGCACAGTCCGGTCCCGATCCTCGCGGATCAAAGCGTAGTGGGACCGGCCTCAGCATTGGAAATCGCCGGGCGCCGCGCTGCGGATGGACTCAGCATCAAACTGGCTAGCTGTGGGGGCATACGGTGTGCCCGTCAGATCGATGCAATCGCCCGCGCGGCACATCTGGCAACCATGGTGGGATGTGTCAACGAGCCGGCCTTGCTCATTGCCGCGGGGTTGGCCTTTGCGTTGAGCAGTCCTACCGTCCGCTATGGCGATCTGGATGGACACTTCGATCTCGCCAACGACCCGTCGACGCCGCGATTCATTCTTGATGAAGGCTGGTTGATCGCTACGGATGTACCTGGATTGGGATGCACCGTCGACTTGTGACGATGTCTGGAGATATCGGGGAGCAAGCGTCGAGGCCATTGCCGTTTTGGCAGTGGCCTTTTCCTTTGACCAAGTCGCCATCACCGAATAGGGCGCCGGTGGATGCGGACGCTATCTTGTGTGACAATCTGGACTATAATCCCAGCGGTGGGTTTTCTCCCACCCTCATAAATGCCCGAACGTTCAAAAAGGAGTCCACAAAGTGAACAAGACAGCGTCACGCAGCTATACACACAAACAGATCATCCAGGCATGGTGCATGTACGACTGGGCCAACTCGGCATTTGCCACAACCATCATGGCGGCCGTCTTGCCAGTCTATTATAGTCAGGTCGCCGGAGCCACGTTGCCCAGTGAGGCCCGCGCGACGAGTTATTGGAGTCTGGGTCTCAGCCTCTCGCTCCTGGTGGTCGCCGTCCTCTCACCCATCTTGGGAACCATCTCGGACGTCATGCGGGGCAAGAAAAGATTCCTGGCCTTCTTCGTCAGCATAGGCGTCTTGATGACGGGACTACTCATCCTGGTCGATACCGGCGACTGGCTTCTGGCTTCGGTCCTCTTCGTGCTCGCCAGAATCGGATTCACCGGGGCCAACGTTTTCTACGACGCGCTCCTTCCCCACATTGCCACGGAAGAAGAACAAGACGAAGTTTCAGCGCGCGGCTACGCCATGGGCTACCTGGGCGGAGGGCTACTCCTTGCTGTAAACATCGCCATGATCCAATTTCTGCCCGGCACGTGGGGCGCGCGGCTCTCGTTTCTAAGTGTGGGGCTCTGGTGGGCTGTCTTCTCCATTCCCATCTTCAGGCGTGTTGCTGAACCCCCGGCAGCCACAGCACCGGGAGAGGCTGCGGGCGGCGTGATCGCCACCAGTTTCAAGCGTCTGTGGAATACCTTCAAAGACATTCGCCAGTACCGGGAACTGTTCAAGTATCTCATTGCCTACCTCATCTATAACGACGGCATCGGTACGATCATCGGCGTCTCGGCCATCTACGGTGCAGAACTGGGGTTCGGCAGTATCGAACTCATCCTGGCGTTATTACTGGTCCAATTCGTCGGCATTCCCTATAGCCTCATCTTCGGCCGCCTCCCCAACGCAGAGGAAAGGCGCCGCCCGTTTTTCCTGGCGTTCGTGGTCTTCAACCTGGTAGCGCTGCCGTTGGCCGGTGTGGTGGGCATGCGGGTACTGCCGTCAGACGTCACAGGAGCTCCCCCGGAGCCATTCACCGATACGATGACCGCAGTAGGTGAAGGCACTTACCTTTCCGACGAACCGGTTTTCGACCTTCTGGGAGACTGGGATTTGGTTACCGTCGCCGCAAAAGAAGCGGGGACAGCTGAGGATGTCATCTACGCCACAAGCGACGATGTCACAGCACGCTTCGCGTTTCCATTCAATGGGCAGAAGCTCCAGTTGATCTATAGCGTAGGGCCAGACCGCGGCATCTGGGCCATCGAGATCGATGGCGAACCCTTGATCGATGATAATACCAACGCTCCCCTGACTATCAACGCCTACAATCGAACAGTGCGTTACGGCGTTCGGCAGACTCTACTGGCGCCAGAGGCTGGAGAACACGTCCTCAGTATCGTCAACACCGGAAACAATGACGCTGCCAGTTCAGGCGCCCTGATGACGCTGGCGCAAGTCACCGTCATGCCGCCCATTCGGATGAGCAACTTGCTGTTGATCCTGGGCATCATCCTGGGTTTACAGGTTATCGGCCTGGGATTTGCCTTCCTGGCCGGCAAGCCACTCTTCTCCACCCTGGCTGAAAAAATGGATACACGTCGGGGTATCATCCTCTCCCTGTGTATCTATGCGGTTATTGCCGTCTGGGGATTCATCCTCAATTCTGTCATCGAGTTTTGGATGCTGGCCTGGATGGTAGCCGTGGTGCAGGGAGGCAGCCAGGCGCTGAGTCGCAGTCTCTACGCCTCGATGGCGCCGGCCTCAAAGAGTGGGGAGTTCTTCGGCCTCTTTGGAATCATGGAGAAATTCTCCGCCATATTGGGGCCGCTGATGTTCGCGGCCGCAGCAGCAGCCTTCAATAGCAGCCGTCCGGCCGTCCTCAGCCTGATCTTGCTCTTCATCGTGGGTATCTTCATGCTCACCCGTGTTGATGTAGTCGAAGGACGCCGCGTCGCGAAGACCGAGGACGCAAAAGCCGGTCTTCGCTAGATCCCTTGATCGTAACCCTGCCCCAGATGGTTTCTGGGGCAGGGTCTTTTGTCACACGCTGGTGAAAGCACCGCCTTGTCACAGGCTTAAAAGCAGGTAGAATTCCCCATTGCTATGGACAGACAAACTGTCATCGCCGGAGAAACGCGCCAGGTGACGCGGGCTGCCGCGTTGATCTCGGTGGGAAACGTCACCAGTCGCGTGCTGGGACTTGTACGAGAAATGGCAAAGTCGTACTTTTTTGGCGCTGGCGGAGCCGTCAGCGCCTATGACGTTGCAGCACAAGTGCCTACCATGATCTATGATCTGTTGGCAGGTCAAATGCTGAGTTCCGCCATCGTGCCCGTGTTCTCCGACTATGCCAGTCCCGAGAAGCGTAATGATCTCTGGCTGATGTTGAACCTAATGCTGACCCTTCTCAGCCTCTTCCTGGGCGGGCTCATCGTTCTGATTGAAGTCGCGGCGCCCGCCGTGGCCCGTCTGCTCAGCGGTGGACTCCCGCCGGAATATCTCGAACTGGCGACGCAAATGATTCGCGTCACTACCCCGGCCATCCTTTTCCTCAACGTAGCGGGGCTATTCTCGGGCGCACTCTACGCCTTGCAACGCTTCGAGCGCCCAGCCTTCCTTGGTACGATCTCAAATGCCACCTTATTGCTGGTGGTTGTAGTGCTGGCGCTAAACGGAACCGGGCCTATCAGTCTTGCCTTTGGGTTACTGACAGCCAGCATCGTCCAGGTCATCTTCCAATGGTCTGCGCTGCGTGACGCACATATCCGTTTTGTATCCCCGTTTACGCGTCATCCGGCGCTGCGAACCATCAGCAGGCTTTATCTACCCATCGGCCTGGGTCTGATCGTCGATCAAGCCGCGGTAGCACTGAGCTTCAACCTGGCCTCGCGAACGGGGCCCAGCGGCATTGCCTGGATGAAGCTTGCCGCTACGATCATTCAACTGCCCTTAGGTATGGTAGTCACCGCCATTTCCATTGCTGTGCTGCCAACGCTATCGCAATATGCCACAAATGCAGAGGAAGAACCTTTCAGCGCCACCCTGGCGCAAGGGGTGCGAATGGTCATGGCCCTGGTATTGCCGGCAGCCGTGTTACTGCTAATTCTGGCCGAACCGATGGTTGCATTGTTGTTCCAACGCGGTAGTTTTATGCCTACCGATACGCCGGCCACGGCCATGGCGTTACGCTTCAACCTGCTGGGGTTAATCTTTGCCGCACTTGACCAACCCCTGATCTTTGCGTTCTATGCACGAAAAGACACCTGGACCCCAGCCCTAGTCGGTATCGGCACCGTTGTTTTCTACACGCTGCTAGCCCTGGGACTGACCCTGTTCCCTCCCATCAACCTGAATCTCCTGATCCTCGCCAACTCTTTCAAATTGACCGCGCACGCCCTGGCAATGTTATGGCTCTACAACCGGAAAATCGGCGCGCTGGGACCGTACCACGTCATCAACACCAGCCTGCGCGCGCTTGCTGCCGCCGTGATCATGGCCTTGCCGGTTGCCGGAATCGTATGGGGCCTGCAACAGAGCGGGCTGAAGGGAACCCCGGCCGTCCTGACGCAGGTCGTGGTTGCCGGCGGGGTAGGCGCAGTCATCTATGTACTGCTGTTACGGATGCTGAAAGTCAAAGAAATCACGCTGCTGGTTCAAGCGCTGTTAAGTCGCTGGCAGCAAGCAAAAACGAAGATGTAATACAGGTCGCCATGAAAAAGCCTTTTACGTACGTAGTGCTGATCCTGATCATTGCCACAGCCTGCACAGACGGTATATCTCCCTCCATGGCGACATCTGATGTCGTCGTGCTCTGGCACCCATACGCAGATGCGCGAGGCGATGCACTCCAGGCGCTGAGCGATCAATTCAATCAGGAAATCCCCAACGGACCGACTTTGATAGTGGAGTATCACCAGGACCTTCTTGTGAAGATCAAGGCGGCACCGGAGGATCAACGCCCGGACATCGTCGTCGTCACGCCAGACGAATTGCGCCAGTATCATCAGGAGGGACTGGCGTTGGGGGAAGTCACGCTCCCCCAGGAAGTCGCCGGGACCATGGAGGAGCTACTCCCTATGGCCAGCGCCCTTTATACGCTCGATGGTAACCTGCAAGCAATACCATTAGGGCTGGCGACGTACGTACTCTATTTCAATGACAACTGGCTCCGTGACCTGGGCTATACTCCAGGAACCGCCATGTTGGAAGACTTGCGATTTCATGCCTGTGCAGCCAGCGACCTTTCAAGCGGACAGGTGGGCCTGGGTATTCCGAGCCATCCTGGGGCTGTCCTGGCATTGCTTACGGCAAGCGGCGCGACCCTACAGAATCCACCGGGAACGTATACCTTCAACGGCGCGGAAGGTCAGTGGCTCATGACAATGCTGCACGATGGGCTGCGAGCATCATGTATCAGAACATTCAACGTCGCCGAGGAAGGAATCGGCCAATTCAGCGAGGGCGCCATGGCTATGATGATCGAGAGTAGCCTGCGGCGCACTGAGATCGAATTGGCGATCGCGGCAGAAAGCAACTTCACCCTGGGGTTAGGCGGACTTCCCAGCATCACAGGGCCGCGCACCGGCCTCTGGTATGGACCTGGACTTCTGCTGCTCACCCCCGAAGGGCCACGACGCGAAATGGCAGAGGAAACGTTGGGTTGGTTCTTGACGCCGGGGGCCCAAGAAGCCTGGTATGCGCAGGCCCATTTCCTTCCCGTGCGCCGCTCGGTTATCGAACAACGTCTGGCACAAGAGAACCTGGCCAGAACCGAGGAACAATTTCTCAGGCTTACCCTTACAACTGCGGAACAAGGAAACTGGCGAACCTGGCCACAAAACGGCAACGAGACGGCATGCCGGGCAGCACTGGTGCGCGGGCTGCTTCAGTTGGCTGGAGATGCAGTTCCCAACGCTGTACTAGATTCCATGCTGGCAACTTGTAACGGGTTGCCGTAACCACGTCGAAGAGATCAACCACGATGACCCTTTCCATCACAACAGGAGTCCTAATACAGGCAGACCGCTGGTTGGCCACCGCACAGAGAATCGCCCTGGAAGCCGGTGCGCTCATGCGCAAGCAATGGCGGCAGACACACACGATACGCAGCAAGGGATACCGCGACATTGTCACCGAAACCGATCTGGCTGTGGAGCAATTGGTCATCGAAAGACTGAAAGCGAGCTATCCGGATCACGCCATCACGTCAGAGGAGTCAGGCGCCGAGGACAGTGCGGCATCCATCCGGTGGTTACTCGATCCGGTGGACGGCACGACGAATTTCGCGCGTAGTAACCCGAATTTCTGCATCACCATGGCAGCCATCGAAGGGGAGTCGCCGGTCGCCGGCGTGGTTTACGATCCATTACGCGATCATCTCTTTTCCGCGCGACGGGGAGGCGGGGCGACGCTCAACGGGAAACGTATTCAGACCAGGGATACGACCCAGATTGCCGAAGTGATGTTTGCGGTGGATTGGCCACGCAACCCCGCAGCGCGCCGCGAGATGTGGCAATACGCCGGGAAGTTGATCGAACAGGCCCGTACACTGAGAGCACTGGGATCCGCAGCGCTCAACATCGTTTATGTAGCGCCAGGTTGGTTTGACCTCTACATGGCGCGTTCTCTCCACGCCTGGGATCAAACAGGCGCCGCAGTGATCGCTATGGAAGCCGGCGCGGTCCTGGGAACCCTGTCGGGCGCCCCTTGGACGCCGTCTAGTCCTGACCCGGTAGTTGCCGCCACACCGGCGCTGTTGGAAGCCTTCTACACGCTACAGGAAGGAATCTGAGCATGAAGACGCGTGTTATTGCAGTGCGTAAAACCGGGTTTGCCGTCTGCCTGCTCATCATCGCCTTTGCAGGCGTGTTGTTTCCGGTCCCCATGGCCGCAGGACAACAGGAACCGTCCCGCCAATTCTACACATTGGTCAATCAGGTGCGGCTTGGAGAAGGGTTACCTCCTCTCAGCTGGTCCACACTGCTAGCTCAGGCCGCCCAGCGCCACGCAGACGACATGGCAGCCAACACGATTATCGACACGGTAGGCTCCGACGGCTCCACTTACCGGCAGAGAATCCGCGAAGCCGGCTATCGCGCCTGGGATGACGGCTTACTGGTGTATGAGACCCTCTGGGCGGGCCTGGGATTTGCAGAAAACGCACTGAACTGGTTCCTCCAAAACCCCGAACAGTGGTCCGCTTTTGTGGATTCCCGGTATCGTGAGGTAGGCGTCGGCTATGCCGAGGATGGTCAAGGCGTCCATTACTTCGTAATTAGTTTCGGGTCGCGTCCCGGCGTGCTCCCTATCTTCATCAACGATGGCGCCGATACTACCGACAACCCCCAGGTTGCCATCCGCCTGACCAATGAAGAAGCCGAGCCTTTGGGTGAAGGTAACTGGATTGGGGAAGCCATCGAAGTGCGGTTAGGAAATTCACCTGATTTGGGCGATTCCCCCTGGCAGGCCTGGGAACCTCTCCTGCCCTGGGTTTTGGACGGTACAAGTCCGGGGGATTACGCAGTGTACGCAGAATTTCGCGATGGCGCCGGGCGCACCACGATTAACGAAGACACTATTCGCATGACCGCGCCCGGTGAAGCGCCAGCTGCCACAGAACCGCGCCCGGATTTGCCAACGCCAATCCCGACCGGGACCCCGGAAGCCACTGAGATGCCGGCTACCGGAGAAGCAGAAACATCCACGGCGACAACGGAAGCAGCCCCTACTGACGCCGTGACGCCGGCGGCAACAGAAATCATCGCAACACCGTCAGCGCCACAGACGGCGCCTCCCCAACCCACGTGGACGCCTCTGCCATCTATCGAAGAACCTGTAGTCGAAACTACGGTTGACTGGCCGCTGATTCTGGTCATTTTGCTCCAAGCCGCAGCCGTGGCGCTGGGGTTTGCCCTGTTCCTGCGTCGTAATAGCTAACAGGCGCCGTGCTATGAAACCGTTTCTGGAACGCCTAAACCTCCCCCCCAACCTGATCAAGACACTGCGAACCATTCAGGATTACCTGCTTATCACGGCCGGCGCGCTTATCATCGCGGCCAACGTCCCGCTATTTCTCGAACCTAACCAGGTCGTCTCCACCGGAGTCACCGGCATTGCGATGTTGGCCTATTTCTCATGGGGGTGGCCCATCGGGCTGGTCACGCTGCTAATCAACCTCCCCCTGATCCTTGCCGGAATCCGGTGGGGCGGAGGATTGCGCTTCTTCGTCCGCACCATCTATGCGGTCATCGTTTTCACGGCCGGCATTGACATCCTGGGGCGGGTCCTGCCGCCAATCCAGGGGGATCCACTCTTCTATACTCTGTTCGGGGGTTTTCTGGACGGCATCGGCATCGGATTGGTACTGCGAGGCAGCGGCACTACCGGGGGCACTGACATCATAGCGCAGCTGCTCAATCGCTATGTGGGCGTGCCGTTCGGGACGCTATTCATCGTTGTCAATGGAGCGATTCTGTTAGCAGCCGCTTTCGTTGTGGGCATCGTCCCGGTGCTCTATGCCCTGATCATCAACTTCATTTCCGGTCGTGTAGTGGACACCGTGCAGGAAGGGGTGGGCTATGCTCGGGCTGTGATGATCATCTCCAGACGCGCAGAACAGATCCAGCACGCCATTCTAGAGGATTTGGGACGCGGCATCACCCTTCTGGAGGCGCGGGGCGCTTATACACGCTCGCCACAGCCCGCCCTCTACACCGTCATATCCCGCTCACAAGTCACGCCCCTCAAACGTATCATCGCCGAAATCGATCCCGAAGCTTTCGTCGTCGTATCCGAGGCGCACGAAGTGCTGGGGGAGGGATTCCAGGCTATCGCCAAAGCGGAATAAAAACAGCCCCCGGCGCATTGTCCGGGGGCTGTTTACAGATCACGTTAGACAGAGGACTCCCGGTAAGGACGCTCGCCCTCAAGCACTGCTTTCAGCGCCGTAATTGCCACCTCCAACATGCTGTCGTCCGGTTCACGCGTGGTCAACCGCTGCAAGGCCAGGTTGGGCTTGATCAACACCTGAATCGTGCGGTTGTCGGCGTGACGTCCCGTAAACCGCAAAACTTCGTAGGCAATACCCGAAACAACCGGCACCAAGAGAAGACGCGACAAAATCCGGATAGGAAGTGCAGGTTTCCCCAAGGGCGCAAACACCAGAACAGAGATGAGAGTCACGATCAAGAGAAACGCTGTCCCGCAGCGGGCATGCGCGGTCGAATAAGTGCGCACACTCTCTACCGTAAGCGGGGCGCCGTCCTCATAGGCGTTGATCGTTTTGTGCTCTGCGCCATGATAGGCAAAGACCCGGCGAATATCTTCCATCTGGCCGACCGCGACCATATAGCCCATCAGAATCGCTAGACGGATCAATCCCTCCACCAGATTGAACAGCAGATCATTCCCCTGAATGATCCATCCTGCCACAAGGGA
>JAFGNR010000379.1 GCA_016926915.1 Anaerolineae bacterium
CACCTGGCCCTGGCCGACTTCCGCGAGCGCGTGCGCCGCTTCAGCTTCCTGGCGATTGTGGCGCTGGGCGTCTTCTTGGGCTACCAGGTCATCACCGGGTTCTTCCAACTGCGCCTGGGCAACTATCGCGGCCTGCTCAACGCCGCGTGGATCGGCGCGCTGATGTCCCTGACCCTGTCCTTCTTCCTGTCGCTGATCGGCTTTTACATCACGCGGGGCAACGTGCAACGAGATCGAGAGACCGGCGTGGGCCAGATTTTGGCGGCGACGCCTTTGAGCAAACTGGCCTACGTGCTCGGGAAATTCGCCAGCAACGTCGCCGTCTTGCTGGTCGTCATCGGCGTGCTGGCGCTGGCGGCGCTGGCAATGCTGCTCATCCACGGCGAGGACAAGACGCTCGATCTCGCCCAACTGCTGTTGCCCTTTGTCGTGTTTTCCGTCCCATCGGCAATGGCCACGGCGGCCCTGGCTGTTTTCTTCGAATGTACTCCGATCTTGCGTAGATCGATTGGAAACGTCATCTATTTCTTCCTGTGGTTTTTCATTGCAACACCCATCGGCGGCGACTTGCTTGGCTTCGGCGCCGTCGAACAGGGGATGGCCGTCGCGCTCCAGGCGCAAGGGGCTGCCTATCAGGGCGGCATTGTCCTGGGCGCTGGCGCCGGCGAGGAACTGCAAACGTTCCTGTGGACGGGCTTCGATTGGGCGACGGTCGCCGGAACGCGCCTGGTATACGTGGCGGCGGCTTTGTTGCTGGCCGGACTGGCGGCGCTGCCCTTCGAACGCTTCGCCCCGGAACAAAGCCACGTCCGCACACGGCGCGGTATCATCAAACGCTGGTTGGCCCCACTCGGCGCGCGCTTGCACGCCATAGCGCGCCGGGCGGCTGCTACGCCGGTCACGCCTGACATCCCCCGCAGCGCCCAAACGCTCACGCCCGTCACGGCTTCCGGCAAACCGGCGCGCTTGTTCGTCACGTTGGTCACGGCGGAACTCAAGCTGCTCCTCAAAGGCCGCGCTTTCCTCTGGTACGCGGTGGCCGCCGGGTTGTTCCTGACCTGCCTGCTATCCCCGCTGGAAACGGTGCGCAGCGCGTTATTGCCGCTCGTCTGGTTGTGGCCGCTGCTGCTCTGGTCGGAGATGGGCGTCCGCGAGGCGCACTATCGCGTCGATCAATTGCTGTTCAGCGCGCCATCTCCACTGTGGCGGCAACTACCGGCGACCTGGGCGGCAGGCGTCTTGTTGGCGTTGCTCTTGGGCGGCGGCGCGTTCGTTCGCTTTCTGGCCGAACCGGCGTGGCTGCCCGGCTTTGTGGCCGGCGCGCTCTTCACCCCCTCGCTGGCGCTGCTGTTAGGGATCGTAACGGGCACGGAACGGCCAACGCAAATCCTGTTGCTGATCTGGTGGTATCTCGGCCCGCTCAACGGCCTGGTCGCACTCGACATCACCGGCGTGACCGCTGCGGCGTTAGCGCAGGGCGTCCCCTGGCACTACGTCGCCGCCAGCCCGCTGCTTTTGGGTCTGGCGTTGCTGGTTCGGCGGCATCAACTGCAAGCCGGGCAGTGAAAACCTATCCGGTATCTACTACTTTAGTCGTAGTGAAATCGCGTCCAAAGTCTGAGCCGATTTAGATCGTTTGCGCGAAGACAAACGGCTCGCTCTCGAGTATGATAGGAGCAGAAAAAGGAGAACAGCACAATGACTATAGTACTCGAGACGTATGACGCGCAAAAACACGATCAAGACAAACTTGCCACGTTGATCTTTGAATCCGACGTCGTGATGAATCGGCTCGTTTATGGCGAGAAAGCATTGGAAGTCCTGGGAAAACTCCTGAATATTCCAGAAAGCTACTTCGTCCCAGAGTATATGCAGTGCGCCATGCTCGACGGCAAGCTTGCCGGTGTCGTCGTATCCTATCCCACCGCTCAGATGCGAGCCGTGGATCAACGCGCCGGGAAGGGCTTTATGAAAGCCCTGGGCTTCTTCAATTTCATCAAGCGGCTCCCGTTGTACACGAAAATGGAGAAGATGCTTGGTGGAACCATCGCCGATGACGGCCTTTACATCCACACGCTATGCGTAGACGGCGATCTCAGAGGCCAGGGAATCGGCAGTGCGATCATTCGCGCGTTGGCGCAAGAAAACGGCAAAATGTATCTGTACGTCAATGCCACCAACGACCAGGCCATTCGATTCTACGAGAAGAATGGCTTTAGACAGGCATTTTACGGCGAGATGCAGTATAAAGGACAACCGTATGCCGAGTATCTGATGGCACGGGACTGAAAATGCGCCTTCAGATTCCACAGTTTTCCGACAGGGTATAAAAAACCTGTCAACGGATTGAACGGATTAAGGCAACCGCAGTACAGGTCGCACCGGATTCTTTGTTTTCAATCCGTTTCATCCGTTGAATCCGTTGACACAAAGGACACATTATGAAAACAGGCTTGACGATCATCAAATGGTTTTTGTCTGGGCTACTGCTCCTGCTGTTGCTCCTGATTGCCGGCAGCAGCATCAATCACCGATTGCAAACGCCGCGCGAAGAGGCCGCCTATCCCCCGCCGGGGCAACTGGTTCCGGTGAATGGGCACAGTCTGCACGTCTACGCGGAAGGGGAGGGCAATCTGACGCTCGTCTTCCTGTCGGGCAGCGGCACCACCGCCCCCACACTGGATTTCAGGGGACTCTATCGCCGCCTGTCCAAAGAGTACCGCACGGTCGTCGTGGAGCGGGCCGGGTACGGCTGGAGCGAGGGCGGCGGCACATCCCGCGACATCGATACGGTCCTCGGTGAGACCCGCCGGGCGCTGGAATTGGCCGGGGAAAGCCCGCCCTACGTCTTGCTGCCCCACTCGATGAGCGGCCTGGAAGCCCTGCACTGGGCCAACCGCTATCCCAACGAAGTGGCGGCCATCATCGGACTGGACCCGGCGACGCCCCCCATCTACGAACTGATGCCGCCGCCGCGCCTACAACTCGCGCTGATCGGCTTCACCGCCCGGACCGGCCTGCTGCGCCTGGCGCCCTTTATTTGCCATGAAGCCGCTGCGGTGAACCATCTGACCGCTGCCGAAACTGCCGCTTACTGCTCGATTATGTACCGGCGCACTTTAACGGCCGATATGTTAGCTGAAGTCGAAATGACCCAGACCAACGCCCAACTGGTTGCGGCCGAGGGGATTCCCGTTGTGCCTCTCTATGTCTTCATCTCCAACGGCGACGGCTTGCCGATGGACAACTGGGGCGAGGTTTTGGCAAATTACACCGAGGCGGCCGGCGGCCAATACACACTACTTGATGTGGGCCATTACGTCCATAACGAAGCCGCCGATGTGATCGCCGAGGAGAGCCGGAGCTTTTTACAGCAACTTGTAAGTGAGATGATCTCGCAATGAACAATCGAGAAATTGTACACGGATTTGACGGATTCTACGGATTTTTAAGGGATAAGATCCGTGCCGCACGCCGGTTCGCCGCGCGCCTTCTGCCCGGTCCGCGCGCCTGGCGCGGCGCGACGTGGGGCGTTATCCTGGCGGCGGCGCTAGTTTGGACGGTGATGTCCGCTTACGCCTTTGCCCCCGCCGGCCCAGTCGCCTTCATCCTGGGGCTGCTCGGTGGGCTGCTGGCTGGCGCGCTCCTGGGTGGGATTGTGATACTGCTCGGCGCACTGTTACGTCTCGTTCCTCGCCGCTATGGATGGGCCTTTATCGCCGCACTGCCGCTGTTGCTGCTGACCTATATACTGGCAATCTCGCTGGCCTTTGGCGTCATCAGCTTAGTGTTTGGCCTCTTGGTGATCAGCTCATTGGTGGGGGCCGGTCTGGCGACGCTGACCGGCGGCGGCTGGCGGCGGCTCACCCGGCTACGACGCGGTTTGGCCCTCGCCAGTCTTGCTGTGGGCGTGATCGGGCTGGTTGGCGGCGCGGTCGTGCTCTTTATGGATGGGTTTGCGCGGACGCCGCCTATCAACGCAGCGGCGCAATCGGCAGATAACGTCGTTCCCCTGGCGCTGCCCGATCCCGCACAGCCGGGACCTTATACCGTGCGCACGCTCATCTACGGCAGCGGTGAAGATCGCCGGCGGCCCGAATACGGCGCGGGCGTTGACCTGCGCACCACGCCCGTAGACGGTGCGGCCCTGCTCGAAGGTTGGTCGGGCTTGCGGAGCGCGTACTGGGGCTTCGGCCCGGAGGCGCTGCCGCGCAACGCCCGCGTCTGGTATCCGGAGGGAGACGGCCCTTTCCCGCTCGTGCTCATCGTTCACGGCAACCATCCGATGGAGGATTACTCCGACGCAGGATACGCCTACCTGGGCGAATTGCTCGCCAGTCGGGGCTTTATCGTCGCCTCTGTGGATCAGAACTTCCTCAACCTCTCCTTTTCGGCCAATCTCACCATCCTCACCTCACTGAAAGAGGAAAACGACGCGCGCGCCTGGCTGCTGTTGGAACACGTCCGTCAGTGGCAAGCCTGGGACGCGACGCCCGGCACGCCCTTCTACGGCAAGGTGGATTTCGACGCCATTGCGCTGATTGGGCACTCGCGGGGCGGGGAAGCGGTCGCCCTCGCCGCCGCGTTCAGCCAGTTGCCCTGCTATCCCGACGATGCGAGTGTGACCTTCGACTACGATTTCGACATTCGCACGGTGGCGGCGATTGCGCCGGTGGATGGACAATACAAACCCGGCGGGCAGCGGCTGCCATTGGAGGACGTCAATTATCTGGTGCTCCACGGTGCGCACGATATGGACGTGATCACGTTTATGGGGACGCGCCAATACGCGCGGGTGCGCTATAGCGGCGACCGGCCCTACTTCAAGGCCGCGCTCTACATCTACGGGGCCAATCACGGGCAGTTCAACAGCGATTGGGGCCGCCACGACCTCTTCGGCCCGGCGATGCAGCTCTTCAACCTGCGCAGTCTGATGCCGGCTGCCGACCAGGAACAGATCGCCAAAGTCGCCCTCAGCGCCTTCCTGGAAGCGACGTTGCGCGGTGAGGACGGCTACCGCGCACTGTTCCGCGATCCTCGCACCGCCGCCACATGGCTGCCCGACACCCTCTACCTGAGCCAGTACCAGGATGCGGAGACTGTGCGCGTGGCGACCTTTGAGGAGGACATCGACCTCAGCACTACCACGCTGCCCGGCGGGACACTGCACGGTGCAAACCTGACGATCTGGCGCGAACAAGTCGTACCGCTCAAGAACGGCTCGCTCGAAACCGTCGCCGTCTATCTGGGGTGGGATAACACTAGTTCGGAGGGCGTTCCTGTTCCCTCGGCAGGCGTCGCCCGTTACAGCATCACCTTGCCGGAGATAGCGGCGGCGCTCGACCCAAAGAGCGTGTTCAGCTTCTCCCTGGCCGATGCCGATGAATCCCCTCACCTGAACACACAGAAACCTTCCCCGGCAGACCGAACGCCCATTGACCTGATGCTGGAACTACGCGACGGCGCGGGCAATACAGCGTGGCTGCCTTTGAGTCACTTTGCTTTGCTGCAACCCCAAATTCGGGGGCGCATCGGCAAGGCCGATTTTATGAGCGTCGTGCCGCTTTCGGAGCCGGTGTTCCAGACCTTCTCCTTCCGCCTGGCCGACTTTGCAGCGGCGAACCCGCACTTCGACCCGGCCACGTTGGCCGAAATCACGTTCGTCTTCGACCGCACCCCGGCTGGCGTGGTCATTCTGGATGAAATAGGACTGAATCCATAATCAAGCGGTGGTTCCCCTGTACGCATCGGGATGCTGCCGTTGCCGGGTGAGACGCGCAGCGCCAACTTCGCGCGGCTCTGGCAAGCAATGGACTACGCCTATCCCTACTTCGCGGAAAAAGGTGTGGATTGGGACGCCGTCTACGCGCGCTACGCGCCGCAAGCGCAGCGAGCGCAGAGCGACGAGGACTACTGGCGCATCGTCGCATCCATGCTGGCCGAATTGAGCGATGGGCATACCGGTCTGCTCTCACCCTCTGTGCAGCCTGCGGCGAGCTCAGGCGAACCGTCGGGACGGCGCTACTTTGCTATATGCCGCGACATCGGCGGCGCGATTGTGTTGGATGAAGTGGGCGCGACGGCGCGGGCCGCCGGATTCGAGCGCGGCGACGAGGTGCTCGCCGTGGACGGGCGGCCTATCGAAGCGGCGCTTGACGCGCTCTCGCCGATCCTGCGTGCCGGTTCGACGTCGCAACAGCGCCGCGCCAAAGCCGCGTTCAACGTCCTGAGCACGACGGGTGATGCGCTCACCGTCACCGTGCGCGGCCCGGCCGGCGAGCGCACGCTCACGTTGACGTGGCCTGAGAAACCGCCCGCGCCGCAAGTGCAGACGCCAGCACCCTGGCAACCGTTGATCACTGGCGAACGGCTGCCTTCCGGCCTGGGACTCATCCGCATCCCCGACTTTGGTAGCAGCACCCACGATCTAGTGGCCGAGTTCGACGCCGCGCTGGACGCCCTGATAGATGCGCCGGGCTTGATCCTCGACCTGCGCGGCAACGGCAGCGGCAGCACCTTCATCTCCGATCGCATCGCCGGGCGCTTCTTGAGCCAACTGTTCACGTATGGCCGTGATCACTTCCGCGCGCGGCTGCCGCAGCGAGGCTGGCGCGCGCACTTCGACTATCGTGTCAAACCGTGTGGGCAAATATACACCGGGCCGCTTGTTTTGTTGATCGACGCCTACAACTTCAGCACGGCGGAGAACTTCATCGTGGCGTTGGTGGATTCAGGGCGGGTGACGACGGTGGGGCGTCCGACCGGCGGCGGCGGCGGCAATCCCATCAGCTTCAACCTGCCGGGCGGCGGGCGCGCGCGCTTTTCCACCGGGACGTTCCGCCGCACAAATGGAGCGCTCATCGAGGGCGTGGCATCGTACCCGACGTCTACGTCACCTGGACGGTGGAAGATTTCCGCGTGGGCCGCGATCCCGATTTGGGCGCCGCAGAATGGCTGCTGCTGAACAACAATGAGTAGCAGAACGGGTCTCACACAACGTAGCTTCCGGCATCAGCCAGCACCCGGAGCATGGCGACATCGATCTCCGCATCGAAAGCGACATTTGGGACGGGAACAACACTCACAACCCCCGTGGCCCGGACGCGCCGACGAGCTAAACCGGCGTGTTACTGAACTTCACCAATGTGCGCAGGCTGACGTTATGCGCGCTCACCCTGCGCGATCCGGAGTCGTACTACTACATCCGTATGTGGCAGACGCAGGCCTTCACAGTGGAAGATATCTGCCTGGAAGTTGACGCCGATTCCCCCTTGCATTTCAGGGTTTGAATATGGTATAATAGATATACACCTGGATACCGCAGCACCATTCAGGCACAAAGGTCTGGGGCTTCGGTTCCAAACTGCAGGAACCTCCAAGCCTGCGGCGCTCTGACCGGGTAACGCCGAGATGAGAACAAAAGGGGAAGACACGGGAATAGTCCCGCGTCCTCCCCTTTGTCACATATCGGATTGAATCTGCTCCATATTCACCCCTCCACCGCCAGCACCCGTTCCCCACCACGCCACACACCCGGCCCTGCCACTGCAATGTCCCTTCGATCACGACGAATCTACTACGCAGCACCTCGCGATACGCCGCGAACCCTCCGGACGCAGGATCACATTGACCACGCCACCCTCGTCCTCCAACGCGACGAAAGCCGTGCCCCGCGCCGTCGGCGGGCGTTGCCGGGCAATGATCACCCCGCCCACCCGCAGCCTCATCACATCCGGCCACTGTGCTAACTCCATCACTGGCGTTGCACAATCCTCACACTCGTTGTTCATCGTGGAAGCAGGTTTGGACGCGCTGCTCCTGTGGCAAACAGTGGATGACCTGCATTTTCGCAGCGCTGGATGCAGACAAGACCGGAACGCTGAACGCGACGCGCCTGGCGGCGTTGTCGGCGCGGGTGACGCCGCTACGCGTGCCGGAGGGCAACGATGTGACGGAGTATTGCCAGTCCGGCGGCGATGTGCGGGCGTGGGTGATGGCGGTGATAGGCGATGACACGCGGTTCCCGCTGCGGGTCGTGATCCCGCCGGATGAGGCGAGCTTACCGGGGTTGGCGGTGCCGGCGGGGAGGTGGCAGAGACAGGACGATGGGAGCATTGTGGTGGTGTATGCGTCGGCGGAGGAGATGGCGGTGTGCAGGGAGGCAACGAGGGTGTGCGGGGGCAAACCAGACTCGATGCCCGGTGATAGTTTTGTATAGATCGTCATCACCTGGACTAAACATCCTACACTG
>JAFGNR010000085.1 GCA_016926915.1 Anaerolineae bacterium
ACCGAGAGAATATTAAGGGTGATTTGATATAATCTAACAAGACTGAAGTCTTAGTTGGGTTTTATTAAGTTCATTATTGAATTCTCAATGTCCTCCGTGTCTCTGTGGTGAAAAAGTTAATTCTTCCGGGGAAGTCCTGGATGTCATTAGTATAGCATTGGCGAGCGCGGGCGTCAATCAGGGAATGGGGCGATGGGGCGATCAGGGCTTTGTCATTCTCTGGCTCCCTGTTATTCCAGCAGACGCCAGCGGACTCAGCGCTGATACGACTTCAGGATAATGACAGGTGCGGCGCCGAGCATAGCGCGCGAAGCGGCTTACACAGAGATGCACAGAGCCGGCGCGGAGATACACAGAGGGACAAAATCCGTGTTCATCCGTGTCTGTCCGTGAGCCTTTCCGCAGCCGGATGGAGACTGATAAGACCCTGTGGGGCGATAGACAAATAGGCAGATGGGGGATAGGGGCTGTGTCAACCCGGCGCCTGCGGCGGCTGTTGTAGCCTTTGGATCCGATTTGTGTACTCGGAAACTTTGGGTATAATAGAAATACTGCTCACTGTTTCATGACTGCGGCACACAATTTGGAGTCCTCATTGAAGCGCTATTGCATTCTGTTTGTCGAGAGGCATCACGCGCTCGAAGCGTCTGTATTGCCTGCACTGCGGCAGACTTACGACGTCGCCGTGGTGCACGGACGCCGTGAGGCTATGACTGCGTTGGAAACGTCAGATATTGATCTGGCGCTGATCGATGTGCCTTCCATACGGTTCGATCTGGCGCGGTTCTGCGGGGATCTGAAAGCGCGGCGTCCCCTGGTGTTGTGGTTTTTCTTGCTGGGTAAGGGGATGCGCCTGGATCAGTTACCGCGCGCCAACGGGTATATCCGGCATCCTTTCACGATGCGCCGTCTCCAGAATCGTTTGTCGCGGGCCCTGCCGGAGCGCCAGGGGGAGGTGGTGACTTGGCGCGACCTGCGACTCCATACCGCGACAAACTCTCTGGCCTGGGGGGCCGAAGAGGCGTATCTGACGCCCAAACAGGCGGCCCTCGCCAGGCAATTTCTGGAAGCGCCGGAGACGATCGTGTCGCGCGTTTTCCTGATGCAGGCGGTGTGGGGCACTGACTACATGGGGGATACGCGCACGCTTGACGTCCACGTGCATTGGCTGCGGAAGGCGCTGGCGCTGTTGAAAGCGCCCTATTGCTTGGAAACCGTGCGTGGCGCCGGGTATCGCCTGCTGCCGGATACGCCAGAGGGCGGAGCATAAGCGGCCTGGAAAGACCCCCGGGGGGGGCCGTAGTTGCTCGTTCATGGGTTTGTGGTACAATCCGTGACCGGGCTATGCCAATACGCACGCGTCTCGACGGAACGGGGTGTGCCGGAAAAGGTTCCGGTTTCCGTGAAGGCTGAAAGACGCGGAGGTCCAAAACACAATTCAGGAGGAATGTAGTTCATGGCTATTGTGACGATGAAGCAATTGTTGGAAACCGGCGTCCATTTCGGACATCGCACCCGGCGCTGGAATCCCAAGATGGCGCGATACATTTACACCGAGCGAAATGGCGTGCACATCATCGATCTGCAACAGACGGTAAAGGCTTTGGAAAAGGCGTACAACTTTGTGCGCGACATGGTGGCGCAGGGCGAGCAAATCCTGTTCGTCGGCACCAAGCGCCAGGCCCAGGAGACCATCGCCCAGGAGGCCGCGCGCTGTGGCATGCCCTATGTCAACCAGCGGTGGCTGGGTGGAACCTTGACCAACTGGAAGACCATCAAATCGCGCATCGATCATCTGAAAGATCTTGAAACGCGGCGCGAGGCTGGGGAATTCGACGTTCTCACCAAGAAGGAAGTCCTGATGATCAGCCGCGAGATCGAGAAGCTCACCGGGCGCTTGGGCGGGCTGCGCGACATGCAGCGGCTTCCGGCGGCGGTGTTCATCATCGATATCTCGACGGAGACCACAGCTGTGGCCGAGGCCGACCGGATCGGGATTCCGATTGTCGCGGTGGTCGATACCAACTGCGATCCCGGCCGCATCGACTTCGTGATTCCCGGCAACGACGATGCCATTCGCGCCATTCGTTTGATGACGGCGAAGATGGCCGACGCGGTCCTGGAAGGTATGGCCCTCCGCAAGGAGACGCAGCCTGAGGAAGAGGCTCTGTACGCGGCCGAAGACGAGAAGTATCTGAGCGCCGAAACTCTGGCGCGGTTGCGGCAGATTCAATTCGGAGACGAAGACTTCGTAGACGAGGATGATGCAGCGATCCTTGAGGACGAGGACGCCGGCGACGCTTACGAAGAGGATGAGGATGATTTCTCCGACGTCGACGATGACGATGACGACGATTACAAGAGGTAAAACGCATGGAAATCACAGCAACAATGGTCAAGGAATTGCGTCAGGCTACCGGCGCCGGGATTCTGGATTGCCGTAAGGCGCTGGAAACCGCCGAGGGAGATTTCGACAAAGCCGTCGACTTTTTGCGGGAGAAGGGGCTGGCTAAAGCTGCCAAGCGCATGTCTCGCGAGGCCAAAGATGGCAAAGTCGCCTCCTACATTCACGGCGGCGGTCGTATTGGTGTGTTGGTCGAAGTGAACTGTGAAACCGACTTCGTCGCCCGCACGGACGAATTCGAGGCCCTGGTCAATGATATTGCACTGCAGATCGCTGCTATGAAGCCCAGATACCTGAAACGCGAGGATATCCCCGAAGACGTGCTGGAGCACGAGCGCGAAATCTTCCGCAATCAAGCGTTGGATGAGGGCAAGCCTGAGCGGATCCTCGACCGTATCATCGAGGGCAAGCTGGAGAAGTTCTTCCAGGAAGTTTGCTTGCTGGAACAGGCTTTTATCCGGGATGAGGAACAGACCATCGACGCAGTGGTCAAGGCAGCTATTGCCAAGACTGGAGAAAACATCATCGTGCGGCGTTTCACGCGGTTCGAATTGGGAGAGAGTCTGGAGGCTTAGGCCTCCAGACATTTCTACAGGAGGCGTCCATGACGGGAGCGCGATACAAGCGGATTGTCGTGAAAATCGGCGGCGAGTCTTTGGCCGGCGCGCAAGGGTTTGGCATCGATCCGTATCGCGCTGACGAGGTGGCCGGAAAGCTCTCGGCGCTTCACGCACTCGAGATCGAGGTGGGCGTGGTCATTGGCGCCGGGAATTTGTGGCGCGGGCGCGAGGGATTGGCCCACGGCATGGATCGCGCGACGGCCGATCACATGGGGATGCTCGCGACAATTATGAACGCCCTGGCGCTGGCGGATGCCCTGGAGCGCTGCGGGGTGACGACGCGGGTGCAGACCGCGATCGAAATGCGCGCGATTGCCGAACCTTTCATCCGCTTGCGCGCGATTCGTCATCTGGAGAAGGGGCGGATCGTTATCTTCGGCGCCGGCACCGGGAATCCATACTTCACGACGGATACGGCGGCGGCGCTGCGCGCTACGGAAATCGGGGCGGACCTGTTGATCAAGGCTACCAAGGTCGATGGGGTTTATGACGCAGACCCGCAGTTGAATCCCGCCGCGCACCGGTTTGATCATTTGAATTACTTGCAAGCCCTCAATATGCGTTTGGGGGTGATGGATTCGACCGCGATCACGCTGTGTATGGACAATGACATGCCCATCATGGTGTTGGCGCTGCAGTCGCCCAACGTTTTGGAACGCGCCGTCCTGGGCGAGGCGGTCGGTACGGTGATTGCGCGGTAGGTTGGTGAGCACAGGAGGCCCTCCATGATTAACGATTTACTACGAGAGACCGAAGGTCGTATGGAAAAGACCCTCGAAGCATTGGAAGAGGACTTCCGGGGGCTACGCACGGGGCGCGCGGCGCCCGCACTGGTGGAGCGGGTGATGGTGGATTATTACGGTACGGCGACGCCGCTCAAACAGCTGGCAGTCATCTCGGCGCCGGAGCCGCAGATGTTGTTGATCCGCCCCTATGATCCCGGCTCCATTGGGAATATCGACCGGGCGATTTTGCAGGCCGATCTGGGACTGAATCCCAGCAACGATGGCCGCGTTGTGCGTATTCCCATCCCGCGTTTGACGGAAGAACGCCGTCGCGATCTGGTCAAAGTGGTGAAGCGCCGTGTCGAGGAAGCCAAAGTGTCCCTGCGGAATATCCGCCGTGATACACTTTCGGATCTGCGCGAGTTCGAAAATGAGAAGCTGATCTCCGAGGATGAGCTCCGTCGCGCGCAGGATGACCTGCAGAAGTTGACGGACCGCTATACCGAGAACACGGAGGAGATCGGGGACCGCAAAGAACAGGAGATCATGGAGATCTGAACCTGCCCCGGCCGGGGGGGGCTTTCTGATTTGGCTGCTGGTCACGCTGCACCGGGTGTGGTGCACACTTGTTCTCTGAACGTCCTTTGCCGGATAACCGGTTTCCCCTGGGACCCTCGTCAGCTGTGTCGGAGGTAATATGATCTCTGGTGTGGTTCAAGGGAAGTACCCTCCTCTACCGAAAACGCCTGCGCACGTCGGTATCATTATGGATGGGAACGGGCGCTGGGCTCGCGCCCGGGGTAAGCCCCGACTGGCCGGCCATCGGGCCGGGGTCGAGAATCTGCGCCGCATCCTGCGGGCTGCCGTGGAACTCGGGGTGCCGGTTTTGACGCTATATGCCTTCTCTACGGAGAATTGGCGGCGACCTGAGACCGAAGTGCAAGGGCTGCTGCGGTTGTTGAGTGAATCTCTCGTGAAAGAGGTTGACGAATTACACAATAATGGGGTACAATTGAGACATATCGGCGATCTAGCCCCGTTGTCGATAGACCTGCAGGAGAAGATTCACAATGCTATTGCCCTGACGCGTAATAACAATCGTCTGATCGCCAATATCGCTTTCAACTATGGAGGACGCGCTGAGCTCATCAGGGCCGTCCAAGAGATTGTGCGCAGCGGGATTCCAGCAGAGGAGATCGACGTCGCGGTTATCAATGCGCATCTGTATACGGGGGGGCTGCCCGATCCCGATTTGATCATTCGCACGAGCGGAGAGTTCCGCGTCAGTAATTTCCTGATCTGGCAGGGCGCTTACGCGGAGTACTATGTGACGCCTGTGTTGTGGCCTGATTTCGATCAGGATGAATTCTATCGGGCGCTTCAGGTATTTGCCGGTCGCAACCGTCGTTACGGCGGCATTCACGAGGATTGAGAGACATTGCGGCGGTACTGTAGGGCCGGACCGTGTTCCATTTTACATTGCTGTAGGATCCATTCACGATAGTGTTGGAATTTGTTCACCGCTTGTGGGTCATTCGTCGGGTGGTTGATGTCCCTCTGAACCCATGTGTGTAGCTGGGTCCGTTTGCATGCAACCGGCGCCGGAGGGCGTTGGTTCGACCGGCTGGTGATACCTAATCCATGAAGACGCGTTTAATCAGTGCACTCATTATTTTGCCGGTGGTGTTGGCCGCATTGATCTACGGACGGTGGCCGTTCTGGATTCTGGTCGCCGTTGCAGTGTTTATTGCCGGATATGAATACGCGCGGATGTTGCGCCGCTGCGACTATTCTATCTGGTTGCCCGGCGTCTGGGTCATGACTGCGCTCTGGTTGGTCGATGGGGCGTGGGAAGCGGACGCCTGGCTGGGGCTGGGGGTGTCGCTCGTTACATTGGTGGTCGCCGCCCGGCAAGTCCTGCGCCACACGGTTCACGCGCCGACTGCTAGCTGGGCGCTGACGCTGGCCGGAGGACTTTATCTAGGGATCGGCGGCGCCTATCTCCTTCGTTTGCGCGGCGGCGTGGATGGGCTGGGGTGGACGTTGACGACCCTTCCGGTGGTCTGGATTGCCGATTCCGGCGCCTATTTCGTGGGGCGACGCTGGGGCCGACACAAGATGCTTCCGGCGGTCAGTCCCGGTAAGAGCTGGGAGGGGTATGCCGGTCAGGTGGCGAGCGGCTTGTTGTCCGGAATGTTCTTTGGGTGGCTTTGGCCGCAGCTGGCGCTTGCGCCGGCGTCTACGCTAAATCCCTGGCGCGGGTTGATTTTAGGCGGGCTTCTTGCCGCGTTGACGCCTTGGGGCGATTTTTTCGTATCGCTGATCAAACGCGAGACGGGCCTGAAAGACTCCGGCAATCTGATCCCGGGGCATGGCGGCGCTTTCGACCGGATCGATTCGTTGTTGTGGGCGGGGGTATTGGCCTGGTATTTTGTGATGTTGGCGGCCTAGTCCCCTTTTTCGAAAAGCAGCGAGGCCCTCGGGAGCATTCCAATACAGGGCGCGCGTTGCCGGTCTCGCAGGGGCCGTTTTCAATCCAACCGGATTTCGCAGGTCTCACTGGGTATCGTTGATTACCTTGCGCATGGGGAAACGCTGGAGTCAGACCTGGGGAGTCTCTGGCATACAGGGTACACCGGATTCGTGGTGGAATAAGGTGCGGATGTTGGAGATGCTTCCATTTGCCCCGAGAGTGCACCCTCAGTTTGAACTACTAAACAGAATACGTGAATCGATTCTGGAGATTTATTTTAGGAGGATGACATGAACTCCGAGAACGAATATCAAGACGCAACCCTGGCGGTCGAAGAGCCGGCGACAGAACAGACAGAACCTCGGGCGCCTGAACCCTTGGAGCCTGTTACCGGGACGTCCGCTGACTTCACCGTGGAGCCGGACGAGACCGGAGATGAAGATCTGTATCCCGAAACAGATTCGGAAGAGCCGCAAGAGCCGGAATCCTCTGTGACGCCCGAGGAAAGCCCGCCCGCTGCCGTCGTGGAAGCCGATAGCGAGATGCTTCGTCGTCTGGACATGCGCATGCTCGATGCCATGCGCCTGTCTGAGCTGCGCGATCTGGCCCGACGCTACAACGTGTCGGGGTACAGTCGCCTGAAAAAGGACGATTTGATTCTCCTGCTCCTCAAGGTAAAGGCGGAACGTGAAGGCTTTGCCTTTGGCGGCGGCATTCTCGAGATTACCAATGAGGGGATCGGTTTCCTGCGCTCGGCGCGCTATCTTCCCGGTCCCGAAGACGCCTACGTATCCCAAAGCCAGATACGCCGCTTTGGCATGCGAACCGGCGACATGGTGTCCGGGCAGGTTCGTCCTCCCAAGGACACCGAGAAATATCGCAGTCTGTTGCGGGTGGAGGCAGTGAACGGGATGGACCCGGAAATAGCCAAGCGGCGCCCGCACTTCAAACGCCTGACGCCGATCTTCCCGGATGAACGGTTCAATCTGATCAATTCTCCCGATAATATCACCCAGCGACTTCTGGACCTGATCGCTCCGGTCGGGAAAGGGCAGCGCGGGTTGATTGTATCGCCGCCTAAAGCCGGCAAGACCACCGTCCTCAAACAGATAGCCAATGGCATCTCGGCGAATCACCCCGAAGTCCATCTCATGGTAGTTCTCATCGGCGAGCGCCCGGAAGAGGTGACGGATATGGACCGCTCTGTGGATGCCGAGGTGATCAGTTCCACGTTCGATGAGACCGTCACGCACCAGACCAAAGTCGCGGAGATGGCCCTGGAACGCGCCAAGCGTCTGGTGGAGATTGGTCGCGACGTGGTGATCTTGATGGACAGCATCACGCGTCTGACCCGCGCCTACAACCTGGTGGTGCAGCCCAGCGGGCGCACCCTCTCAGGCGGTCTCGATCCGGCGGCGCTGTATCCCCCCAAACAGTTCTTCGGCGCGGCGCGCAATATCGAGGAAGGGGGCAGCCTCACGATTTTGGCTACCTGCTTGATCGATACCGGCAGCCGGATGGACGACGTGGTCTACGAGGAGTTCAAGGGCACCGGCAACATGGAATTGCATCTGAACCGCAAGTTGCAGGAGCGGCGGCTGTTCCCGGCGTTCGACATCCTGCGCTCCGGCACCCGCCGCGAGGACTTGCTCCTGGATGCCCGCACGTTGGAGCAAGTGCTGTTGTTGCGACGCATGGTCTCCCAGATGATGGCGCCCCAGCCCAGCGGGGCCGGGTTGGACATCAGCGCGGCCACGGATGCCTTATTGCAGCAGATTCGGAAGACGCGCACCAATCACCAGTTCCTGGACAATCTGACCCGTAATCTCCGTTGAGACAAGGGGCCGGGCGTCGGGGTGGGTTGACAAGATCCTACCCTCGTTTAGAATGCGTCTATGCCTGTGGAATCGCATGATCATGGAACCGCCAGCGAGCGCGATCGTTTGAGCGTCTTGCTGGCGGTGACGCTGACTGGAATTACGCTACTGGATTTCGTCGAGCTGCCAACGTTTTCGTGGAGTGTGCGACGTATCCTTGGCTCACCTTTAGGGTTGACAATCACCGGCGATTGGGTGTTATCGTTGTTGATGATGGGGTTGATCGCCAGCGGCGCCTTCTCGCTGTTGAAATCACATCCCCATCTCTCCTCTGATGATCGCCCGTTGCTCTTCTCCCTGATTACCCCTACCCTGGGCGCCCTCTTTTTCTCCCTCATCTTGATTCGTGCAGCTTCTTGGCCGCTGTGGCTGGGAAGTTTCCTGCTGTCCGGCGTCATGCTGGGCATTCTGGTTCACCTGAGTTACCGGGGCGTTTCCTCCCAGAGCCCGGGGTATGCCGGGGCGCGCACGGCGCTGAACATCGCCGATTATCTTCTGGCGTTTGCCCTCTTCAGTCTGGTGATGGGATCTCGGGAACGGGCTCTGGTGACCGGCCCGGTAGTGTTGCTCCTGGGCGGGTTTTTTGCCCTCGACCTACTGAGTTCCGGCGCGCCCCAGTTGAAGTCCGTGATACTTTTCAGCGGGTTGATTGCGCTGTTGGAAGGCGAGCTGGCCTGGGTCATCGGGTATTGGCCTATCAGTCCCTGGACCGCGGCCGTCGTGTTGACGTTGGGGCTGTATCTGGGTACCGGGATCAGTTATCAACACCTGCTCGGTAAACTGGACCGGCGGGTCTTGTTGGAATTTTCCCTATTGGCCGGCGTGGTATTCGTGTTGGTGTTGTTGATCAAGCCGTGAGGGTTTGAGGCACGCGTCCTTATTGTTTGAAGTAGGAGGAGTTGTAGAATGGAATCGGTTCTTAATCAAAGTATTCATGAGAAGTTACCCCGTCGCATTGCCCGTCTCGAAGAATTAGCCTTCAATCTCTGGTGGTCCTGGCACCGTTCGGCGCGTGATTTGTTCAAGATGGTGGATCGCACGTTGTGGACCACAACGCGGCACAATCCGGTGAAAATCCTGTTGGGCGTTCCGCCGGAATACCTGCAAGACCTGGCCCGGGATCCTGCATTCCTCCGTCAATATGATGCCGTGCTGATGGAGATGGACCGCGACCTGCGCAATGGTCATCTCTGGTATTCCCACGCCTACCCGGACCTGGTCGATGAGAAGATCGTCTACCTGTCTGCCGAGTTCGGCGTGCACACTTCCTTGCCGATTTATTCGGGCGGCCTGGGGGTGTTGTCGGGCGATCATAACAAAGAAGCCAGCGACTTGGGGTTGCCCTTCATTGGCGTTGGCTTCCTGTACGAGCAGGGGTACTTCCGCCAGCAGTTGGACCATAGCGGCTGGCAGCAGGCGAATTATCCACAATTGGATCTCGACGAGGTCGCCCTGCGACCCAAACTATGCGCTGACGAATCGTGCATCAACGTGAGCGTGGCTGTCGGCGACCGCCAGATTCACCTCAAGGTGTGGGAAGTGCTTGTTGGGCGCGCGCGCCTGTACCTGATGGACTCGAACGTGGAGCAGAACGCTCCCTGGGATCGTGAATTGACGGCGCGGCTTTACGGCGGGGATCGCGAGATGCGGCTGCAACAGGAAATCCTATTGGGCATTGGCGGCGTCCAGATCATCCGCGCGTTGGGACTGCGCCCGGGGGTGTGGCACCTCAACGAGGGTCATTCGGCTTTCATGGTTTTGGAACGGTTGCGCGAGTATGTGCACGAGGGCTTTTCCTGGGATGAGGCGGTGACACATGTGCGGGCTGGCACCGTGTTCACGACCCACACGCCGGTCCCTGCCGGTCACGATGCTTTCCCCTTCAATTTGATGGAGAAGTATTTCTATGGGTTCTGGTCGCAACTCGGGATCAACCGCGATGCGTTCATGGCGTTGGGAAGTTACGACAGCGGCTATGGCTCGGCTTTCAATATGACGGCATTGGCCCTGCGGCTGGCCGGCCGCTCGAACGGCGTCAGCGCCTTGCACGGCGAGGTGAGCCGCGAAATGTGGCAGGGGTTATGGCCGGACGTGAAGCCAGCAGACCGCCCGATCGGACACGTCACGAATGGCGTGCACTTGCCTTCGTGGACCGGGGAAGCCATGCACCGGTTGTACCGGCAGCGCATTAGCCCGGATTGGATGGAGCGCCAGGATGATCCTACGCTCTGGACGCGCATCGAGGAAGTCCCCGATGAAGTGCTCTGGGATGCTCATACCTATCTCAAGCGCAAGCTGTTCTCGGCCATGCGCGAGCGCGCGCGCCAGGCCCGTATCGCGCAATCCACCCTGCCTGACCAGCTGTTGGCATCGGGTATTTTTCTCGACCCTGACGCGCTGGTGATCGGATTTGCCCGCCGTTTTGCCACGTACAAACGGGCCAATTTGATCTTCCGCGACATCGAGCGTCTCAAGCGCCTGGTGCATCATCGCTATCGTCCCGTGCAGTTCGTCTTTGCGGGCAAAGCACATCCGGCAGACGATCCGGGCAAGCGTTTGTTGCAAGAAGTCTATGGTTGGGCGTGCAATCCAGAAATGGGCGGCCGCATCGCTTTCGTGGAAGATTACGACATGCACATTGCGCGCTACCTCGTGCAGGGCGTTGATATCTGGCTCAATACGCCCCGCAAGCCGAACGACGCCAGCGGCACCAGTGGGATGAAGGCGGCCTTCAATGGTGTGCTCAATTTGAGCATCCTTGATGGCTGGTGGGCGGAAGCCTATAATGGCCGTAATGGCTGGGCCATTCTTGCCGAAAACGACACATATGGCAATGAATGGGAGCAGGACGAAGCGGACGCGGATGCGCTCTACCGGTTACTGGAAGACGAAGTGATCCCGCTCTACTACCAGCGCGACCGGGGAGGCATCCCTCATGGTTGGGTTGAGATGATGAAAGAATCGATTCGCGTGGTAGGGCCGCTGTTCTCGACCCGTCGCATGGTGAAAGCCTACACCGAGGACTATTACGTGCCCGCCATCCGCGACATCATCGCGCTCGAAGGAAAGGCCGAGTAGTTACGCTGCTAGCCTGGCAAACGCCGTCCCCTTTTGCAGGACGGCGTTTGTTGTTAGTAGCGCGGCCCGTGGATTGAGAGGCGACTATGGAGACGCTTACAGTTCGTCTGGCGACACTGGATGACGTTCCTGCAATCACGAAAATCCATTGCAGCACCGTGTCGGCATGGCGCCATCCCGAGAGCCGCGCGGTGGTTGCCTATGAGGATCTCGACCTTTACGGCCGGTGGCGCAATGGCGGCCCCTGGATGAGCGTGGAACTGTGCGCCGTCCATCTCGATGCCCTGTTGTCGGCCCATCACCAGCCCCTGGTGGCGGTCGCCGGTGGAAAGGTCGTGGGAGAGGCAGAATACATCCTCAGCGCGGAAGCGGGAGCATTTTCGTCGCTGCACCTTTCGGTGCTCTACGTCGATGTCGCCTGGCAGGGACGCGGCGTGGGATCAGCCCTGGTCGCTGCGGGGATTGCGCAGGCGCACCGGCTGGGGCTGCCGGCAGTGACGACGCAACCGGAGGCCGGCGCCGAGTCGTTTTACACGCGGCTGGGATTCGCGCCCTGGCGGATGGCCAAAGAGATGCAGCTGCGCGCCGAAGGCGCGTTTCCTGCAGATGCGGCGCGCGTCTTGGAGGCAAAGGATGCGCCGCCGCCAACCCTGGCGCTGCGAATCGGGCGCTACCAGTGTGGCGCACAAGGATGGCAGACGTTGTGGCCCTCCCTGGAACTCCCCGGTTGGAGTACGCTCCGCCGGTGGGCTTGGCGGGTGAATCTGGACGGGGGGATGGCCATCCTGGGTTTGCGAGAGCAACTCACAGATCCCTCGCAGGTGGATGGCTACGCCTGGCTGCTACCTGAGGCGCCTCTGGAACCGGCTCTTGGCGCCTTGCGCGGAGCGGCAGCAACTCTGGGGTTCTCCGCAGTTGATGTGCTATTGGAATCGGGGGCTGTGGCCCGGCTGCGCGAGCGATTCCGTCTGGAATTCCAGAATCGGATTGTGCTCTGGAGAAAAGACCTTTAGCAGCTCACCGGCCCCACGCTAGCGTGGGGCCGGTGAGCGCCGGGCAGTCTTACTTGGCGTATTCGACGGCTCGGGTTTCTCGAATGACCGTGACTTTGATCTGTCCGGGATATTGCATTGTTTCCTCGATCTTGCGCGCTACATCGCGTGAAAGCCGCAGCGCCGCCAGATCATCGATTTCACCTGGCTTGACGATCAACCGCACCTCGCGTCCGGCCTGGATGGCGTACGTTTCTTCGACGCCGTTGAAGGTATGTGCGATTTCCTCCAGGGTGCGGATGCGCTTGATGTAGTGTTCCAAACTCTCACGCCGGGCGCCGGGCCGGGCGCCGGAGATGGCATCGGCAGCCTCAACGATCACGGCTTCCAGGGAGGTCTGTTCCACCTCGTGGTGGTGGCCTTCGATACAGTTGACGATATTGTCTGGAACTCCATAACGGCGGGCGAGCTCGGCGCCAATAGTGGCATGGGTGCCTTCGACCTCGAAATCGACCGCCTTGCCGATGTCGTGAAGCAGACCGCCGGCGCGGGAAATTTCCTCGTTTGCCCCCAGTTCGGCCGCCAGCAGACTGGATAGTTTGGCAACCTCGATGGTATGGGCCAACTGATTCTGTCCATAGCTGGTGCGGAAATAAAGCTTACCCAGAAGTTTGATGATTTCGGGGTGCAGTCCGGGGACTTCCGCTTCATACACGGCCCGTTCGCCCTGCTCGCGGATCGTCTCGGTGACCTCTTTACGGGCCTTAGCCAACACCTGTTCGATACGCGCCGGATGAATCCGTCCATCGTCCACCAGGCGGTGCATAGCCCGCGCGGCAACTTCGCGGCGAATGGGATCGAATGAGGAAATCGTGATAATCTCCGGGCTATCGTCTACGATGACGTCGACGCCGGCCATCTGTTCGAACACGCGGATATTGCGCCCCCCGCGTCCGATGATGCGTCCCTTGAGATCGTCCGAGGGAATCTCGATGGTCTTCGTCGTGAGCTCGGCGACCTGTTCGCTGGCGAGGCGTTGCACAGCAGTGGTGATGATTTTGCGGGCCCGGCGTTCCGCTTCTTCCTGCGCCTGGAGCTCTTCTTCTCGAATGACCCGCGCCATATCCTGCCGCGTCTCCTCTGCCACCTGCTCCAACAGAATCTCGCGCGCCTCATCGGTCGAGAGTTCGGCTACCTTTTCGAGCTCTTCGCGGTGTTGCGTCTCCAGTTTCTGGAGTTCGTTCCAACGCTTGTCGACGGCGCTTTGCCGTTTGTTGAGGCGTTGGTCCCGGCGGTCGATGACTTCGAGACGACTGTCGAGTTGCTCGCGCAGTTTCTGAAGCCGTTCCTCCTCTTTGCGCAACTGGTTACGACGCGATTCCAGCTCTTGTTCGCCTTCTTCGCGCACCTTGTGCGCTTCATCTTTTGCCGCGAGAACGGTCTCGCGCGCCTGCTTCTCGGCCTCTTCCAGCAGGCGCTGTTTCATAGCCTGAAGATCGCCCATGCGTTGTTGGTACCGCTGCTGGCGTATCAGATAGCCGATGACGCCTCCCGCAGCGAATCCAACCAGGACGGCTATGAACAAAAGTACCCATTGTAGTCCTTCCATGTCATGTTTCCTCGCTTTCTATTGAGCTAGGATCGGGATGGCGCGCGAGGATATCGCGAATAAGGTCATAAGAGAAACCGCGTCGTGCGAGTCGTTCCCCCAGGCGGCGACGAAACATCTCCGGTGGTAGCTGTCCTATCCGGCGAGCCTGCGCCTGCGCGCACTGCTCGGCCGCCGCTTCTTCATCGAAGCCGTTCAGGGCCTCTTCGATGATGGCGGCGGGGACTCCCTTCTGTCGCAATTCTTGCACCAGAGCGCGTCGCCCTCGCGGGCGGAAACGCGTACGATTATCGATCCAGAAGCTGGAAAACGCCAGGTCGTCCAGCAGCCTCACGCGCCCCAGACGTTCGAGAACATCGGTGATCGTGGTTTCGGAGAAGTCGCCCTGTTCGAGATTCTGGCGCACCTCTGCGATACTGCGCGGTCGGTAGGACAAGAAATTCAAAGCCTTTTCTCGGGCCTGTTCTCGTTCGTCGTCCGCACGCAGGGTTGCGATCTCTTCGTCGGTCACTACATCGCCGACGTGCAAATTCGCGGCTACGTCAATCGCCAACCCAAAAGCGAAATCTCCGTCCAGATACACATTCAGACGTTGCCCGGAACGTCGCTGCGGTTCCAGCGCGGTTATCCTTCTCGCCATTCCCTCTCCCAAAAACTGGCGCGGCTATAGCGAAAACGCTACAGCCGCGCCAGATAGCAGAAATCCCGTTCTTCGCTGAGAACGGCGCCTGTACGACTCTCTTAACCTCTCACAAGCCCGTCATGCACAGTCCACGGGCCACCACACAACAAGACCCTTGGCTAAGAGCCTACCAGATCATCCTGACACTCATGCGGATCCCTCGACCGCGCCGAAAATCGCCTCTATTTTGTTGCGCGTCCGAAAGCTCCGTTAGCGGCTATAGAGTCCCACTATAGGGCAGCCATGCATTTCCCAAAATACCTGGGGAGCGCTAAATCCCCATTCCGGCTTCATGCCGTCATTAAGAGCGCGCCAGGTGAATCCCCCCGCTCACGTAGTCGGGTAGATTCCTCATACTGCATTACCATGAGTTTACACTGAAAACCGCGATTTGACAAGAGTCTTTCCGAAAAACCGCCTCGGGGGAGGAAGTATCTAAGAAACGCATCCTTGATTGACGCCTGATGCTGAGGAACGGGAAGAAGAAGTGTATTGCGCCAGGGGAATTGCCAACCCCTATTTGATATCTTGATTGACTCTCCTGAAAAGAGCCTCTGAATCCCGGAGGCACAGAGAACATCGAGAGAATATTAAAGATGATTTGATAGAATGTAACAGAACTAAAGTCTTAGTGTCCTCCATGTCTCTGTGGTGAAAAGTTAATTCTTTCGGGGGAGTCTTTATTGACTTCTAA
>JAFGNR010000380.1 GCA_016926915.1 Anaerolineae bacterium
CCCATATTGACTTCCCCCTGCCCCTGGTTATACTTCCCCCGATGTCTCACGAAGCAGAACGCCCAACGCTACACGTCATCGTCGGCTCGACGAATCCGGTCAAGCTCGCTGCCGTGCGTGCCGTCCTCGAACGAATCTACGGTCCCCCGGTCCAAATCCGGGCGGTTGCCGTGCCTAGCGGGGTGCCCGCGCAACCCTGGGGCGACGCGGAGACGCGGGCCGGCGCGGTCAACCGCGCGCGGGCGGCCCTGGCTCTGGGAAACGGCGCCGTCGCCTTCGGCATCGGTCTGGAAGGGGGCCTGCTGCGGGTCGCGGGCGAGGTCTACACGTCGGCTTGGTGCGCCGTGGCCCGCGCGGGCGGGCAGCTCGGCATTGCGGGCGGAGAGAATATGCAGCTGCCGCCCGCGGTGGTCGCCGCGCTGGAAGCCGGCCTGGAACTGGGGCACGCCATCGATTGCGTGACGGGAACCCACAATTCGAAGCACAAGGACGGCGCCATCGGTGCGTTCACCGGCGGTTTCATCACCCGCCAGACCGCGTACGAACATTTGCTCACCCTGGCCCTGGCGCGCTTCCTCAGCCCCGAACACTATCCAGAACGGGCTAGTGGCGAATATGATGCGTAGTCGCGGTGTGAGTCGCTCATTGTGGCCAAGAATGACTGAAGTCGTTACTACGAACCCGTGTTTTTGCGAAAATGACTGCTGGATACAGGAATCCTGGAAATTCGCCAGACGGTAGTCAAGAAGAAGGGGGCCGGGCGCGGCGGAACTACCCGGAAGGTATACGAAACGCCCCCGCTCGATGGTCATCGAGCGGGGGCGGGCTTTCTTTAGGGGGTCAGGCGCGCTGTTCCTTCCCGGATTTGGAGTACGACTTCTGCATGCCGCGTTTCCGCGCCGCGCGCGTCTTGGGCCTCTGCAATTGGCGGATTACGGCCCAGCCGCGACCGGCGCTCAGCAACAGGAGCAGGCCCATGGCGACCGCCGATGTCAGGCACCAGGCGCAGGTGGCGCCAATGACGAAGGGTTCCAGGAAGGTGAGGTAGGCGGAGAAGGCGACGCCGAAGACGGTAAAGGCGAAGGTGGCTAAGGGGGCCAGTTCGGCCCACTTGCCCGATCCCCAGTATCCGTAGCTGAAGGCGCCCACCACGGCGACATACCCCAGCAGCCCGAAGACGGCCATGGGCAGGAAACCGAAGATGAGGACGAATTCGCTTTGCTGCACGGCGTTGCAGTCCCCGACGGGGCCGCAGACCGCTTCGGTCTGTGTGGTTTCTACGTAGGTGAGGTAGCTGGCGGCAATCAGACCCACCAGCACGATGGCCAGGAACCCCCAGGGCACGAAACGCTCGGTGAGCCGGCTATGCCAGCGATGGGGCTGCGCCACAGAGACCAGCGCCGCGATCAGGCCCACCAGCACGATAACGGATAGCGTGCTGCCCACGGGGTCGCGCATGTACTTCTCTTGCCACGTCGCGTCGTCCCGGGTTTCTTCCGGCGCCGGCGTGGGTACGGGATCGACCTCGCTCTCGATGAATGCCTCGATGTTGGGCAGCTGCGGCAGGGTCACGCCGCCCTGAGCTGCATAGGTCTCGAGAAGACCGGGGAGTTCTTCTGGTATCTCGACCGCGCCGACCAGGATTCTATCGCCGATGATCAGGGTGGGGACGCCGCGCGCGGGCGGCGCGTAGCGCGCGGCCGCCGCTTCGTAGAGCGCCAACCCTTCCATCTCGTAGGTGTTCACTTCCAGGATCTTGAGCCGGTCGCCGTACTGCGCTTGCAGCGGCGGGAGTACCTGCTCTTTGACCACCGTGCAGTTCGGGCAGGTGGGTGTGGTGAAGAGCAGGAGGTTCAGGCTGCCGTCATTGGGGGCGAGTGTGGGCGCCGGGGTGGGGGCTTCCGTCGCGCTTTCGGTGGGCGTCTCTGCGGTTTCCGTCCCGGAGTTCTCGCCTCCCGTGATGGCGTCTTCGACCGGGAGATCGCTCAACGCGGGCCAATCCATCCCGCCTTGGGCAAGGTAGGTCTCGATGAGGCCCGGCAATTGTTCGGGAATATCGATGGAGCCCACCAGCGCGGTGTCGCCGATGACCAATGTGGGGACGCCCCGCAACCTCGGGCTGAATTTTTCGACGGTTTCCTGGTAGAGGGCGTCGCCCTCCGGTGTGGTGGTGTCGATCTCCAGGATTTCGATCTGCTCGCCATATTGTTCCAGCAGGGGCGGGAAGACCTCGGTCATGACAAGGTGACAGTGCCCGCAGCTGGGGGAGTAAAACAACACGAATCTGACCACGGCCTCCGGCGCCGCACCGGCTACACCCGGAAACGCGCTCAACAGAACCAATGTGAGTACCAATATTGAAAGTTTACGTATCTTCGACATCCTTGACCTCGGCGCTTGCGATATGTACCTGCTTCCTGCGCTATGATAACACATTTGGTATCAGGGGCAACTTTCGGGGGGAAGGGTGGGAAGGGGGTGAATGTGCGAATGGGGTATAATGAAGTGATAGTCTGGCTGATGGCTGACAGCTGCTCGCTATTTCCCAGGAGGTTATTATGAGGTATGAAGTGCTGGCTGATGCGATTGCGCACTGGATGCGCGACTATGTCCACCGGGCGGGCGCCCGGGGATTTGTGGTTGGGTTGAGTGGGGGGATCGATTCTGCCGTGAGCGCGTTTCTGGCAGTGCGGGCGGTGGGGATCGAACAGGTGTGGGGGGTGTGGTTGCCCTGTCACAGCCAACCGGAGGACGCGGCATTTGCCCACCTGGCGGCTGATGCGTTGGGCCTGTCGTTGCCCACGGTGGATCTCACCGAGACGTTCGAGACCTGTATTGCGGCGCTGCCCACTGGGAACGACATGGCGCGGGCCAATCTCAAACCCCGGCTGCGCATGGCGGCGCTCTATTTCCTAGCGCAGTCGCGTCAATCCCTGGTGCTGGGCACCGGCAACAAGCCCGAGCTGCTGGTGGGCTATTTCACGAAATACGGCGATGGCGGGGTGGATCTGGAGCCGTTGGGAGAGCTCTACAAGCACGAGGTGCGCGCGCTGGCGCGGGCGCTGGGCGTCCCCGAACCGATCATCACGCGCCCGCCGACCGCCGGTCTCTGGCCTGGACAGACCGATGAGGGAGAATTGGGTATTACGTATGACATGCTGGATGCCATTCTCGCGGCGTTGGACGCCGGCGTCGCGCCCGCAGCTCCGCCGGAGACAGTGGCCCGCGTCAAGGAGCTGGTGGCGCGGTCGGCGCACAAGCGCGCTCTCCCCCCTGCTTACCCGGTTGACCGGACGGATTTCTAGCGGCGTACATGTCTGGGCGCGCTTTTCTTCCCGCCCCTGAAAAGGGGCGGTTTTCTCTGTTGGTTCCTGGTTTTACGGGATGTTAGCAGAACCTTCACGCCCTGTTAACGTTTGGGTAAACATGCCTTAATCGCCTTCAATCATACTTAATGGGGTAGAGAAGGAAGTGCAAGAATGGGCAACGTCATTGTAAGTCGAGAGCCCGCTTTGGGAGATGAGAACGGCGCGGGCCGGGAAGGGTTCCTGGTCTGGCTGGCGGCGGAACCGCTGGTTTCGCAGCGCGTCGCGTCGCCTACCTGGGACCGGCGTATTGCGCAAGTGATCTCCCAGGTGGGCAGTCCGCCGGCGCTGACTACCGTAACGGCGCTGCTCGCAGCCTCTGTGGGCGGGCTGGGCGCCTGGCGTTGGGCAATTGTCTTTGTCAGTGTAACGGTTCTTATACCGCTTGCCTATTTAATCTGGTTGGTGAAGCGCGGGTGGGTGACCGATCTTGATGTTCGGCTGCGTAAACAGCGTATCGGCCCGATGTTGGTCGCGCTGTTCTGCCAGGTATCGATGTGGTTGGCAATGGCGGCGCTGGGCGCGCCCGGCTTACTCCTGGCCCTGGCCAGCGCCGTGTTGGTCCAAACGTTACTCGTTTTCTGGATCACCCTGCGGTGGAAGGTGAGCGTGCATGGCGCGACGGCGGCGGCCGCGGCGGTTTTTGTCTGGTGGATCTCCGGCGCGCCCTGGCTGTTGCTGGCCGGCGTGCCTGCGATTGCCTGGTCTCGCGTGCGGCTGGGACGCCACACCGCGCCGCAAGTGATTGTGGGGAGTTTTCTGGGCGCCATGGTGATGGCTGCCATGCTGCTAATGATGACTGGGAGTTAAGAGATATGCGTATTGCGTTATTTGCAGAGACCTTTTTGCCGAAATGGGATGGCGTAGCGAATACAACCTGCCATCTGCTGGACCATCTGGCCTTGCGGGGTCACGAGAGTTTGATGTTTGCTCCTGAAGGGGCGCCGGAGCGGTACGCGGAAACGCCGGTTATCGGATTGCGGAGTTTCACCTTTCCCTTTTATACTGATCTGAAACTGGTCTCGCCGATCGTCAGCGTAGAGCGGCAGCTGGAAGCGTTCAAACCCGATCTGGTGCATCTGGTCAATCCGGCTCTACTCGGTTTGGTGGGTCTGCGCCACGCGCGCCAGCTGGGGATACCGGCGGCGGCTTCCTATCACACGGATTTGCCCGGCTATTCCGAAGTTTACGGCATGGGCGTGCTGCGAGATTCGGTCTGGGCCTACTTCCGGTGGCTGCACAACCAGGCCGATCTCAATCTGTGCCCCTCGACGTTTACGAAGCAGCAGTTGGAAAATCACGGGTTCCAACGGGTGAAGGTGTGGAGCCACGGCGTTGATGCTGCCACGTTCAACCCTCGCTATCGCAGTGCAGAATGGCGGGAGCGGTTGACCGGCGGGCATCCGGAGGCGCCCTTGCTGCTCTACGTTGGGCGTCTGGCGGTGGAAAAGCGGGTTGATTGGTTGCGTCCGCTGCTGGACGCCGTCCCCGGGGCGCGGCTCGCCATTGTGGGAGATGGTCCGGTGCGCCAGGAGCTCGCAACGCTTTTCGAGGGTACGCCCACTGTCTTCACGGGATACCTGACCGGAGAAGCGCTCTCCCGCGCCTATGCGGCCGCCGACCTGTTCGTCTTCCCCTCTGATAGTGAAACGTTCGGCAATGTAATCCTGGAGGCCATGGCCTCCGGGGTGCCTGCAATTGCGCCCCGGGCGGGCGGTCCGGTGGATATCGTTGCCGATGGACGCAACGGCTTCTTGTTCGACGCCGAATGTCGCGACGAGATGATACACCTGGTGCGAGAGGTGTTGGGCAACCCCGTTTATCTGCGCTATCTGGCCTTGGGCGCGCGCGCCTACGCAGAGTCGCAGAGCTGGGAACGGGTGATGGACCAGTTATTGGATGACTACCGGGTCCTTCTGGACAGCCGCGCAATTCTCCAGAAGTGGCCGATGATCATACCGGCCCCGCGTTACGGGCGACAGGGCAAAACAACGTCGCCCCGGCGCTACGTGTAGCTGCGCCGGGACCGGCGGTAGGTTCGATGAGGAGTTTACAGGTGGAACGTCCACTGATTTTGGTAACGAATGATGACGGCATTACGTCGCTTGGATTGTGGCGCTCGGTCGAGGCGTTGTTGCCTCTGGGTGAGATCCTGGTGGTGGCGCCTGACCGTCAATGGTCGGGGGCCGGGCGGGCCATGCCCCAGCATGTGACCGGGCGCCTGACCCCGGCTTCGCGGGATGTCAAAGGCCAGCGCGTCAAGGCGTACGCGGTGGATGCTACGCCGGCTCTGGCGGTCGATCACGGCGTGTTGGAGTTGGCCTCGCGGCGCCCATCGTTGGTGGTGTCGGGCATTAACTCCGGGGCAAATCTGAGCTACGACATTACGATCTCCGGGACGGTGGGGGCGGCCTTCGAAGCGGCAGCCTTCGGTATTCCGGCCCTGGCGGTCTCCCTGGAAATGGACGCGGCCTATCATCTTGCCGGCAATATGCAGGCCAGCTACATTGCTTCGCAGATTCTGATTCATGCATTTGCCGATCAGCTGCTACGCTGTGGCCTGCCCGAGGGTGTGGATTTGCTGAACTTGAATGTGCCTTCGGATGCGCGTGAGGATGTCGTCTGGCGTTGGACGCGGTTGGCCCGCCAGCGTTACTTCACGCCGGAAGCGCCGGACCGGACGGCTGACAGGGGGCGCCCGCGTTATCGCATGATCGACAATCCTTTGGACACGTCTCCGGATTCGGATGTGTGGGCTGTGCTCGTGGACCGGGTTGCGTCGGCGACGGCGGTGTCATTGGATATGACGGCGCGCGTGGATTTCAGCACCCTGGACCGTATGCTCTCCGGTGCGTTGCCAGACCGGCAGCTGGTTCGTGAGACCTCGCTGTTTGCTCCGGAGTGCGCAGCATTGCTCTCGGCTTCATAACGGCAGGCGCCCTGGTATATGGCGACGACCGGTCCTTAGGGGCCGGTCTTGCCA
>JAFGNR010000086.1 GCA_016926915.1 Anaerolineae bacterium
CAGAGGGACACAATCCGTGTTCATCCGTGGGTATCCGTGAGCCGCTGCGCAGCCGGATGGACAGTGATAAGCTCCTGACTAGACCGCAACGGGTTTGACTCTATCCTTGCGCCGTTTATAATCGTGCCGGGTCGGGCGCTGCCCGGCCCGCGTCATCTCACAAGGGAGTGTCCATGGAGAAAATGTCACCCATCCAAGCCTGGATCAACGAACATCGCCAGGAACTCACCCGGTTCCTGAAATTCGCCGTCGTCGGCGCCATCGGAGCCGTGGTGGACTTCGGCATCCTTTACTTGCTTCACCGCGTCGTCGGATGGAATATTGTGCTCTCGAACACCCTCTCCTTTACCTGCGCGGTGATCAGCAACTTCACGTGGAACCGTTATTGGACCTACCCCGATTCCCGGTCGAAGCCGATTGTCTCCCAGCTTGGGCAGTTCTTCGTGGTCAATATCCTGGGCTGGGCCATCAATACCGGTCTGCTCTCTCTGCTCCGGCTCCCCCTCACCGGGCTAACTCAATCCTTGTTCACATCCATCGATCCAGAGCTCGCCTACACTATCGGCTACAATGGCGCCAAGGTGATCGCCACCGGCGTCGTGATGTTCTGGAATTTCTTCATCAACCGGTTGTGGACCTATAACGACGTGGAATAACGTCGCAGGAGACGCGCACAGATGCGGATCGGAATTGACTACACGGCGGCAGCCCGGCAGGGCGGGGGAATCGGGCGGTACGCTCGCGAGCTGGTCGGCGCGATCCTTGCCTCCGGTCATGCCCATACATTCGCCCTCATGGCAGCATCCGGCGGGTTGGGCGACCGGTGGCGAGCCGAACAGACACGACTGCGCCGGCTTGTGGAGGCGCCGGACCGGCTCTCTTTCCGAAGTCTTCCGATCACCGACAACTGGATGGCGCGTTTGTGGCAGCGGCTCCGGCTCCCCCTCCCGGCCGAATGGGTCGCCGGGCGTATCGATGCCTTCTACTCGCCCGACTTCGTGCTGCCCCCCCTGCACCGCAAGACCCCCGCTATCCTGACGGTCCACGATCTGTCGTTCCGCCGCCATCCCGAGACCTTCACCGCGCCGCTGTTGCGCTATCTGGAGACCGCCGTGCCGCGCAGCGTCGCCCGCGCGGATCACATCCTGGCGGACTCGGAAGCCACACGACAGGATTTGATCACGCTGATGGCTGTACCGCCGGAGCGCGTGACCGTGCTTTACTCCGGGGTCTCGCAGCACTTCGGCCCGGAGGGCGCTCCCGAGGAGCGCGCGCGCCTGATCGAACGCTATGGCGTCGGGAAACGGCCCTATGTGCTTTCGGTGGGCACGGTGCAACCGCGCAAGAACTACGTGCGGCTCATGGAAGCCTGCGATGCGCTCGCCCCAAAGGAAAACGTGGCGTTGGTAATCGTCGGGCGTCCAGCCTGGCTTGCGGAGCCCATCGTAGCGGCAGCGAAACAGCGGCCCTACGTCCATCTCCTGGGCTTTGTAGAGGAAGCCGATCTTCCGGCGCTTTACCGGCAGGCAGAGATCTTCGCATTCCCAAGCCTGTATGAAGGGTTCGGGATCCCGCCGTTGGAAGCGATGGCCTGCGGCGTCCCCGTGGTAGCCTCCTCGGCTTCGAGCGTGCCGGAAGTTGTCGGCGACGCCGGCCTGTTGCTCGATCCCACCGCCGTTCCGGCCTGGACCGCAGCTCTACAGGCGCTGCTGGATTCCGGCGCACTGCGAGCCGATCTGCGCGCCCGGGGTCGCGAACGCGTCCGGCAGTTCACGTGGGAACGCGCTGCGACGGTGTGGTGGGAGGTCATCCACGCACAGCTATAGTCTCACACATACACCCATGCGAGATTGCCCGCCTTCCCGCACATGCTATAATCAAACTATAAGCTAGCAGGCGCTACAAGGAACACTCTCCCGGGTCTCGATCCATGCGGGCGCACCCCTACCCCGGGCATGGTGATGCGCCACTCTGAGCCGGGCTTCCGAATGTCTCGCGATGATCAAGCGGAGGAAAAAGATGCGAATAACCGTCATCACCGGAGAGTATCCCCCCCAGGAAGGTGGAGTCGGGGACTTCACACAGCAAATCGGATACGCGCTGCACGCCCTGGGGCACGAAGTCCACGTCATCACCAACCTCGACGAAGAACACCCGGAAGACAAAGATCGCGACTTGATCGTTCACCGGCAAGTCAAAGAATGGGGATGGTCCTCTCACAGCCGGCTGAAACGCCTGATCGACGGCATACAGCCGGAAATCATCAACATCCAATACCAGGCGGCTGCGTACCAGATGAACGGCGGCATCAACCTGTTCCCCAGGTGGCAACGGCGCAACCTGGAGATGCCGATGGTGACGACATTCCACGATTTACGTCCTCCCTATCTGTTTCCAAAGGCCGGCGGTCTCCGGCAGTGGGCCGTCTGGCAGATGGCACAGTACTGCACCGGCGTCATCACGACCAACGGCGAGGACTACACAGCTCTGGCCCAGGCTATACGATACGACCCCAAGCCACAAATGCGTTTGATCCCGATCGGCAGCAATATCGCGCCCAAACCCCCGGCAGAGTTCCAACGCGGGCGCTGGCGGGACAGCCACGGGATCGGTATGAACGACCTGCTTGTGGGATTCTTCGGATTCCAAAACCACAGTAAAGGAATCGAGACCCTGCTGGATGCGACAGCGCTGCTGGTGGAGCAGGCGATTCCCGTGCATCTCATCTTCATCGGGGGGCGCACCGGAACCAGCGACATCACCAACCGCACTTACGCCCGGGAGATCGACGCGCGCATCGACGCCCTCGATCTGCGAGACCACGTTTTGCAGACAGGGTTTACGCATCCGTCCGAAGTATCCTCGGCCCTGCTGGCCAGCGACATCTGCGCCCTTCCCTATAACGATGGCGCCAGCCTACGAAGAGGTACACTGCACGCGTGCCTGGCGCACGGGCTGCCTATCGTGACGACGACACCGCAGGTCGAAACGCCTCAATTAAAAACCGGAGAAAACGTTATCCTGGTTCCACCCAAGGCGCCCCAGGCGCTGGCGGATACCATCTTGGCCTTGTGGGACGATCCGGACCTGCGCCGGAAGCTGGGGACACAGGCAGCACAATTGGCCGCGGAGTTCTCATGGGATCGCATCGCCGCGCACACGGCGGAATTCTTCCGCCAGCTGATCCAACAACCACCGGCCGCCAAGACCCCCTGACGACACCTTGCAGCTCTCATCCCTTATGGTATGATCAGCCTTCGAGGCAGCGAGCGAGGGCTAATCCTTCGCCGATTGCAGAAGGATGCTATAGGTGACGCGCCGGAGAGCGAACACAGCCGTTCAGCAGCGATATGTTCGAGACTGGGCCCCCCTGATTTTCTTGGCAGGCGGGGTGCTTCTCTTTTTCTGGCCCGTGTGGGTCGCCGGATTCACCTTTCCACAGGGAGGCGGCGACCTCTTTGGACAGCTCCAGCACGTCTGGACCTACGTCGCCGGATGGGTTCGCAAAGGCGTCTTCCCCCTGTGGAGCACACGCATGATGGCGGGGGATCCCATTGTGGCCGAAGCGCAGTACGGACTTTTCAATCCCCTCAACTGGCCCTTGTTTCTCGCTCCTTCGATTTCGCGTGACATTTTATTGCTGCGCGTTGCCGTGACTCTTTGGCTGGCAGGAAGCGGCATGTACCTGTACCTCCGCCGGTCTCCTGTGTGGCGCCGCTCACGAAGTGCAGCGTTGGCAGCCGGCGTCGCCTATATGCTCAGCAATCCATTTATCACCCACCTGGGCCACCCCCAATTCAATGACGTGATGGCCTGGTTGCCCTGGGTTCTTTGGGGCCTGGATGGCGCCACGCGACGCAAGCGAGCCATTCCACTCGCCGGTTTGGCGCTGGCGGCGTTGCTGCTGGCAGGACACGGGCAGGCCGCCCTCTACGCGATCCTGGTCATCAGCGCGTATTCACTGTGGCAAGTCCTGGAAGGCGGGCCGCGCGCCCCCCGGCGTATCGGACGCCTGGCGTTGGTCGCACTATTGGCGGCCGCGCTGGCTGCCCCCTC
>JAFGNR010000001.1 GCA_016926915.1 Anaerolineae bacterium
ACCTGTCCGGAGGCGGTGCAGGTGCAGCGTTTGGTGGACGACCGGGGTCTCACCCGCGAACAGGCCCTGACCCGGATTCAAGCGCAACCTCCGCAGGCGCTCAAACTTGCCCGGGCCGACGTCGTGATTGACACGAACGGGCCGTTGGCCGCGACGCGGCGACAGGTCGTGGCGGCATGGAAGCAGATCTTCCGGGAAGTTTCTCCGGTGTGAGGGGGGCGACGGTGGCTAAGAAGTGGCTGCGCACCTCCGATATCGCCCGGGCGGCCGGCGTTCATCCCAATACGGTGCGACTCTACGAGGAATGGGGCTTCCTGCCGACCGTTCCTCGTTCTGAAAGCGGCTACCGCCGGTTCAGCGAAGCCCATCTTCACCAGATGCTGCTGGCGCGAGGTCTGCTGCATGAACCGTGGCCCGGTCAGGCGATTCGCCGGTCCGCTATCGCGTTGGTGAAGCACGCGGCTACCGGCGATCTGGGCGGCGCATTGGAGCGAGCCTACAGGCATCTGGCGCTGGTGCGCGCCGAGCGGGTACGGGCCGAAGCAGCAATCGCTCTCCTGGAGCGTTGGGCCAACGGCGCGGCGGCGGATGCCGTCGCAGATCCCTTGCATATTGGACGGGCAGCAGCGCATTTGGGCGTCACCGTCGACATGCTCCGGAACTGGGAACGCAATGGCTTGCTCGAGACGCCGCGCGATCCCCGGAACGGCTACCGGCTGTACGGCGCGCCGGAGCTCGGTCGCCTGCGGGTGATTCGTATGTTGCGGGATGCGGGGTACAGCCCCATGGCGATTCTGCGCATGCTGCGGCGGCTGGACGAGGGCCAGACGCGCGGCCTGCGTGAGGCGCTCGATACCCCCCGAGATGACGAAGACGTCTTCATGGCGGCGGACCGTTGGCTTTCGGCGCTCGATTTCCAGGAGAGCTGCGCGCTGGATGCCATCGCGCGACTTGAGATCATGATCGAACGCCGGTTCACCTCCGAATAGCGACCAAGTCTCCATTGTTAAACCAGGGTTTCTCCGCTCCTCGTTGCAGAGACGCAAGGGGGCGCGCCGGCTTTCTCTGTGAAACTCTGTGTCCCCGGCGCTTCCGTGGTTTTCCTGCAATCCCTTCCAGGTAAAACGGGCAGCGCGCCCTTCCTTATGCTGAGAAATTTTCACTTCTCGTTGGTGTGGAATCCCACGTGGGAACTCCTCCTTTGTAAACCCTCCATTGGTACACCAGGGTTGTAGGATTAGGGTGGAGGACGTCTGCAATTGCAAACAAGGAGGCAGAATGCGCGACGTACACATCGAAGTTGAAAACCTGAGCAAGATGTACCGGTCGCCGGAACGTGAGCCGGGGTTGTCTGCGGCCCTTCGCAGTCTGGTGCGCCGTACCTACCGCGATGTCGAAGCCGTGCGTGGAATCAGTTTCACCGTGCAAGCGGGGGAAGTAGTGGGGTTCATCGGGCCGAACGGCGCCGGGAAAACGACCACGCTCAAGATGCTCTCCGGGCTGCTGCACCCTACGTCAGGGCAGGCCCGCGTGTTGGGGTTCACGCCCTGGGAGCGCAAACCGGGCTATTTGCGCCGCATCAGCATGGTGCTGGGGAACAAGAGCCAGCTGTTGTGGGATATTCCACCCTTGGATACCTTCCGCGTCCTGGGTGAGATATACGGGATCGCAGATGCCGATTACCGGGCGACGCTCGACGCGCTGGTGACGTTGTTGGAGCTGGCGCCATTGCTCAACATGCCGGTGCGCACTCTCTCGCTCGGCGAGCGGATGAAGTGCGAACTGGTCGCGGGATTGCTCCACCGTCCCGATGTCCTGTTCCTGGACGAACCGACGTTGGGATTGGATGTCTCGATGCAGGGACGGCTGCGCCGTTTCCTGGCGGAGTACAATCGCCGCCAGCGCGTGACCATGATCCTCACCAGCCACTACATGGCCGATGTCGTGGCGCTCTGCCCCCGCGTGATCCTCATCCATCACGGTGCGTTGCTCTACGACGGGGAGCTGCAAGGGCTGGCAACCCGGTTGGCGCCTTTCAAACTGATTCGGGTGGCGCTGCGAAACGGACAGCAGGACCAGGAACGGGAGCTGCCGCCGGGCGCCGAACTCGTAGCGCGCGAACATGGTCAGCTGACGCTGCGCGTGGACCGGAAGGCGGCGCCGGAGATCACGGCGCAGCTGCTGAGCACGCTGCCGGTGGCCGATTTGGCCGTAGAAGACCCGCCCATCGAGGCGGTGATCGATCAAATCTACCAGGGAGGTGAGGTATGAGTGTGCAAGGAGCGACCAAGTTGCCGAAAGTCATCATTCACACGGAAGTCAGCGTCGACGGGCGGATGGATTGGATGGTAGACGACGATTTTCTTTATTACCGGATGATTGCTGATTGGAAAATAGATGCGATGCTTTCCGGCAGCGAGACGCTGCTCCAGGCTTATCCGAACCCCGATCCACCAGCTGCTGATACGAACCCGCCGCCGGAGAAGGCGCCGGGTTTGCAGCGTCTCGTCGTGGTGGATAGCCGGGCTCGCATCTGCGCCTGGCGGCAGATTCAGGCCGGCGAATGGTGGGGCGCGGTGACCGTCCTCTGTGCGACCACGACGCCGGTGTCCTATCGCGAGGATTTGAAGCGGTTGGGCATCGATGTGATCGTCGCCGGCGAGGGACACGTCGACCTACACGCGGCATTGGCCGAACTGCACGCCCGGTACGGTATCGAGGTCGTGCGCACCGATGCCGGCGGCATACTCCACGGCGTTCTGTTGCGCGAGGGGCTGGTCGATGAGCTAAGCGTGCTGTTGAATCCGTGCCTGACCGGCGGGACCATGCCCCGCTCGTTTTTCGTGGCGCCGGATTTGACGTCGAAAGCCGGATTGTTGTCGTTGCGGCTGCTGGACATGCAGCAGATTGAGGGTGATTTCGTTTGGTTGCGGTACGCGCTGGTCAAACCCGCGCAGGCTTGAGTCGCCGGAGGAGGATACAATGAATCATCGCGGCGGTTGGGCCATGATCAAGGCCACGTGGACTATGTGGGTCCAACATCGTAGTTTCTTCTTCCTGCTGGCTTTCGGCTGGATGATCCCTCCGCTCATCTATCTCTTTGTTTGGTCCACGGCGGCGGGGGGCGGCGCTATCGGAGGGTTGACGCGGGGGGCCTTTGTTGCCTATTACCTGTTGCTGGTCGTTGTCAACCAACTCACCTACGCACAGACCAACTGGACTGTGGGCGACGTGATTCGCAGCGGTGAGATCAACGCCCAGCTGCTGCGCCCCTTGTCCCCTCTCTACTACGCGCTTGCGACCGAGGCGGCGGGCAAGGTGGTCTACATGCTCTTCGTGACGCCGGCAGCCCTGGGACTGGCGCTGGTGCTGCGTCCGGAGCTGCACATCACGCTGGCGAACGGGCTGTTGTTCGCGCCTGCCCTGATCCTGGCGTGGGCGTTGCGCTTCTTCTGGGGCTATTGGCTGGCGCTGTTGGCCTTCTGGGCCACACGCGC
>JAFGNR010000087.1 GCA_016926915.1 Anaerolineae bacterium
AGATCTACACCGACTTAAGTCTCTTCACCTGTGACCAGGAGATCGGCGCCGATGTCTCGGATCTTTTCAATGCTCTGACCGGTTATTCGCGACAAGACCGGTATCGCAAATTGTTGGTCGCTCCCGGCCGCATGCGCGAGGAAGTCCTGGGGCGCATTGAGCGTGAGATTGAACGCCATCGCGCGCATGGGGATGGCTACCTCGCTTTCAAGATGAATCAGTTGGTCGATGCTGATAGCATTCAGGCGCTATACCGCGCATCCCAGGCCGGCGTAAAAGTCGATTTGCAGGTTCGGGGCATTTGTTGTTTGCGCCCGGGAATTCCTGGCATCAGTGATAACATCACGGTGACGTCGATCGTGGGACGTTTCCTCGAACATCCCCGGATTTTCTATTTCCGTAATGGAGGCGAGGAGGAGATGTTGCTGGGGAGCGCGGATCTGATGCCCCGAAATCTGGATCGTAGGGTGGAAACGCTTTTCCCGATCGAGGATGCGGAGCTCCGCCGGCGTATTTGGGAATGTATCCTGGAAGTGCATTTGAGGGATGATGCTCAGTCGCGCCAGTTGCTTCCTGACGGTTCATACATCCGCTTGCAGCCGGAAGAGGGGCAGTCGACAATCGATTCGCAGGCGTGGATGATCCAGAACCGGGGAATCTGGAACGAGTCTTGCGAGATGTGACCTTGTCTCGAAAAGACCGGAGAAGTAGCTGGCTTCTTGATGGCTTATGCCCGGCTCTCAAGCGAGAGCCGGGCGTTTTACACATTTTACCCTGGTAGATGTACCTCCGGTTAGCAGACCGGCGCTTTCAGCTCTTCTTTTTCTTTTTTCCTTTCTTCTTTTTCCCCTTTTTCTTCTCGGATGTCTCTGTATTGGGTTCGAGCAGCGCTTCTTCATGGGTGGGATGGTAGTTGAGCTCGCGACTGAGTACGTTCACCAGCGTTCTCAAGGTTTTGATGCGCGCGTAGAATTTGTCGTTTCCCTCTACGATGGTCCAAGGGGCCGTGACGGTGCTGGTTCTTAGCAACATGTCCTCGACTGCCTCTGAATACGGGCCCCACTTGGCGCGATTTCGCCAATCCTCGTCGGTGAGTTTCCAGGCCTTGTAGGGCGTGTCTCGGCGTAGCTCGAAGCGTTGCAGTTGCTCTTCTTGGCTGATGTGAATCCAGAATTTGGCCATGATCATGCCGAAATCCACCAGTTGGCGTTCGAATTCGTTGATCTCCCGGTAGGCGCGTTTCCATTCTGACTCGGTGCAAAAGCCCTCGATGCGTTCGACCAATACACGCCCATACCAGGTCCGGTCGAAAATCAGAACCTGTTTCTCATCCGGGGGTTTGAGTCTCCGCCAGAATCTCCAGAGGTAATGGTGCGTGGCATCCTCGCCTCTGGGCGCGGCGATAGGGAAGACTTCGTATCCACGGGGGTCTAGTTTTTCCGTGATGCGTTTGATGTTCCCACCTTTGCCGCCGGCGTCCCATCCTTCGAAAACGACCACGAGTGTGCGTTTCTGGACGTACAGCTGGTATGCCAATTCTCGGATCTGCAGCTGTTGGAAGACAAGGCTTTTCAGGTATTCTTCGCGCGTGAGGCTCTTCGTCAGGTCTACTTTCTCTAGCATGATCAGGCCTCCTCTTCCTTATCTTCTTCAGGCGACTCTTTGTCCAGGCTTGGATCCTGGGGCTCGTCGTCTACTGTCGCTTCCTCTTCGTTGTCCTCGTCATCTTCGAACTCCGAATCCTCTGCGCCTTCGGGAAGCGCCTGTCCGTGTTCCTGGAGCGCCTCTTCCAGTGCAGCGATAATGGTCTCGAAGATGCGAGTCCGGGCCCAATAGCGGTTTGTGGCTTCCACAATGGTCCACGGTCCCCATTCGGTGTCGGTTCGCTCCAGCATCTCTTCGATAGCCAGCACGTACTGATCGTATTTCTCGTGATGTTCCCAGTCTTCATCCTGGACGTGCCATCTTTCCAGGGGATCCTTTTCCAGTTTTTTGAAGCGGCGGCGTTGTTCGGTCTTGCTGATGTGCAGGAAGAACTTGACGATTTTATAGTCGTCGTCAGCCAGGGTGCGTTCTAAGTTGACGATGTCGCGATAGGCCTTGCGCCACAGTTCCGGCGGAGTGAAACCTTCGACCCGTTCCACCAGCACCCGTCCATACCAGCTGCGATCAAAAATCGCCATCTCTCCGTAGTTTGGCAACTTCAACCAGAACCGCCACAACCAGGGCATGTGCGTCTCATAAGTCCGTGGGGCTTGTATGGCGTGCAGTTTGAAGCCCCGGGGATCAAGCCGCTGCGTCAGCAGATTGATCGAGGTGCCTTTCCCGGCGGCATCCCAGCCCTCGAACAGTACAATCGACGGGATGCCGGCATCCCAACAGGCCTTCTGAAGGTCGTAAAGGCGCCGGCGGAGCTGTGGAATGAGCGTCTTGTACTGCTTTTTAGGTAACTTTTTCGCAAGATCCACTTTTTCCAGCATAGTCGGTGTCCTCCATTCGGCGCGGGATTTCCCGCACCTGAGAAGCCCTCCTGTCCGGCCTACTCGATCGTTTTGAGATCCGACACTGCCGCCATCAGGGCCTGGGTCACGGCGGCGATGGGTTGGTTCCCGTCTACGTCGACGAGGGCGCCGGCCTCACGATAATAGGCGATGAGAGGGCTCGTCTGTTTCCAGTAAACTTCAAGGCGGTTGCGGGCTGTTTCCTCGGTGTCGTCGGCGCGTTGGTAGAGTTCTCCACCATCAAGATCGCAGATTCCTGACACTTTGGGCTTCTTGAACATCATGTGATAGGGTTCGCCACACGTGCGGCAGAGCCGGCGCCCCGTAATCCGGGCGATGAGTTCTTCATCGGGGACCAGGATGTTGAGGACGCGGTCGATGTTGAGCCCTTGCCGCGCAAGGGCTGCGTCAAGGGCTTCAGCCTGGGCGATGGTTCTTGGGAATCCATCCAGCAGCGCCCCGCCTGCGCAGTCGGGTTGCGCCAATCGGTCTAGAACCATGGCAATGGTGACGTCATCCGGCACCAATTCACCGCGGTCCATGTACTGTTTGGCTTTGAGTCCCAGCGCGGTTTCATTTTTGAGATTGTAGCGGAATAGGTCCCCACTAGCGACGTGGGGCAAGTCCAGGGCCTCGCGAAGTTTGGTGGCTTGCGTGCCTTTACCAGAGGCCGGGGGGCCGAGTAGAATAATGTATGTGGGCTTGGTTGTCATAATCCCTCCTTGAATTGATTGTAGTTCTATATACCTGAAAACTGTCGATAGATGATGGCTCACAAGGTCGCGACTACGTCGGCGACCAACTTGCTGAACTCATGACTCTGGTAGGTTTCCCACAAAGGGAGGAAGGTCTCCACCTGCCGCTTTAGCTCTACCTGCCGGGTGGCAAGATAGACTGCAACGCCAGGCGCCACGATTACTTGCTCCGGAAATGCGGGACGCTCGGTTGGGTCGTCGATAGAACGCCAGGCGCCCCACACGAGGAAATCCCGTAGGATGTTGCTGGCGACGACGGCATCCTGTAAATCGCCCAGGTGGTCTTGTAGTTTTTTGATTTGTGTGATCAGGTCCTTGGTTTCCGGCCCCAGCACTTCACGGAAGTACTCAAGGGTGTAACGTAGCTGCTTGCACGCGATGCGCAGCCGGTGGTAGCGGCTCAACGGAACGTCCGGTTCGCGCAGCCATTCATCGTAGCCGCGCATGCGGGCCAGACGTTCCATGATGAGAATCGGTGTAATATCTTTCACGAGATGGGGCGTCACGTCGCCCTTGTGGTTGAACAGAGGTTGGATATCCAACCAGGGGGTCTGGAGAAACTCACCGTAGCGTTCTTTGAATTTCCGGTAGCGTTTGCTATCGAGATACGCCAACATCTGGTCGCGAGCCAGAACTCTGGCGCTTTTCCAGGCCTGGCGCAAGGGCGACAGGTCGGGTTGTTCGCCCTTGGGCAATGAGGCGAGATACTGTTCGGTTTTCTCCCAGAACACATCGAGATCGCGAACGGCGCCCAGTGCGCGACCTGTGCGTCGCAAATCCTTGATGAAAGGTTGGAGGGCTTCTACATCCAGGTAGGACTCCAGGACTCTAGCCGCAGTGCGCATGCGCCGCGTGGCCACGCGCATATCGTGAAGTTCCTCGATATCCTCGCCCAGGCGTGTTCCGGGCTCGTGATAGAGCATGACCTGGAAGTGGTAGAGGAACGTTTTTCGCGCGGCTTCGGCGATGGTATCGTCGCGCTGAATGCCGGGCGCCTCCGGCAGTGCGATCGATTCCGGGGTGACCGTGCCCTCCGGCATGTTGAGCAAGTGCGCCAGAATCTGTGTCGAAGTGCGGTGTGGAGGATGAAATTTGACCCGTGTGCCGGTCTGTAGCCGCCAGAGGTCAGCCGCCGCATTCGCCATACCGGCATCCGTTCCCGCAAAGGGTCCGGTGACCGTGATGTCGCAGGTGCTTCCTTCACGGCGTATATTGATGATTTCCGTTGTGCCTGATTCACGATAATCGAGACCGGCAGCCATCCGTAGAATCGCTGCAAGGTGTAGCGCTTCGGCCTGCTCCTCGGGAGACAAAACCGTGAAGGTGTGCTGTTTCTGAAGATTTTTCAATCGTTCGGGTTTCATGCGACGCTGCGAAAAGAGCAGCAGCGCTGGCAACAAGCGGCCTGTCTTGGAGGATAGCGCCGCCCCGTTTGCTTCGGTGAAGACTCGCGTCCCGGCCTTCCCCGGATTCTGCGGATCCAGCGCCTTTCCAATGCTGTACACCCTGCATGCCGGTTCCAATATCTGGGCGCTTTCAGAAGGCAGGCCGTGCTCCTCGCTCAGGTGACGAAAGAGATCGGTCGCGTGACGATAAATCGCCGCAAAGTGTTGGGCGTCTGTGCTGTAGTTCTTTTGCAGCAATGGGATCGTGGGCGGAGGGGTGTCGTTCACCGCCGTCTCGGAAAGATCGTTAGCCGGTTCCGCTGTTGTCGTAGCTGTCGTTTGTTTGTCCTCGCTCGCATTTGGTTGGGGCGGGGTTGTGGTGGAAGTTGGCGCCGCGAGCGCCTGTTTGCAAATGCGGTCCGGGAAGATGTTCAATTGCCTTTCACGGAACTCTGCTAACCAGTGTCGTACCCTGCGCGCTGACATGTCGGCAAGCTCTCCGGCTTCTTGCTGGGTCAACCCCTGATCTAGCGCCAGGAGCGCCTTTGCCCGCCGCCCGTAGAGGTTGTCCATTTCGGCAATCGCTTCTACAACTTCTCGTTCGTGCTGTACCAATAATCCCACAGGCGTTTCAGGCTTCTCGCTGGCGAAAAACGCCTCGGCCCGTTCCAGTTTCGAGCGCGAATCTGGTTGTAGGCGCCACGTATCCTGGAGCAACGCCGTAATCGCTTGCAAGTCCTCTTCTGTACCCGACTCGATTCGTTCTGCCTCCAGGACGAAAAACACTTCCTCTTGGTCATTCTCGTGCAGATGAACTTCATCGATGCTCAGCTCGGCAATCGTGCGACCCCGGTCGCAAACCATACGAACGGTGCGAATTTGACTGAGTGAGAATTCGGGCGTGATGGGGGCGTCGCCTGCGATTGTCGACACGCGTTGTTTCAATGGGCTGTCGGGCCACTCGGTAACCGGAAGCTCTCTGGACAGCGTAATCTCCAATTCTTCGCGGCGTCTGATGGCGCCCGCGCCGCCTTCCAAAGCTTTCAATGTCATCACGAAACCGTCCGGTTGCACGCGGCGGCGCAGCGCATATCCAGCTTTCCTGAAACGCCGGTCTGGGGTATCGAAATAGGTATCTGTGACTTCTTTGATTCGCGAATCTGTGAGGGAATAAGGTCCTAATGCCGTTATGGCTTGGAGCTTCCCGAACAGGTCACGGTTGGGAATGGCCAGCTTTGCCTCGATTTCCATAGCCGCCCCTCAAGGTGATGGATTTGTTAACCTTAAGTTAACATCTACATTATATAGAAGAAATATGATTTGGGCAAGTTTTTGGCCGTTGATGTATCAGACTGCCCTCAACTCCCGGAAAACGACCGCACTCTCTTCATATTACCATAGATTTCATCCTCTGGGTGATTCAACTCCGAAATACACTTGAAATCATCCTCCCCTTCACAATTCTGTAAACCTGTTCTATAATTGACCATACTGGGAGGCGCCATTATGGAGATTCTTGGAGTAGACATCGGCGGTTCTGGTATCAAGGGAGCGGTCGTCGATACAAAGACTGGCGAGCTCGTGCGTCCACGTTTTCGTATTCCCACACCTAATCCATCGAAACCCAAGGCGGTGGCCAGGGTCGTGAAGCAATTGACCAAGCACTTCGATTGGTCCGGGACGATCGGGGTGGGGTTCCCTGCTCCTGTACAACGCGGGGTGACCTTGACCGCGGCCAACGTGGATGATCGCTGGATCGGCGCCAATGCCGCGAAACTCTTTTCGGAGGTAACCGGCTGCCCGGTCTTTGTGATCAACGACGCCGATGCAGCGGGTCTCGCGGAGATGCGGTTTGGCGCCGGACGGGGGCGCATGGGAGTCGTGTTGATTGTGACGGTTGGTACAGGCTTGGGCACCGCATTGTTCATCGATGGGCATCTGCTTCCCAACACTGAGTTGGGACACATCGAAATTCGGGGAAAGGATGCCGAGACCCGGGCTTCAGATGCAGCCCGCAAAGCACTTGATCTTTCCTGGGCTGACTGGACCCCGCTCTTCAACGAGTATCTTCTCACGTTGGAAAGACTGTTCTGGCCCGATCTGATCATCCTGGGCGGGGGCGCCAGTAAGAAAACTGAGAAATTTCTACATCATCTGACAGTTACTACCGAGGTCGTTCCGGCCCAGATGTTGAATCAGGCTGGTATTGTAGGAGCGGCCCTCGCTGCGGAACTCGCGCTGCAGCGCAGCTGATTAGGAACTTCAAGCGCGACACATCGTCACGATGTGTCGCGCTTTGTGTTACCGGGCAGCCGGCTATGCCTGCTTCCTGTAGTCTTGTAGGGTCGTTTCTGCGCAGCGCCGGCCCTTTGGCGTCAGAATCCAACCCTGGGACTCCGCTGTCGGTGGGGATGCGTTAAGGGTACACGTTTGTCGCAGGCGGCACCCACTGCACCCCGTGCACACGGCCGGCGCCATCACGGGCGCAAGGTATCCCTTGCGCGCCAGGTCTTCCAGCATCTGTTCCAGCAGCGTCGCGCTGATGTCCAGACGTTGCGCCAAGTGCGCATGACTGCTGCCGCCGTTGTTAGCGATCTCACGAAGCAGCTGTTTGAGCATTCCTTTACCCCAGCCCCAGCAGCATACCACCCTGGAAAACAATGGCGGCGATGATCCAGGCCAGAGCCAATTGGCCTACCACGCTGACCCATGTCCATTTTGCTCCCAGTTCTTGACGTTCGGCGGCGACTGCTACCATGCAAGGCGTGTAAAGCAGTACGAAGAGCATGAAGGAGAGCGAGGCTAGCGCTCCATGACCGTTACTGGTCGCCTCGAAGTCGTCGCGGACCGCAACCATCAGGTCGGTCAGTTCTTCTTCTTCCTCGCCTTCGAAGAGATCTATGCCCACGATGAGCGGCAATGATTTGAGCGTGTCTACTGTCGCACCGACAAAACTGGTCAAGATCGCGCCTACATCCTCGAAAAAGGTAGTAGATTCGGCTGCTTCTTCACCTTCTTCAACCGCATAGACCTGGGCCATGGTCCCTACCACGACCTCTTTGGCGACAAAGCCTGTGACCAGGGCGCCGCTGGCGCGCCAGTTTCCAAAACCTGCGGGCTTGAAAATCGGCGCCATGCCCTGCGATACAGCAGCAAAGGCGCTCTTGTCGACTGCGGTATTGGCGAAGGCGCCGCTTCCGCCCACTGGGATTGCCAATAGCACCCAGATGATGACGCTCGTTGCCATAATCAGGCCCCAGGCCTTGCGTACAAAGCCGCGTGTGCGTTCCCACATGTGGAACCAGATCGCTTTTAGGGTAGGCAGCCGGTAGGGGGGTAACTCCATCACGAAGGGGGCTTGTTCCTTGCCCTTGAAGAGGGTGTTTTTGAGGATCACGCCCAGAACAATGGCAACCACGATGCCGGTGATATACATCCAGAAGATCACCGCGCCGGCATTTTCCGGGAAGAAAATCGCTGCAAACAGCGCGTAGACGGGGAGCCGCGCTCCACAGCTCATAAAGGGGACCAACAACCCGGTCAGGATACGGTCTTTCTCGTTTTCCAGGGTGCGGGTGGCGTAGAATGCGGGGACGGTACACCCGAAGCCTACGATCATCGGCAGGAAACTCTTGCCGTGGAGACCTAACGCGTGCATCAACCGGTCCATAACGAATGCCGCCCGCGCCATGTAGCCGGAGTCTTCCAGGATGGCCAGCGCCAGATAGAGCGACATCATCACCGGTACGAAGACCAGGACGCCGCCCACACCTGCGATGATGCCATCTACGAAGAGGCTTTCAACCCAGCCGCCGTCCAGGCCCAACACCCCCAGGATTGCGACAACCCAGTTAGTGATGGGGCCGCCGATAACGCCATCAACCCAATCCAGGTAAGGACCGGCGACGTCGGTCGTAACCTTGAACACGACCCACATCAAGGCCAGGAAGATGGGGATACCCAGGACCCGGTTGGTTGCGATCCGGTCGATTTTGTCGGAAAGCGACAGGCGCTCCGTTGTTGTGTGTTGCACGGTTTCCTTGACCAGTCCGTGGATCCAACCGTAGCGCCGGTCGGCGATAATGGTGTCCACGTCGTCGCCGTAGACGGCGCGCAAATGCTCGACACTGGTCGCGGCCTGTGCTATCAATCCGGTATGGTTCTGATTGCTGTGTAGTTTTTCGAGAATGTCCTCATCTTCCTCTAGTAGTTTGAGGGCCAACCAACGCGGGCTGTATCGTGTAGACAGGTCGGCATTCTGTTCGATCACTGCGTGTATTGTGGCAATTTCGTTTTCGACCTCGGCGCCATAATCCACCAGGCCCCGGTCGCGAGTGTAAGCCGCAGTATGTGGGTGTGCCATTTCAAGACTCCTGTGATGTATGCAGTGTGTTAGAGATCGCCGTGCTCAGGGCGTCGATTCCCCGCCCCTCGCGTGCAATCAGGGGGATAACCGGCACACCCAGGCCTTGTGCCAATTTTGCGACGTCGATTTTGAATCCTTTAGCTTCCGCGATGTCGGACATGTTGAGCGCTACCACGACCGGCGCGCCCATCTCGATGATTTGCACAACCAGATAAAGATTGCGCTCCAGATTGGCTGCGTCCACTACCACGACAACGGCGTCGGGATGGGCATCGATGATGAAATCGCGGGCGATGATTTCTTCCAGGGAAAATGCCGTGAGACTGTAAGTTCCGGGCAAGTCTACGATAGTGTAGGTGTGGCCCTGATAAGTCCAGGTACCTTCTTTCTTCTCGACGGTTTTCCCAGGCCAGTTTCCTACATGTTGCCGCGCTCCGGTCAGGGCGTTGAACACCGTACTCTTGCCTACGTTGGGATTGCCCGCCAGGGCAATGGTTGTCATGATTCTACTCCTTTAGAATGGTTTCTTTGCTGAACACGTTTTCTGTGGAAGCAACAAGACCATCATTCGCAGGGCTCGACCATGATATGGTGGGCCATTCCGCGCCCGATGGCCAGGCGTGTATCCTTGACGGCGACAATGAGCGGGCCATTTCCGTTGTGCTGCACAACGCGCAAGGGCATTTCGAGTGTTAGTCCCATGTCAGCCAGACGCCGGCGCATGCGTAGCCCGCCGCGCAACGCCACTAACTTCACGGTCTCTCCGGATCTAGCCATCGCTAACGGCATCATCTACGATCTCACGCGGTTTCTACGTGAACTGCTAGTGCTTCTGCTTTGCGCAGAGACAGACTATATCCGCGCACGATAAACTCGATGGGGTCGCCCAATGGCGCTACGCGTTTGACGTGTACTTCTGCGCCATTGACCAGGCCCATATCCAACATTCTGCGCCGGATCGCCTTATCCCCTTCAACCTTGCGAATGGTTCCTGATTCACCGGGGCTTAGCTCGCTCAACCGCTTTAGCATTGCTTACCTCCTTCTTATGGTTAACTGTAATGATATACGGTTAAATTGTTAGGTATGCCTAAATATATCACGAACTTCAGCCTTGTCAAGGGAATTGTTAGGGGAACCTAATAACTCGTGTGAGGAGAAAAAGGCCGACGCAAACATCCGTTCGTGCATCCGGTGCACAGCGGTCTCCAGTCGGGTGGACGCATCAGAGCTGGCGTTTGCAGGCAAAAAGAAAACGGGAAGCCCGGTTACGTGGCTTCCCGCATCATACGATACGACTCCGTCAGGTGCAGAACGGCACCTCTACCATGATTTCTGCCGCTTCTTCTTTGCGTAACGAAATCTGGTATCCTTTGATCTCGAATTCCAGCGGGTTGCCAAACGGTGCTTTGTGCTTCAAACGGATTTCCTCTCCCGTGACAATTCCCATGTCCAAAAGCCGCTGTCGCAGTGCGCCACGGCTATTGATCCGCACGATGATGCCGGTTTCTTCTTTGTGCAACTGGCTCAGGGGAAGCAGTTTGACGGGGGATGGCGTTTCCCGGACGGGCTCACAAACCACCTCTGCGACTTCATGCAAATCCTCTTGGGGAATGACGCGGATTTGCCCGGCAACGGCTTGCGCTATGCTAAGATGGCGTTCTGGCGTTTCCGCTGCACCCAGCGCCAGTAGACGTTCCCCGGAATCGGTGATACTCAGGACGGTTACCGGAGTCCCAACTTGCAAGCCGTGTGCGTGGAGGAAATCTCGCGTGGTAGGCTCCAGGGGAAGTTCGGCAACATGTCCGATTCTGCCGGTTGTGACGGCGATCAAGGGGATTGCCACCGGGTAAGCATAGGTCGTGTTGGCCGAGGGAATCGGCATTCCCAACGGGGTTACCCGGGGATTGCCCAGGAAATCGGCCAGCCGGTCTGCAACGTCGTCTGGGATGCCATGTTCCAGCGTGTCGGCTATTTCGTGGGCGCGTTCCGGTTCGATTCCCAGCTTTTGCGTCAAAAATACGGTCCAGATCCCACGGCGGCGCAGAACGGCGCGCCCTTGACGCTCTCCCTCTTCCGTGAGTGTTACGCCCTTGTACGGCCGGTAGATCACCAGTCCCTGTTCTTGCAGCTTACGGCACATCTCATTGGCCGAGACGCTGGCAATCGAAAGCGCATTGGCCAGCATCGACAATGGCAAAGGCTCCTCTCGGGATGACCTGTGGCGTATGATGGTCGCGAGATACATTTCCAGGCTTTCACTCATGTACGTATTATCGCCGGACCCTTGTGGGCTGTCAAG